>CAYQZD010000040.1:0-31855 GCA_964421875.1 uncultured bacterium
ACTCCTTTTTATCCTGAAAATAACGGCAGTATCTATACGCTAGCCGATAATTTTCATTCTTGGTGGTGCGATGGTTTGCGAAGAGAATCCATCGAATGATGGTTTACCTTGAAAATAGCGGCTGCGTAATCCGCGAGTTGTGAATTTTTCTCGTTCCCACGCTCCGGCGTGGGAATGCATAACAACTTGACTTTAAGCTTTTATATCGATATTTTAAGGCAACAGTTGAAGAACCTTATCAAAACAGGTGTTTAATCCCTCTTTTTTTCAGCTTTTCACATTGATGACTATGATTAGAGAACAGCTATATCAGAGATAGCTTTCCCTAGAGTCAACAAAGATTATTTAGGAGGAGCATTGAAAAAGCCGTTCTTTGCATTTTTACTGGTAATCGTCATAAGCGCTGTGGCTTCAAATGGTATTAATGCGCAGGCTTTCAATTTCGATGAAGACTGCGGTTTGCCCGGCAGCGGAAATGCGGACCCAGTTTCATGGCGCTCACTGCCTTCGATGCCACAGCCGACCTGCCGGGCAGGAAGCGGAGTGTTGGGCAACTATTTCTACATTTTCGGGCATCCTTCGCAGCCGCTGGGGCTGGCGTTTAACCTGACCACCGAACAGTGGGAGCAGTCCACGCCGCCTCCGCTGGGAAACGATAATTGGTGCGGCGTGACTACCAATGACGCGATTTACCTGATAGGCCGGTACGACAGCCTGGGCTACGGCGCAGAAACCCAAAAGTTCGTCCCCACCGGCGGAGGCCCCCTGGGGGATTGGTCGCAGGTTGCGAGTTATCCCGCGGCGCGCTGCGGTATCGCCGCCGCCTGGGACGGCGGGAATTTCATCTACGCCGCCGGCGGGAGTCCGGGCGCTACAGAGGCTTTCAAATACGATATTGCTAACGATGTCTGGAGCCCCATCGCCAGTCTGATTTTTAACGAATATTATGGCGGAGGCGCATTTGTGCGCGGCAAATTCTATCTGGTCGGTGGAGGTAATGGCAGTAGTTTCAACCGGGAATATGATCCCGCCACCAACTCCTGGACCGATAAAGCGCACACCCCGGTGCAGATTATGATGCCGATGTTCAACCTGACCTACAATGATGATTATATTATTGCGGTGGGGGGCGCCACCGGCGCAGGAAGTTATAACTCGTGTATAGTGGTCCAGATTTATAATCCCCTCGATAACAGTTGGCTGGTTGACGGGAGAATTCCTCAGCCCGATTTCACCGGGCTGCATTCCGCCCGCTGGGTGGGTAATGGGATGGTTATCAGCGCCGGAGGTTACTATCGCGGCTCCATCTACGATTACGCTTATATGGGGATGGATTTTCCCGGACCTTTATACGGTCTAAACCTGATTCTGACTCCCCTCAATCCGCCGATAGTGATCCCTTCAGGCGGGGGTGTTTTCGCCTTCACCGCCGAGATTGAGAACACCGACACTATTGCTCTCAGTTTCGACGCCTGGACCGAAACCATCCTGCCCGGCGGGACGGTGTTTGAACCTTTGATACTCCGCAGCAATCTTTCGATTGCGCCGGGTCAGGTTATTACGCGCGCTGTCACGCAGTTTGTTCCCGGCGGAGCGCCTGCTGGTAACTATACGTATATCGGCAATGCGGGGATGTACCCCGATTCGGTTACAGTCTCAGACCGGTTCACTTTCGAAAAGTCCGCCGGGGACGCAACGCCGAATCACCATCAAGGCTGGGCTTGCTATGGCTGGGACGACTATAACGAATTCTCAATTCTCAGTTCTCAATTCTTAATTCTCAATTCCTCTCCCAACCCCTTCAATCCCACAACCTCCATCACCTTCACACTGCCGGAAGCGGGCAAGGTTCTGCTGACAGTGTTCGATATGACAGGCCGGGAAGTCGCGACATTGGTCGACGGTGAAATGCCCGCCGGACGTCACAGCGCTGTTTTCAACGGCGCCGGACTTGCCAGCGGCGTTTACCTGGTGAGGTTTGAGGCGGGAGGTTTCACTGATACGCAGAAAATTATATTGGTCAAATAATCTTTACAGAAAACACAAGTGAAAGCCCCGAGTGCTCGGGGCTTTTTTTATCCCAGCTATAAATTATTATGAATCGCGAATTCCTCAACCATTAGGTATATCTTGACTTTTTGCCTAAATTCTGTAATATTACCTTGAGAGTAAGTCATCAAGTCAACAAGTCTTCAAGTCGAAGACTCCGGTGTGACGAGTTACCGCATCCGTCAGAGCTGCGTTATGTCATGTCTTTAGCGAAGCGGAGACCTGACATTTAATCTGATAATAACAATGGCGTATCCCGCGAACCGTGAATTTTTCTCTTTCCCACGCTCCCGCGGAGGAATGCAGACCGAACGAGCAACCGGCAACATTTTCATCCAAATTGTGCGATGGTCGCGATAATAGACTATCTATTTGGGTTTATCGAATGCAGGGGAGGTTTTCTTATGGTTCGGCAGTATCCGACACACTCCGATTAGCTGTCCTTCCTTTATAATAATTTTCCATCATTCAGTGTTTCCAAAACCTGAGGGGAACGCATTGTGATTTCCAATTCAAATTCAAAACGTTCCTTATGTATCAAAATCCTTCTCAGCTCCATCAGGGTTATATTTGTCTTCGCCTTCCTCGCAGCGTCGATGATTCCCGAGGAGCTTTGCGCTCAAAACAGCAGAATGGACTTCGACCACATTACCATTGCGGACGGGCTTTCCCAAAATTCCGTGCATTGCATTCACCAGGACAGCAGAGGTTTCATCTGGTTTGGGACTCAAGACGGGCTCAACAGATACGATGGATACAATTTTAAAATCTATCGGCGCCATCCTTCCGACACCACCAGTATCAGCAGTAATCAGGTTTTCGTCATTCTCGAAGACAAATCCGGAATTATGTGGGTAGGTACTCAAGGCGGAGGGCTCAACAAATTCGACAGGGAGTCCGAAAGATTCTTTCATTACAAACATAATCCGCACGAACCTAATAGTCTGAGCAGCGACAATGTATGGTCAATATTTGAGGATAATTCCGGTAATCTCTGGATTGGCACGGATAAGGGATTGGACCGTTTCGACCGGGAGAAGGAAGTATTTACCCATTACCAAGAAGACTCTGGCGATCCCTCCAGTCTGAACGGGAGTATAGTCTTCGCCATTCATGAGGATGATAACAATTCACTTTGGATATTAACCCTCGGCGGCGGATTGAATATACTCAATCCTGAAACCAGAGAATTTGCTCACCTCAAGAACAATCCCGATGACGACCGGAGCCTGAGTGATGACAAGGTCCGGGCAATTTGTGAGGACAGCGGGGGAGCGCTCTGGATTGGCACCTGGGGGGGTGGATTGAATCGATATGATAGAGAAACCGGTAAGTTCACCCGCTACCAGGCAAATCCTGATTTAGCGGGGAGCTTGAGCGATAACATAATCACTTCCATATTGGAAGATGACGCGGGTATCTTATGGGTAGGAACCTGGGGCGGAGGATTGAACCGGTTCGACCGCGCGACTGAGTCATTCACATTTCTCCAAACCGATCCCGGCAATCCTGCCAGTATAAGCAACAACAGAATAAGAACGATATTCCAGGACCGGTCCGGCATTCTCTGGATTGGAACCGAAGGGGGAGGAGTGAATAAGTACGACAGAGAAAGGAGCAAATTTAAGCATTACCGAAGAGAGCCTGATAATCCTAACAGCTTGAACGATAATTCTGTTCTTTCAATCTATGAGGACAAATCCGGCATTCTCTGGATTGGAACTTATCAAGGCGGTCTCAACTGTTTCGATAGAGATAAGGATACTTTTCGACATTATAGGAATGAACCAAATAATCCCCGGAGTCTGCGTGACAACACTGTTTATTCGATACTGGAAGACGAATCAGGGAGCCTCTGGGTAGGAACCGCTCGAGGAGGATTGAACAGGTTCGATAGAAAAACGAAGACTTTCAAACACTACGTCTATAACCCCAATGACCCCAACAGCATTGGCGGCAATTGGATATTAGCCATTTTTGAAGATAATACTAACACAATTTGGGTGGGGACCTATAATGGAGGATTGAACAGGTTTAACCGAGATACTGAAACGTTCACCAGATACTCCCACAATCCCGGCGATACTAGCGCCTTGAGCGGCGACATCATCACTAATATTTATCAAGATATAACGGGAACCTTGTGGATTGGCGCCGACGGCGGCGGATTGAATATGTTCAACCGGGGCGATGAGACGTTTCATCACTATTTAAATAACCCGGCTGACGCCTCCAGTCTGAGCGGCAATTCGGTCAGTTCTATCTGCGAAGACATAACCGGCGCGCTCTGGATTGGGACTCAGGGCTGCGGATTGAACAAGTTCGATAAAGCCAGCGGAACTTTCACCCGCTACGGCGTTGAGGACGGCCTTCCTAACGAAGTGATTCACGGGATTTTGGAGGACGACCAGGGTTTTCTGTGGATAAGTTCCAATAAAGGGTTGTCGAAGTTCGACCCCAAAAAAGCGGTTTTCACCAATTACCGCGTGGAGAACGGGCTTCAGAGTTATGAATTCAATATCGGCGCTTATCACAAAGGCAGTAAGGGAGAGCTGTTCTTCGGAGGCGTGAACGGATTCAATTCCTTTTATCCTGACTGTGTGAGTATCAATACTTATGAACCCCCAATAGTCATCACGGATTTCCAGATATTCAATAAATCGGTTAAACTGGGCGAAGGGGATTTGCTCCGGAAGTCGATAAGCGAAACCCGGAAAATAAGATTATCCTATAAACAACAGGTCGTATCCTTTGATTTTTCCTCATTGAGTTTCAATATCCCTACACTGAATCAGTACAAATATATGATGGAGGGATTCGATGATGACTGGAATAATATCGGGCACCGGCATTTTGTGACTTTTACCAACCTGCCTTCGGGTAAATTCATTTTCAGAGTCAAGGGTACCAACAACGATGGAAAATGGAACGAAGAAGGCGCCGCGATTGCTATAACCGTAACTCCACCGCCCTGGAAAACCTGGTGGGCGTACAGCCTGTATGTTCTCGCTTTGGCCGCCGCGATAGTCGGCTATGTGCGAATGAGAACCAAAGCTTTAGCGCGGAAACTGGCGCAGGAGCGCTCGGTGTCGGAGCGCCTCCGTCAGGTTGATAAGCTCAAGGATGAATTCTTAGCTAACACATCTCACGAGCTGCGCACACCCTTGAACGGAATCATCGGCATCGCCGAATCGCTCTTTGACGGCATCGCCGGCAAGCCCTCCGTAAAGATGCGGGTAAACCTCTCGATGGTCATATCTTCAGGGAAAAGGCTCGCCAACCTGGTCAACGACATTCTCGATTTCTCCAAACTGAAGACGAGCGATTTGGAGCTTATTAGGAAACCGGTGGACATTAAAGCGCTTACGGATGTTGTCCTCATACTCAGTGAACCACTAACCGCGGGGAAGAACCTGACTCTGAAAAACGAGATAGGAGCGGACATACCCCCGCTTGACGCGGATGAGAACAGAATCCAGCAGATAATGCATAATTTAGTGGGGAATGCGATAACGTTCACCGAATCGGGTTCCATAACAATTTCCGCCGAAGCGCGGAACGGGATGGTGGAAATATCCGTGGCGGATACCGGAATCGGCATCCCCGAGGATAAAATCGACGCCATCTTCAAATCGTTCGAACAGGTGGACGCTTCTATCGCCCGGGAATACGGCGGAACCGGTCTGGGACTGGCCGTCACCAAACAACTGGTCGAACTTCACGGCGGAGACATCCGGGTGGAATCGGAGATGGGCAAGGGCTCGACCTTCACATTCACCATCCCGATATCCCCGGATAAACCTGAAGCAGTTCCTCGGACGAAGGAGGTCGCGAATGTGCGTGAAATCGGCGAAATCGATTCTGTCCCCGCCCAATATCCTGAAATAAAGACCGTCGGGGGACATAAAATACTCATCGTTGACGACGAAATGATTAACCAGCAGGTGCTGGCGAACCATCTCGCTCCGGAAAACTATTCGATTACCCAGGCTTTGAACGGCGAAGAGGCGCTAAAAGCGATAATAAACGGGGAAAGATACGACCTGGTCTTATTGGATGTTATGATGCCGAAAATGTCGGGATACGAAGTTTGTCAGAAAATCCGGGAGAGATTCCTTCCCAGTAAATTGCCGATAATAATGATAACCGCGAAAAATCAGGTCTCGGATTTGATTGAGGGCTTCACCTCCGGCGCCAATGACTACATCGCCAAACCGTTTTCCAAACGCGAATTGCTGGCGCGCATCAGAACACACTTGAACTTGCTGAAAATCAACACCGCTTACGGCAGGTTCGTCCCCCACGAATTCCTGAGGACTTTGGGCCGGGAGACCATTCTCGACGTGGAACTGGGCGACCAGGTTTACGGCGAAATGACAATCCTGTTTTCCGATATTCGGTCCTTCACCAAAATTTCGGAAAGTATGTCCCCCAAAGAAAATTTCGATTTCCTCAATCAGTATCTCCAGCGGGTTACTCCCTCCATCAGAAAGCACAACGGATTCATCGACAAGTATATCGGCGACGCCATAATGGCGCTGTTCCCCCGGAGGCCCGAAGACGCGGTTACCGCTTCAATCGATGTTTTACGGCAGGTCGAAGCCTACAATGATGAGCAGCGGAAAGCGGGAGGTTTGCCGCTTCAAATCGGGGTGGGGCTGAACGCGGGTAAGCTGATGCTGGGAACCATCGGCGACTCCGAAAGGATGGACGGAACGGTGATTTCCGACGCGGTCAACCTCGCTTCCCGTCTTGAGGGATTGACCAAGCGGTTCGGAGCTTCCATCGCCATCAGCGAGCATACGCTGAACGGCGTGGAGAATCCGGAACGGTATCATTATCGTTTCCTGGGCAAAGTCCAGGTGAAAGGCAAGGAGGAAGCCGTCTCCGTGTATGAAATTTACGACGGCGACGCTGAAAAAATCATCGATTTGAAGATAAAAACCAAACCGGATTTCGAGAACGGTCTCAAGACTTATTTCGCCAGGGAGTTCGCCGATTCGGTGGGCTTGTTCAAAAGGGTATTGAACGCAAATCCCGAGGACAAGACCGCCAGATTATACCTCGAACGCTCCGCTCAGTATGTGGTTCAGGGCGTTCCGGAAGGCTGGGAAGGTGTGGAAGCGTTCGATAGCAAATAGAGATTTTACGGAGTTTTAATGGATTACTTGACTATTATCATAAAAACTTATATACTGTAAAACACCCATCGTACAATACTTTACGCTAATCATACCACGACATTATTCACACCACGACTTATTAACATCGCATCTTTCAACAGGGAGAAACCTATGCGTAAGCTTTCGGGAATTATAGCAATCACTCTGGTGTCCTCCATCCTGACCTATGCGCAGGTTCTGCCGCCGGACACATTATGGACCCGCACCTTCGGCGGGAACGGCTTCGATGTGGGACATTGCGTTCAAATGACGGACGACGGCGGTTATATTATGACCGGTTCCTTCACCTTCGCCTCGGTGAATGTTTTCCTGATAAAGACCGATTCCTCGGGCGCGCCCACAATGCAGGAGCGCTTTTTCGGCGGGCTGGGGACTGACGAAGGTATGAGCGTCCAGCAGACCTCGGACGGAGGATATATCATCACCGGATATACGACCTCGTTCGGAGCGGGAGGTTCCGATGTTTACTTAGTAAGAACCGATTCCCGCCTCGACACGCTGTGGACCAGAACCTACGGATACGACCTCGACGATAAGGGCTTCAGCGTGCAGCAGACTTCAGACGGCGGATTCATCCTCGCCGGACAGACCACCGGCGCTTTCACCGGATCCGATGTCTATCTGCTGAAAATCGACAGTTCAGGCGCGGTGGTTCAGCCCCGGAGCTTTGGCGGGAGCTGCGCCGACGGCGGCTGCAGCGTCCAACCGACTTCCGACGGCGGATACATCATTACCGGATACAAACAAGCCTCCCCCCTGGATTCCCTCGATGTCTATTTGATTAAGACCGACGCTAATCTGGACACGGTCTGGACCCGCACCTTCGGCGGAGACGGCTCCGATGAAGGGCGCAGCGTCCGGCAGACCTCGGACGGCGGGTATATCATCACCGGTTACACCTCTATGGGCATCACCGATGACAGTATCGATGTTTACCTGATAAAAACCGATGCGGCGGGGGACACTGCTTGGACCCGAACATTCGGCGGCCCCGGCTCCTTCGAAGGACAGAGCGTGCGCCAGACCTCGGACGGCGGATACATCATCACCGGATACACCAGTTACGGCGGAACCGATTCCTACAACGCGATGGTGATGAAGACCGACCCCGGGGGGGAACTTAATTGGACCAAGTATCTGGGAGGGAACGGCAACGAGGCCGGTTTCAGCGTCGAACAAACCAACGAGGGGGGATACATCATCTCCGGTTTCACCGATTCCTACGGCGCCGGAAACTCGGATGTGTGGCTGGTGCGCCTGGAAAAAGCAAATGTGGTTCGGGTGAGCCTGACTCCCCGCGCTGCGCCGATTATTATTTCTGCTGCCGGCGGCGTCTTCGAATTCGACGCCGCAATCACCAACAATACCACAGTCTTCCGCACCGTCGACATCTGGACCCAGATTCACAAGGTCGAGGCTTTCGTGGTCCCCATCCTTTCCCGCGCCAATGTTCCCCTGCCCCCTGCGTTTACCATCGAAAGGTCATTGGGACAGCAGGTCCCGGGCCTCGCTCCGGCGGGGAATTATATCTACTGGGCTTTCGCCGGGGACTATCCCTGGGTCATCGTCGATTCCGATTCCTTCAGCTTTGTGAAGTTAGGCGCGGAAGGCCCGGGCGCGATGGGCTCCCCCGAAGGATGGAAATGTTACGGCGAACCGTTCCCGGGGGACAATCCCTGCCCCGCTTCAGCGCCAGATGATATCGAACTGTTCCCGCCCCGCCCCAATCCCTTTAACGCGAAGACAGTTGCGAGTTTCGAGATGCGAGATGCGAGCTTTTTAAGATTGGCGGTTTACGACATCGCCGGGCGGGAAATCGCAGCGCTGGCGGAGGGGTGGTATCCCGCCGGAAGGCATCAGATAGTTTGGGACGCGTCGAATCTTCCCTCAGGCGTGTACTTCGCCCGCCTGACCGCAGGGGATTTTCAGCGGACGCGGAAAGTGCTGTTGATAAAATAAGTAGGGGCGAAGCATTTTAGGGTATATACATATATTAATATCAAACACTTGCAAAAATGCTTCGCCCTTACAAAAACATGCAAATACGCTTATTTAAGCGCTTATGGGGGTTAATCCCCCCGCAATGGTTGTCGGGGGATTTATCCCTAACCTACACTTCATTGCTCGTTTCTCGTTGCTGGTTACTCGTTGCTCGTTGCCGGTTTGTCCGCCTGCGGCGGATTATTCGACTGTGGCGCAGGGTCTCCGCGCCCTGCGTAAAATAAGCAATTAATAAACAATAAGATACATAAAGGAGGAGGAAACTCCGATGAAGAAAATTTTTCTAATTTTGATAGTAATCGGGACTTTGGTAATTTCCATCGCTCAAGCGGATGTAATCTATGTTTCCGGCGATGTCTATGGAACCTGGTCTGCGGATACGGTGATTGTTACCGCTGAAGTGCGTATCCCGCCTGACTCCAGTTTGACCATTATGCCCGGGGTGGAAGTGCTCTTTTCCGTTCATTGCAAGTTAATCGTGGAGGGAACGATTAGTGCGGTTGGCACTGTGAACGACTCTATCCGTTTTGACGAATACTCCCCCCCTGGTGGCCACAGATGGCATGGCATTCGCTTCTTGAATGCAACTGATGTATGTAGCCTCAAATATTGCAATTTGACTAATGGATGGGCTAACGGTGACGGGCAAGATAGCAATGGGGGAGCCATCCACTGCGACAATTCCAGCCCCATAATCAGCGGCAACACCATCTGCGCAAATATAGCAAATAACAACGGCGGGGGCATTTACTGCTATAATGAATCCAGTCCTATAGTCAGCGGCAACACAATCTACGAAAATTTTGCCACTAATTACGGCGGTGGTATTTTCTGCCACGACTCCAATCCCATCATAAGCGGCAACACTATCATTGCAAATTTAGCAACCCATTATGGCGGTGGGATTTCATGTAGTGGTAATTCAAATCCCATTATTAGCGATAACAATATCATCAATGAAAATAAGGCTTATATTGAAGGCGGCGGGATTTACTGTACTAACTATTCCAGCCCCATAATCAGTGGTAACACCATCTGCGGAGATTCAGCAACTTATAGCGGCGGTGGGATTTGCTGCACTGATGAATCCAATCCTATTGTCAGCAGCAACATTATCAATGAAAATAGAGCTTCTGTTGGCGGCGGGATTCACTGCACAGGTAATTCCACACCCTCCATCATCAGCAACACCATCAAAGAAAATTCAGTTGGCTTGGGCAGCGGGGGCGGGATTTCCTGCGATAATAATTCTATTCCTACTTTAATTTCAAATATAATAAATGGAAATTCAGCTGCAACCGGCGGGGGAATTTTCTGCTCATCAGCTCCCGATACCTTTGAACTTAATGAAATCAGCCGGAACACAGCTTTGGGTAATGGCGGGGGGATTTACCTTGGCGGTGTAAGTATTACGCTGAATAAATGCACCATTGTTGATAACATTGCCAATTCAGGCGGAGGACTTTACTGTAACGCTTCCAGTCCTTCATTGATAAACTGCATTCTATGGAATAATTCACCAGAGCAGATAGCTCAAGGCGCAGGTTCGAATGCGGTTGTTACTTACTCAGATATTGGGCAGTTCTGGCCCGGGGTGGGCAATATCAACGCCGACCCGCTGTTTTACTCCACCACTGGAGATAGCGCGTATTATCTGACAGAAAACTCACCTTGTATTGATGCAGGAAATCCTGACCCGCAGTACAACGACCCGGACAGCACGGTGGCGGATATGGGGGCGTATTATTTTCATCATGAGCCGGGATTGTCCGGCAACCTCTCCGGCGTTCTTTCCGCCGGGGAATACCATGTGGTGGGTGATATTTTCGTGCAGAATGGCGATTCTCTGATAATCGAGCCCGGGGCGGTTCTCCGTTTCGACGGGAATTACCAATTCGATATTTACGGGTATTTATACGCTGTGGGGACGGAGCAGGACAGCATCCTATTCATACCGAACCATCCCGATTCAAACTGGGGCGGATTGAATTTTAATACAACATCGAGTAATAACAGTGAATATGGGTATATTGTTATTTCAGGAAGCAATGCTTGTGGGATATCGACAACTTCAAGTTTCATACTTAACATAAATCATTCAACCATTTCTGATAATAATTATCCAGGTGCTGGTAGTGCAATGCGTTTCAATCAAAACTGTACATTAAATATGTCAAACTGCGAAATCTGTAATGATACATGTATTGCAAGCATCATCTACGGTAATAATTGCACCTTCAATATAAGTAACTGTGTTTTTAGAAATAACTTATCTACAAATCAGGGAGCGGTAATTTGTTGCGCACATCCCAATAATTGTATAATAAACAACAGCTTATTCTTCAATAATTCCTCTATAAACGGTTCAAGTTGTATTTATAGTGATTATGGTCATTGGACCGTCAATAATTGCACCTTCAGCGGAAATTCTAACCCAAATAATAGTGGAACTATATGTTTTAATTACACATACAATGATACTTTAACAAATAATATATTTTCTTCTAACACTGGAGCTGGAATCAGGTTGTTAGGTTCAGGTTCCATATATCCTAAAAATAATGATTTCTATAATAATTCAAATGGCAATATAATAGGAAATCCTCCTCCTGCAGGTTTTGGCAATCTTTCCACCACCAACGCCAACGGCGACTCCTGCGACCAGTATATGAACATCTTCCTCGACCCGCTCTTCTCCACCGTTCCCGATTCCGCCTTCCGCCTCACCGAAAACTCCCCCTGCATCGACGCCGGCGACCCCGCTTCCCCCCTCGACCCGGACAGCACCATAGCCGATATGGGAGCGTATTATTTCCATCAGGAACCGGGATTGTCGGGCGCTCTTTCCGGCACTATCCATGCCGGTGTATATGATATTGTGGGAAATATTTCCGTAACCGATTCGTTGATTATAGAACCTGGTGTAAGCTTTATTTTTCAGGGCAATTATATTTTCGATATCAGTGGGGCTTATTTATCCGCTGCCGGTACCGAACAAGACAGCATCAAGTTTTATCCCGGTTCAGGTGTTCCTAATTGGGGAGGAATCTATTTCCATTATTCCAGCGAAGGTTGCATAATGGAATACTGCCTGATTACCGGAGCTTATAACAGCAGTAGCGGCGGCGGAATTCACAGCGACAATTGCAGTCCCACTTTCAAACACTGTACTATTTATAATAATACAGCTCAAGGCTCGGGAGGGGGTATATATTTAGAACGGGATAGTGCAGTATTGTCTCACTGTTTGATCAAAGGAAATACCAGCTTGTATTCCGGTCCCTATGGCGGCGGAGGAATTATGTTGAATGAATGCGCCGCTCTCATAGACCACTGTATCATAACCGGTAATTCCTGTACTAACGGAACTGTGGGAGGTATCCATAACAAAGGGGAGAATTCTATTATCACCAATACTATCATCGAAGGCAACAATAACGGCGGTCTGTATTTCCAGCAAGCCGGTTTATATACAGTCTCCTTCTGTGATATATACAATAATGGCGGGCAGAATATTTTTGGCGTCGTTCCGACATTTATCGGGGATATTGTCACCATCAATGCCAACGGAGATTCCTGTGATATGTTCAGGAATATTTTAATGAATCCTCTTTTTGTCGATCCGGCTAACGGCGATTATCACTTACAGGCGAACTCACCTTGTATAGACGCCGGAGACCATAACTATCCGTTGGATCCGAATAATTCAATAACAGAGATTGGTTTGTTTTATTTTCCTCAAGCGCCGGTCCCTCCTCCCGCCTTATTTTCAGGACCTTTAAGCGGAAATCTTACCGCCGGTGATTATTATGTAACCGGTGATATATATGTGGATGGGAGCCTGACCATTTCACCCGGCGCAAATTTCATCTTTACCGGATACTATGGATTAGAAATAGGCTCCTCCTGCGTTTTAACTGCGGTTGGCGCTGAATCAGACAGTATTAAATTCTATCCCCACCCAAACGCCCCCTACTGGAAAGGTATCACTTTACACTATGCCGGCAACAATTCTATATTAGAATATTGCTCAATATCCAGCGCGTACAAATACGGTTCGGGGGGAGGCATCCACAGCGATAATTGCAGTCCCACATTCAATCATTGCGCAATCATAAACAATACATCGGAGGGTTCGGGTGGCGGTATTTTTTTGGCCCGTCAAAGCGCCCAGATAAATTACTGTCTAATCAAGGGAAATACCAGTCTATATTCCGGTCCTTATGGCGGCGGAGGAATTATTTTGAGTGAATGCGCCGCTACGATAGACCAATGTACGATTACCGGCAATTCCTGCCCCTATGGAACTGTTGGAGGGATTCATAATAAAGGTGATAATTCAATAATCACCAATACCATTGTTGAAGGGAATAATGATGGCGGTTTGTATTTCCAGCAGGCCGGTAATTATACTGTATCATATTGTGATTTTCACAATAATGATGGGAATAATATATTTGGTTACGGCATTCCTACCGGATTAGGCATCATCTCCACCACCAACGCCAACGGCGACTCCTGCGACCAGTACTTCAACATCTTCCTCGACCCGCTCTTCTCCACCATTCCCGACTCCGCTTTCCGCCTCACCGAAAATTCCCCCTGCATCGACGCCGGTGACCCCGCTTCCCCCCTCGACCCGGACAGCACGGTGGCGGATATGGGATGCTATTACTTCGACCAATCGGGGACTCAACCCAACCAGCTTTCCGGCTCCCTTTCCGGCGTCCTCCCCGCCGGGGAATATCATGTGGTAGGCGATATTACTGTGCAAAACGGCGATTCTCTGATAATCGAGCCCGGGGCAGCATTATTATTCGATGGATTCTACGAATTTGAGGTTTATGGCTATCTTTATGCTGTTGGTAATCAAGCAGATAGTATAAAATTCATACGAAATAATCCGGATTCAGCCTGGGCAGGTATTGATTTCGAGGATTCATCTAACGACTCAAGTAAATTAGGGTTTTGTTTAATAAATGGTGCTTTAGCTGCTGGAGGATGGCCATATGATAGAGGTGGTGGCATTATTTGTATATATTCAAGTCCTACAATTTATAATTGTACTATCAGCAATAATTATGCACTAATTGGTGGGGGAATCCATGGAGAAATGAGCGCAAGTCCTTATATACTTAATTGCATAATTGAGGATAATGTGGCAGATGGTAGTGGAGGTGGTATAACATTAGGATCAGGATCTGCATCTCTAATATCAAATTGTATTGTTCGGAACAATACTGCTGGTGCTCATGCAGGATTACATTTGGGATGGAGTGGACTTGTTACGGTTTTAAATTGTGAAATTATAGACAATTCTGCAGGAATTGGAGCTGGAGGTGTATTTGGTGATCAGGGAAGTGCTATAATAGAATCCTGCTTGATATCTGGTAACACTTCCGGGGAATTTGGTGCATTTTATTTTTGGAACGGTTTTAATCCTTTAGTGAAGAATTGTACAATTGTCAATAATAATTCAAATTCAGGTTCTATTGGAATAGTCAATTCAAATCCTTCGATCGTAAATACTATTCTTGGAAATAATATTGGGATTGGAGGGATTTATTTTGAGAATTCTCTAAACTCATCTGTAAGTTATTGCGATATGTCTAATAATAGTGGAGGTAATTTCACCGGCTCCCCACCTGCAAACATCGGCGTTATCGACACCATCAACGCCAACGGCGACTCCTGCGACCAGTACTTCAACATCTTCCTCGACCCCCTGTTCCAGGCGGTTACCGGCGACTCCGCCTTCCGCCTCACCGCAGCTTCCCCCTGCATCGACGCGGGCGATCCCGCTTCCCCCCTCGACCCGGACAGCACGGTGGCGGATATGGGATGCTATTACTTCGACCAATCGGGGACTCAACCCAACCAGCTTTCCGGCTCCCTTTCCGGCAGCCTCACCGCCGGGGAATATCATGTGGTGGGCGATATCACCGTGCAGAACGGGGATTCGCTGGTCATCGAGCCCGGGGCGGTTTTGCGCTTTGATGGGAATTGCAGTTTCGACATTAATGGATATCTGGAAGCAGCCGGAGTGTTTTCTGATTCAATTGTATTTACCGCTCTGGATTCAGTGAATGGATGGAGCGGAATACGCTTTACTTCTGCAGACACGAATTCCATCCTCGAATATTGCGTGGTCGAATATGGAAAAGCCAACGGTAGTTTTCCATACAACGATGGTGGAGCAATTTACTGCACTAATTCGAGCCCTATCATTAGTCGCAACACAATTAGAAATAATCTTGCTGTGAGCGAAGGAGGAGGATTATATTGTGATGTAAATTCTCATCCTGCTATTGCTAATAATTCTATCATTGGGAATACTGCCACAGATGGCGGAGGTGTCTTCATTGCCACAGATTGTAATCCTATCGTCAGTAACAATACAATCGCATTTAACAATGCAACGAACGGTGGTGCAGGTATATTTATCCATTACAGTAATGCTCGATTATTCGAAAATAATATATCTGATAATTCCGCCGGAAGTCAGGGTGGAGGTATCTTTCTACTTGAATCTAGTTCAATTCTTGAAAACTGTAAATTTTATAGAGACTCAGCAAGCTTGTATGGTGGCGGAATCTACTGCGTAAGTTCCAATGCTTCAATCATAGATTGTGACATTAGCAATAACTCTTCCTTGGGTTATGGTGGAGGGATTTGGTGTAGTCAATCTAGAGCTACTATCGAATATTGTATCATTACTGAGAATTTAGCAAATAATTATGGTGGAGGATTATATTTAGGATATGATTCGTCTAATGTGAACAATTGCACGATAGTAGGAAATAATTCGTCAACTCAAGGCGGAGCTATTATTATCACCGATGGTTCAGAACCGGATATTAGAAATTGCATAATTAGTGATAATCTAGCTTCTGATTATGGTGGGATTTATTTCCATAATCCAGGCGCCAATGACTCGGTTTCATATTGCGATTTTAACAATAATAATCCCTATAACTATGGTGGAAATCTTCCCCAAAATTTAGGTTCCATCACCACCGTAAACACCAACGGCGACTCCTGCGATATTTATTCCAACATCTTCCTCGACCCCCTCTTCTCCACCGTTCCCGATTCCGCCTTCCGGCTTACCGCGAATTCCCCCTGCATCGACGCCGGCGACCCCGCCAGTCCCCTCGACCCGGACAGCACGGTGGCGGATATGGGGGCGTATTATTTTCATCAGGATTCCGTAATAACGCCGCCGGACACGCTGTGGACGAGAACGTATGGGGGGAGTGATGGTGAAGAAGGAATGGATGTACAGCAGACTTCAGACGGTGGATACATCTTCGTGGGAATTGGCAGATCATTCGGACATGGTGGTCCTGACGCCTATTTAATAAAAACTGACGCCAATGGCGACACATTATGGACTCGTAGTTATGGAGGAATTGAACAAGATTGGGGAGTCAGTGTTTGTCAAACCATCGATGGGGGATATGTTATCACTGGAGAAACTAATTCATTTGGCGCTGTGGAATTTGATGTATTCTTAATTAAAACAGACGCAAACGGAGATACAATCTGGACTCGCACTTTCGGAGGGACTAATGCGGATATTGGCAAATGTGTTCAACAAACAACGGATGGGGGATATATCATTACCGGCTACACTCGGTCTTTCGGAGCTGGTGATTGGGATGTTTGGCTTATTAAAACTGATACTAATGGCGACACAATATGGACGCGGACTTTTGGAGGTACATCTGAAGATAACGGTTATTTCGTTCAACAAACTACTGACGGAGGTTATATCGTTACAGGCAGCACCCAGTCTTTTGGCGCTGGTATTCATGATGTTTATTTAATAAAAACTGATATGAATGGCGATTCTGTTTGGACTAAAACTTTCGGCGGAAGCGATATTGATTTTGCTCGTTGCGTTCAGCAGACGACCGATGGAGGTTATATAATACTTGGAAGTACTAATTCTTTCAGTGGAAATATTTGGCCCGATCTTTGGCTCATCAAAACCAATTCTAACGGTGATACTCTCTGGACCAGGACACATGGAGGTGGTGATTCCGAATCAGGGTGCCGTGTTCAACAATGCTTTGATGAAGGATATATTATTAGTGGATATACACATTCCTATGGTGGTACAAGAGATGCCTATGTGCTCAAGACAAATATAAATGGGTATTTTTCCTGGATGCGTGTTTTCGGTGGGGCTGGATATGAATGTGGCACTTGCGTGGATCAGACTTTAGATGGGGGATATATTGTTGGAGGTTATACAACGACGTTTGGCGCTGGTTCTTATGATGCCTACCTCATCCGCCTTGCCTGGGACTCCATAGGACCGCCCCCGCCGCCCCTGCCAACCCTTTCGCTCACCTACCCTAACGGCGGCGAAAGCTGGATAATCGGCTCTTCGCAGACGATAAGCTGGACCGCAGACCCAGGCTTCGAAAGGTTCGACCTCCTGCTGTCGCGGGACAACGGGGGAAGCTACGAGATTCTGCAGACCGCCATACCGGGGACGGAGACGAGCTGGATTTGGAACGGAGTCACGCCGGACATCTCCGATAGCTGTATCGTGCGGATAGCCGGGCATTATGACGGTCGTCTATCTTTCGATGAAAGCGATGGGATGTTCTCCATCGTTCAAGGCGGGCCGGACACGTTGTGGACGAGGACGTATGGGGGGAGTGGATATGATACCGGGGGCAGCGTCCGGCAGACTTCCGACGGCGGCTTCATCATCGCCGGGATTACCGGTTCCATCGGCCCGGGTAGCTGGAATGTCTATGGAATAAAAACAGACGCCAACGGTGATACTGTCTGGACTAAGCCCTATGGCGGGCCCGCCTGGGATGAAGGGACCGACGCCAGTCCGACATCTGACGGAGGATATATCTTTTCCGGATGGACCGAATCTTTCGGCGCGGGCAGCAGAGACGCTTATTTGGTGAAGACCGACGCCAACGGCGATACGGTGTGGACAAGGACCTTCGGGGGAAGTTCCATGGATGTGGTGAATTGGGTCGAGCAGACCTCGGACGGGGGCTATATCACCGTAGGATTGACTACTTCTTTCGGCGTGCCAGTTAGAGCCGTTTATTTGATTAAAACGGACGCTTCCGGGAATGAGACCTGGCATCGGACTTATGGCGGAAACGGCTATGATTTAGCCAACTGCGTCCAGCAGACCTCCGACGGAGGCTATATCATTACCGGCTTCACTCAGTCCTTCGGCGCCGGTGAAAACGATGTTTACCTGATAAAGACGGATAGCTCAGGCATCGAAACCTGGGAGCGAACCTTCGGAGGCGCTTCCGGGGACGGAGGCTACGTTGTCCGGGAGACAACTGACGGAGGCTATATCATCTCCGCCTACACCGAATCCTTCGGCGCGGGCGGAAGCGACATCTATTTGATAAAAACGGACGCTTCCGGCAATGAGCTTTGGTCGCAGACCTTTGGCGGCGATTCCACGGAATACGGACTGAATGTGTGGCAGACTTCGGAAGGTGACTATGTCGTTGTGGGAAACACTAATTCCTTCGGCGCGGGTTCATATGACGCATATTTACTTGAAGTTGACGCTTCAGGAAACGGAATATGGTCAAAAACCATTGGCGGCATCGAAAGTGACGCCTGCTCGGGCCTGCAGCAGACCTCCGACAACGGATACATCATCGCCGGAACAACATATTCCTACGGCGCGGGGGATTGCGACGTCTACCTCATCCGCCTGGAAGGTGATTCTGTCCCTCCAGCGCCGACAGTAGCCCTCACCTACCCCAACGGCGGCGAATCCTGGACTATCGGCGATTCCGTCGATATAACCTGGACCCTCGACCCCGGCTTCGACAGCCTCGAGGTCCTGCTCACCCGAAACGACGGGGGGAGCTGGGCAGCCTTAGCTTCAGCCTTAGCCGGAACCGATACTAACTATGCCTGGAACGGGGTTACCGCTCCCCCCTCCGATAGCTGCCGGGTGAAAGTATTGGGACATTATGGCGGCAGTCAAGCTGAAGATGTCAGCGACAGCCTCTTCTCCATCATCCCCGCTGCGCCGCCGCCGATGATTACAGTAACCTACCCCAACGGCGGCGAAAGCTGGGAAACCGGCGAAACTCCCACCATCACCTGGAGCCATGACCCCCTCTTTATCGGATTCGATGTGCTGCTCTCGCGTAATGCCGGAACGGATTGGGAGACGCTGGACGATTCCTTGAGCGGATTCTTTGTCAGTTGGCCCTGGACAACCGGCGTAACCCCGCCGGAATCCGACTCCTGCCTTGTCAAGATTATGGGGTATTATTACACCGGTCTGACCTTCGAGGATAACAGCGACAGCCTCTTTTCGATTACCGAACCCCCGGCGCATCCCGGCCCGGACACCGCCTGGACCCGGACTTTCGGCAGCGTGGGTGACGATGAAGCCAGAAGCCTCTTCCGCACCCCGGCTGACGGAGGATACGCCCTCACCGGATACGCCTCGCCCTTCGGTTCCAAGGATGTCCTGTTGATAAAGACCAACTCAGCCGGACTGCAGGAGATGCTGCGGACTTACGGCGGCAATTTTGACGATATCGGATACAGTATCCAGCAGACCGTTGACGGCGGCTACATCATCGCGGGGTCTAAAGTCCCTTCCGCCGGAGCCCCGACCGACATCTACATCATTAAAACCCTCGCCAACGGAACCGCGCAATGGGACACCACCATCGGACTCCTCAACTCCGAGGAATGCGCCTACAGCGTCCAGCAGACCTCGGACGGAGGATTCATCTTCACGGGGCTGTTTACCGATAATATCTATTCCACCCAGGTCATTCTCTATAAAACCGACGCCAATGGAAACCAGCAATGGCTGCACACTTTCGGCGGATTGGGCGTCGATGCGGGGCGCTGCGTGCGGCAGACTACGGACGGCGGCTATATCATCACCGGCTACACCACCTCCTCCGGCGCCGGTCAGGAGGATGTGTACCTGATAAAAACCAACCCTTCAGGACAATTGCAGGGCGATTGGACCTATGGCGGCGCAGGTATCGATAAGGGTTATTCCGTACGGCAAACCTCCGACGGAGGTTACATCATCACCGGTTACACCACTTCCTTCGGCGTGGGCCAGGAGGATGTGTATCTGGTTAAGACCAACTCTTCGGGTGGCTTTATGTGGAGCCGTGATTTCGGAGGACCCGGCTCGGATATAGGGTATTCGGTGCGGCAGACTTCCGACGGAGGGTACATTGTTGCTGGTACCACTACTTCCTACGGTGCGGGCGCTTCCGATGCATACCTGATAAAGACCGATTCGCTGGGAACTCCGGAATGGAGTCAAACCTGGGGCGGAGACGGAACAGAAGCGGCTTACAGCGTGCAAATCGTCCCGGGCGCGGGCTACGCCTTCGCAGGATTCACCGATTCCTACGGCTCCGGGGGTAAAGACGTATGGCTGGTGAAGCTGGGCGCCGATTCCTTCGAGGTCATAATAACCCTGGAGCCGCACATTCCGCCCATAGTCATTCCCGCCAACGGCGGCTCCTTCACCTTCGACATCACCGCTGAAAACACCACTCCCGTCACCCAGACTATCGATTTCTGGTCGCAGGTGATTTTACCCACGATGGGAGCGGTCCCCATCATCAATATCTACGGCTTCAATATGCCTCCCGCCACCGGCACCCGCACTTTAACGCAGCAGGTCCCGCAAATCGCCCCCGGAGGGATCTATACCTACAGAGCCTATGTGGGAACTTATCCCTGGGTTGTGGGGCACAGCGACTGGTTCAATTTCGAAAAATTGGGAGGCGAGGCAGGGAGCGGACTGGGCTCACCATCGGACTGGCCTTGCTCCGGAGAATTTTTTGACGGGATAGAACTGCTCAACAGCAAAGCCGTGCCTAAAACCTACGCCCTGCATACGCCGTATCCCAACCCCTTCAATCCGATAGCCCATATCACCTTCGCCCTGCCGGAAGCGGTCCGGGTCAAGCTCAAGGTCTATGATGTAACCGGCCGAGAAGTAGCTGCGCTGGTCGATAATTATCTGGAGGCGGGTTACCACGATATTGTCTTCGACGGTTCGAACCTCTCCTCCGGTATTTACTTCTATAAAATCAACGCCGGCGGTTTCAGCGAAACCAGGAAGATGATATTGGTGAAATAGCGGGAGGCGCCCCGCGATGTCCGAACCCCCGTTTCCGTAACGGGGGTTTTTTACAGGTGAAACCCTCATTCGAGGATCTCTTTCGCGACCTCGCGCAACTTAAGATGAAAATTCACGGCTCGCGGATTGACGATACCGCTGTTTTCAAGGTAAAAGAATATTTTGCTTCTTTGAAGAAAATGGCGTTTATTAAGTAGGATTCAGGATACGGGATTCAGGATTCAGTAAGGGCGGGCGTTTTCCGCCCGCCCTCAAAAAAAATCATAGAGACAAGTTATGAAAAAATTGTTGATTATATTTTTGTTGCCGTTTTCAGTATTCGCCTGGGACTTTACGCAGGAACGTAACACAATTCCTGTTTATTTCGATAGTGTAAGGTGTCAAGTTCCCTGGACTACGGGGTATAATTATATTCAGCCAACTTTTTGTGATATTGATGGTGATAATGATTTTGACCTGTTCATTGGTTCGGATTGGAATCGTATGTCATTTTATAGTAATATTGGGGATTCTTCTTTTCATAGATTTATATTTGAAACTGATACTATTGTCAATTTGCCATTTCCGCCTGAACCCCGTTCTCAACGAACTTGCCGTCCTGCATTTTGTGATATAGATAATGATAATGATCAAGATTTAATCGTTGGTGGTTATTATAGACTATTTTATTATCAAAATATTGGGACAATAAATTATCCTGTTTTTTCATTAGTTACTGAGTATTTTCAAAATATAAGTTTGGTTGGTGATCAATATCCAGCCTTTGTCGATTTAGATAATGATAACGATTATGATTTGTTTATAGGATTTGGATATATTTCATCTAACAGAGGGAAAATGGCTTTCTACCGGAATGATGGCAGTCCTGACAGCGTATCTATGGTTTTAATAACAGATTATTTTATGAATATAGATTTGGGTTATTATTGCATCCCCACTTTCACCGACATCGACTCGGATGGAGATTACGATATGTTTTTAGGTGATGAGAATGGAAATATCCATTTCTATCGCAATGACGGGACACCGCAACAATACAATTTCACCCTAGTTTCTCAGCAGTATCAAGGCATTAATGTAGGGCGCATTGCCAGCCCGGCTTTCTGCGACATCGATGGTGATGGGGATTACGATTTATTCGTGGGGGAGCGGAGCTGGGGGGAAGACAATCGGCATGGAGATATAGATTTCTACGAGAATGTAGGCCGACCGGATTCGGCGGTGTTTCAGTTAGTGACCAAGAACTTTGTAACTATGGATATTGGCAAGAAGCCTTACCCCTCTTTAGTCGATATAGATAATGATGGATTGAAAGATATGTTATTAGGGGATACGGATGGTAACATAAATTACTTCAGTAATATTGGGACCGTTAATAATCCGCAGTTTACATTGACGGAGGAGCGATTTCAGAATATCACTGCAGCCTATCAAAGCCGTCCGACATTTGGCGACCTCGATGGTGATAACGATTTGGATCTGATAATAGGCAGGACTTCGATGTTCAGTTCAAGTTTATATTTGTATAGCAATGATGGAACACCAGCAGTACCTAACTATGTTCTGATATCGAGTAACTATCTGGGAATAGACTATGCTTGGCCGGCGCCGCGTTTGGCCGATATCGATGCTGATGGAGATTTGGATTTATTTGTGGGTCATCTATACAATCAACTTACATTCTGGGAGAACATAGGAACGCCTAATCGTCCTCGTTTTGAGTTGAATACTCCGGACTTTTTAAACACTCAGTATACCGGTGAATTCTGTCCCGTTTGTTTTGGCGATATTGATAATGATGGTGATTTGGATATACTGCGTGGTCATTTCATGCAAGCTCCCTATCAAAGCCTTAACGCTTACCTCGATTATTATCAGAATATAGGGACTGCAACTTCGCCTAATTTGATTTTATCGGAACCTCATTTTCTTGGCATAGAATCATTCACGGTAACAGAACCATATTTAGATGACATAGACAGCGATAGCGACTTAGATTTATTTGTCAGCGATTGGTGCGGCGGCGTCTGTTTCTGGCGAAATAATGAGATAAACGGAGTCGTGAACAAGCCTCGATTTACGCCTTGTGCCTTCGCTTTAGGACAGAACTATCCTAATCCCTTCAATGCGATTACTACCATTCCCTTGAGGCTGGAGCGGGCTTTGCCGGTGCGGGTAGTGGTGTATAATCAGTTAGGGCAAAGGGTGGAGACGCTGTTTGAAGGGAAGATGTCAAAAGGCACGCATAGAATTCATTGGGATGGCGCTCGATATGGTTCGGGAGTCTATTTTATTTCGCTGGGAGATGAAAGGGGGATGCGGGGGGGGAGGAAGGTTATGTTGGTTAAATAGAATGGATATAAGATATAAGAAATATGAGATAAGATATAAGAAATAAGAAATGCCGGCAAAGGCGTTCAATTGAACGCCCGTTTGCAGGGCGGAATCTTATTCCGCCGGGTGCGGGGACCAGGCGGGCACTTCAAAGGGCAGCTCCCCGCGCGGAACTTTTACACTTTCGCACTTTCTCACTTTCACACTTAAAAGGGGGACTTGTACACCTGTACACTTGCACACAATTGATTTATCAACGTCATCAGCGTTAAATCTGCGCTAATCTGCGATTCAAGACTAACCACCAACCACTAACTACCAACCACCAATAAACCATTTTCCCCCCCGCCGCTCTTGACTTTGTTCCCTATTTTCCATACATTTTAAATTAAAAGGGTAAGAACGCCCTTAATATAAAAGAACTCGCCTTTCAGCGGGTTTTATTTTGTCCCAAAGTTTGTTACGATATTCACTTATTCTAACCTCAAAGAGGAGAAAGATAAATGGCGATAATCGATTCTAAAACCGGAAAAATCCGCAAGAACTATACAGTCAAGGAACTGGAAGAAGCCGCAGACTATATGCGGGGACTGAACCTGGTCTGCCTGCGCGCCGCCGGTTCCGGACACGCCGGAGGGACAATGTCCGCTATGGACTTCACCGCCGCCCTCTACCTCCATTCCGCAAACCACGACCCGGAAAATCCCGACTGGGAAGACCGCGACCGCATCATCTGGTCCACCGGACACAAAGCCCCCAACCTCTACCTGGGACTGGGAATGGCGGGATACTTCGACGTCGAAGACGTGGCGCGCCTGCGCAAGCTCTACGCGCCTTACCAGGGCCACCCCCACTGGTTGAAGCTGAAGGGAGTGGAAGCTTCCACCGGCTCACTGGGGCAGGGAATGTCTATCGCCATCGGTATCGCGCTGGCGGGCAAAATCGACCGTAAGGACTACCAGGTATTCACCCTTCACGGCGACGGCGAACTGCAGGAAGGGCAAATCTGGGAAGCGGCGATGGAGGCGGGGCATTTTAAACTGGATAACCTCACCGCCATCGTCGATGTCAACCGTCTGCAGATCGACGGCTGGGTCAAGGATGTGATGGATATCGAACCGCTGCGCGACAAGTTCGAATCCTTTAACTGGAACGTCATCGAAATCGACGGCCACGATATGGCTCAGTTAGTCGAAGCGCTGGACCTCGCCCGCAAGTATAAGGGGAAACCGACGGTGATACTCGCCAATACGGTCAAGGGCAAAGGGATATCGTTTATGGAAGACGTCGCCGGCTGGCACGGCAGAGTTCCCAACCACGAGGAGATGCTCCGGGGCTTGAAGGAACTGGGACTCGAGGGAAAAATCGATGTTCCCAAAATGCTGAAACGCGCCGAAGCTTATCAAGTCGAAGCTATGGAAATACTCGACGCTAAACAACCCAAATTTTCCCGCGATTACTGGTGGAACCACCAGGATAATATGAAGGTGGAGATGGACCCCACCCGCTGGGGGCTGGGCCGGATGCTGAAAGACCGCGGCGGCGACGACCGCGTAATCTGCATCGGAATGGACATCTCCGGCTCCATCACTATCCTCCATTTCCTGAATGAACACGATGAACGGAAATCCCGCTTCATCAGCGTGGGCATTGCCGAGCAGTCCGGCACCTCGTTGGCGGCGGGTCTGGCTAAGGAAGGCAAGCTCCCGGTTCTCGGAACCTACGGCGTGTTCGCCTCCGGACGCAATTTAGACCAGCTCCGCACTACCGTCTGTTACGGTGAATTCAATGTGATGGTGGCTGGAGCGCACGGCGGAGTCAGCGTCGGTCCTGACGGCGCCACTCACCAGGCGCTGGAGGAGCTGTTCCAGCTCACCGGCCTGCCCAATATGATTGTGGCTGTCCCCGCAGATGTGAACGAGGTTTACAGGATGTCGGAATACCTGTTGTTCGACCATAAAGGTCCCAAATATGTGCGCTACGCCCGCGAAGCCACCCCCGTCATCACCGATTCTGACACCCCCTTCCAATTCGGCAAAGCCAACGTGATTCGCTTCCGGGGAGAAAAGGACAATTTCAAGGACGCCTTCGAGACCAAGCTGGCTTCGGAATACAAAAATGAAAATGAAGAACTGGCTCTTATCGCCTGCGGGCCGATGGTGCCCGAAGCGATGCGCGCCGCCTGGATATTGAAAAACGATTTCGGAATTGAATCCCGCATCGTCAACATTCACACAGTGAAACCCCTTGATAACGAAGCCATCGCCCGCGCCGCCGCGGAAACCGGCGTGGTGGTTACCGCTGAGGAGCATCAGATGGGAGGTTTCGGCAACTGGGTCGCCTCCGCTATTTTACGTGGTAGCGTCGGCAGAACCGTACTCTTCGATATGGTGGGCGTCAAAGACCGGTTCGGCGAATCGGGCGCCCCCTGGGAATTGATCAAGGAGTTCGAAGTCTCCGGCGAGCATATCGCCGCTGCCGCCAAAGCGCTGTTGAACCAGGCGAAAAAGTGAAATACACCCCACTGGCGGTTGAATGATTTCCAATAGTAACACCCCCCCCGACTCCGGATTCCGGGAATCGCTTAAGATAAACCTGTCCTGCGCCGCCCGTTATGGCGGTTTTACCGCCCTCTTGTCAGGCGCGGCGCTGTTTCTGCTGGTTTACCTCCGTTACGCGGATATCTGGTACGCTTCAGCCTGGGACAAGGTTCTTCATTTCGTCTATCTTACCGGGCAGTACGGGGGGTGGATACTGCTGGTTACATTGCTGGCTGCGATATTCATAAGTCTGATATCGCTCCTTCTCCGGCGCTTTAAAAGCCCGGCGAGACCCGGATTGTTCTACGCCTTGCTGGGGATAACACTCCAGCTTATTTTCTGGGCGGAACTGTGTAATATGTTCTTTCCCAGTGCGCTAAGGCGTTCCCTGGGATCCTTGAGGTCAGCAGCAGTTATAATTATTCTTGCGGCTCTTTTATATATTGTAGTTTACCAGATACTCAGGAGAATATTACCCAACCGCGCCGGAACCGGCAAACGCGTGAAACCGGCGGTGTATTCGATTCCTGTCTATCTTCTTCTCGCCTTCATCGGCAGTTTCTTCGTCCCGCTGGCGGCTGAGTGGAAATCGATTGACGGATCTGAAGCTGTCGGGGTAGAAAACTACGACGGCGAGGGGACGCTGCTGATGGAAAACTTCACTCCGCCGGGGAAGCTCTACAACATCCTGCTCCTTTCCATTGACACCCTTCGAGGCGACGGGCTGGGATGTTACGGTTATCCCAAACCGGTCAGCCCCTTCATCGACAGCCTGGCGCAGCATGGCGTCCGCTTCAAAAACGCCTATTCCGTGTCGCCCTGGACTATGCCGGCCCATGGCACGCTCTTCACCGCGCTCTACCCCTATGAACACGGCGCGGTCAGGATGCCGGTGCTGGGAACAGTCTTCGACCGGGTGGATGATTCCAAGGCGATGTTGAGCGAAATCCTCGACTTCTTCGGTTACTACACCGCCGCCTTTATCAGCCATTTCTTCGTCTCTTCCAAGTGCGGTTTCAACCAGGGATTCGACCTCTTCGATGAAGGTAACGAGGGTTCCGACAGTTTCAGGGAGGCGGTGAATTTCCTCAAAAGTTACGACCTTAATGAACCGTTCTTTCTCTTTCTGCACACCTTCCTGGCGCACGAATACGAACCCTCGCCCTACTATGAAAAAATGTTCTGCGACCCTGCGCTGTCTCCCCGGAAGGAGGAGATTAAAGTTTTCAAAGGCAATATCCACCACAACCAATGGATAGCCGACCGCAATCCCGGCTGGGCGGAGTACTTCAGAGGACTCTACGACGCTTCCGTCCGGGAAACCGACGACCGATTCGCGGAGGTGATGAATATCCTTCAAAAACGGGGGATTCTGGACAACACAGTGGTCATCATCCTATCCGACCACGGCGAAGAATTTTGGGAGCGGGGCTCCACCGGGCACGGCTTCTCCCTCTACGAAGAGCAGATGCGGGTGCCGCTGATATTCTTGCTGCCGCCGGAGACGGGGCTTTCCGGTATTACTGTGGACGGCAATGTCTGCCTCTTCGACATTCTGCCCACAATCCTGGACCTGATGGGGCTGCCGCCTCATCATCAAGCGCGCGGAGAATCGCTGCTGCCCGCGATGAGTGGAGAAAAGCTGCCACCCCGAAAATTCTACCTCGAAACCTGCATCTACGAAAATGAGGTTGGTGTGGTGGAGGGGGAACGCAAATTCATCTATCGGAAAATGCCCCCGCTGGAAAAGGGGATTTTCACCTCGAAACGAGTGCATTTCCCCCTTAGAACCATACTGCACTACGGAGGGGATGAATTATATGACCTTAACCGAGACCCTGCGGAAAAAGTCAACCTGATTGCGGAAAAGCCGGACGCCGCCTCGGAATTAAGGGAAGACCTGATACGCCAATTCCTGCTTCGGTATCCGCAGTTTCTGCGGATGGATATTTCCGGGGGAAGGCGGCTCGATAAGAAAGATGTGGACAAACTGCGGGCGACGGGTTATGTGCATTGATGGCGGGCATCGATGGCAAACAGCGGCTTTGCCCTATTAACACTATGGGAGTCATCATTGTGAAAAAAGCGATAATATCTCTTTCGACAATCCTGGTTGTTTCGAGCTTCGCGCTGGGGCAATTAAGTGTGACCACAACCGCTTCGGTGATGAAACTGGAATATAAGTCGCTCGATAAAGCCAGAGCCGCCGCTCTGGAGCAGGCCAAGCTCGACGCCGCCAAACAGATTTTCGGTCTGCGCCTCCAGCCCGTCATCGATAAAGAAAATCCCGCCCTGTCAGTAGTGGATCTGGTGAAAACTTCAGCGCGTCTGCTTAAAATAGAAGGCGGTCCCACCTTTTCCGAAGGGATGTACGGCAGCGAAATCAATGCCACCATCAAGGCTTATGCCACTGTTGAGGATTTTAAGCTGTTCCAGCCTTTAACCATCACACAGCAGGTTACGGTATCGTCCCCCGGCAAATCCGCCTCGGAGCTGGAATCGATGGCGCAGGACCAGGCTCGCTGCGAAGCACTTACGAGATACGACCCCAGGCTGATAGCCGTCACCCGGCAGGCGATGATGCGCCTGATTCACAATGTAAGCTACATCCGGCTTTCAGGAAAGCCTACGGGATATTCGCTGAGTATGACCGGAACGATATACTCCATCGAAGTGCGCGCCCTTGTCGATAAATATCTTGGAGTGCAGGAAGCTCCACCGCCTCAATACACCGCTCCCGCGGCTGCCCCTCCTTCCCCGGCTCCGGTATTCCAGCCCGGCGGCGAATTGGTTACCGTGCCTTCCAACCGGGAAAACCGGCAGTTGTCGATGTTTCCCATCAAGGAGCCCTGGGGTGAGCGGTGGGCGGTGATAGCGGCTGATAGGAACAGCAGCTATGGCTGGCAGGAATCATCGAAAAGAGTGCGGAGCGCGTATCCTCCCGCGACCTTTTTGCGCGGATTGCTCTATTTGCATCCAGTGTCGCGGAATGAACCAGGCCTCATCGAAGGAGTCTTCACCATCGACCAGCCTGATGTTACGCTGCGGATGAAGATAGCGAACAACCAAAAAGGCGCCGATTGGACCCTGAAGGTCGTGGTGAACGAAAAGGAAATCGGCCAGCGCCTTATCCGGGAAGATGATTGGCAGACGGTCGATTTTTCCTTGGCGGATTATTACGGTCAAAAGGTGACAATCCTGATTGTCTTCGAACAGGCCGGCGACTGGCTGAATGAGTTCGCATTCTTCGACAAGATAGAATTTGTGCGGGAATAGGTGAGGTGCATATTCATTCTTGAAAAGAATGACGCGAAAATGAATGTCATTCCCGCGCAAGCGGGAATCCATCTTCTTGTATTTATATTAGATACTGGACTCCTGCTTACGCAGGAGTGACAAATCATAGCACAACCTTTTGGGGAATCGCGAAATAACGAGTTTTTATCGAATCCCCCCCCCATACGATAGATATTATTGAATGAACAAGCTCAAATAATCGACA
Organism: uncultured bacterium; assembly: GCA_964421875.1. Classification (GTDB taxonomy): domain Bacteria; phylum Electryoneota; class Tariuqbacteria; order Tariuqbacterales; family Tariuqbacteraceae; genus CAYQZD01. The sequence continues at coordinate 29,755 of CAYQZD010000040.1, forward strand.
AGCTGGTCAGCCGGATTGTCGAACTGGTCAATCCCCTGCAAATCATTCTTTTCGGCTCCGCCGCCCGGGGGGAAACCACCCCCGACAGCGACATCGACCTGCTGGTGGTGATGCCCAACGGCACCCATCAGCGGGAAACGGCGCAAAGGCTCTACCGGGATATTAGAGGAATCAAAGCGCCGTTTGACATCCTCGTCGCCACTCCAAGTGTGTTGGAAAAGCATCGAGATAATATCGGTTTAATTTACTATGTCATTTTAGAAGAGGGAAAAAGCGTATATGTCGCAGAAAGAAATCATACCGGGATCAGCTGAAGATTGGATGAGACACGCGTTAAGCGACTTAGAACTGGCTCAAATAGAACCGAAAAACGCGATATTATACAGTGACCTCTGTTTTCATTGCCAACAAGCGGCGGAAAAAGCGATAAAAGCGGTATTGGTTCATAACCAAGTAAGATTTCCTAATACTCACAGTATTATTTATTTATTGGAACTCTTGCAGGAGCTATTGGATATTGCTCCATTAGTTATTGAAGCCTCGATTCTGAGCGATTACGCTGTTTCAGTTAGATATCCGGGAGATGCGGATGAGGTTACAGTTGACGAATGGAGAACGGCTTTAAAACACGCCTGCAATGTGGTCGAATGGGCTCGGAGTATCATCGAGAAAATCGACTAACTTTAGTAAAATATAAGGGAAAAAATATGAAACTCGCAGATTCTATGTCCCGCCTGGGCACCGAAACCGCCTTCCTGGTGCTGGCGAAAGCCAAAGCCCTGGAAGCCAAGGGACGCGAAATCGTCCACCTGGAAATCGGCGAACCCGATTTCGACACTCCCAAGAACATCGTCGAAGCTTGTAAAAAAGCCCTGGACGAAGGCTACACCCATTACAATCCTTCGCCGGGATACCCCGACCTGCGGCAAGTAATCGCCGACGATATCAACGCCCGCCGCAAAATAAAAAAATACGATATGGAGAATGTGGTGGTCACTCCCGGCGGCAAGCCCATCATCTTCTTCTCCCTTCTGGCGACGGTCAACCCCGGTGACGAAGTGATTTATCCCAATCCCGGCTTCCCCATCTACGGCTCGGTCATCGACTGGATCGGAGCCAAACCTGTACCTATCCCCCTGCGCGAAGAAAACGACTTCAGAATGGATGTGGACGAATTCAAGAAGCTGGTCACCGACAAGACCAAGTATGTGATTATCAATTCCCCCCAGAACCCCACCGGCGGCGTCCTGACCCGCGACGACCTCAAAACCATCGCCGAAATCGCGCTGGAACGAGGTTTCTGGGTGCTGTCCGACGAAATCTACTGCAACATCGTTTACCAGGGAGAGCATCATTCGTTGTCCGAATTCGACGGGATGGAAGAGCAGTTAATCCTGCTGGACGGATTCTCAAAAACCTACGCGATGACCGGCTGGCGAGCCGGATACGGCTTGATGCCCAAGGAGCTGGCAAAATGGGTGGCTCAGCTCCAGACAAACTCCAATTCCTGCGTCAACTCCTTCATCCAGCGCGCCTGTATCGAAGCCATTAAGGGTCCCCAGGACGCGGTGGGGGGGATGGTGGCCGAGTTTAAGCGCCGCCGCGATGTGATTGTGGACGGACTGAACCAAATTCCCCGCTTTAGCTGCTTAAGGCCCAAAGGATCCTTCTATGTCTTCCCCAACATCAAGGAGTTCGGGATTCCCTCGCAGAAGATGGAAGACTTCCTGATGGAGGAGGCGGGCGTGGCTGCCCTCACCGGAACCTCCTTCGGCGAATTCGGTGAAGGCTATATCCGCTTCTCCTACGCCAATTCCATAGAAAACATCAGTAAAGCACTGGATAAAACCGCCGAGGCGGTGAAAAAGCTGTAGGGGCTTGATTCATCAAGCCCGTCTCTATGTTATTATATTACAACGGATTAGATAAATGTAATCCCTACATTGGTGACACTTTACCGATTTGAAGCGCAAGCGTCATTCTGGCTGCGAAGCAAGCCAGAATCTTTCTTTTTCGGAAGGACTCCGGCTTCGCCGGAATGACATCGTATCTGCAGCTTCATAAGACGAAATTCTTACCTACATTGTAACGATTGACGGAT
>CAYQZD010000041.1:0-30413 GCA_964421875.1 uncultured bacterium
ATTCGTTGTGAATATATGCTCCTAATAAACAAATACATACACAATTCTAACTTCATAAACCTAAAGTCTTGTGTCTGCAGGTCAACAAGTCCGCAAGTCTTCAAGACAAAAACTTTGTGCTGCAGAGTCTCCGCAATCTGCAGCATTAATCCGCCTTTAACAGCCTTTCCACCACCGCCGCCGCTTCAAAAGCGTCCTTGCCATAGCCATCAGCGCCGATCTCATCAGCCCACCCGGAACTGACCGGAGCACCGCCAACCATTACCCTGGCGCGATAGCCGCGGCCGCGTATTGTCTCTATAGCGCGGCGCTGGTTAATCATTGTGGTGGTGAGCAGCGCTGAAAGACCCACAAGGACCGGGTCGTGTTCTTCTATCTCCCCGCAGAGCCGGTCAATCTTAACATCCGGTCCCAGGTCATAAACGCGATATCCCCGCGCCTCCAGCAGAGTGGCGACAATAGTCTTGCCGATTTCGTGGATATCACCTTCCACCGTGGCCATAATAATCACCCCCTTGTCTGCAGCGCCGCCGCCGGCGATGATTGCCGGACGTAAAACCGACAGCGCAGCCTTCATCGCCTCAGCAGAGCCCACAAGTTCGGGAAGAAAATATTCCCCCGCTTCATAGAGGCTTCCCACCTGGTCCATAGCAGGGGTGAGCGCTCCCTGAACCGCATCTAACGGATCGGAACCCTCGATTTCAAGCCACTCCCGGGCGGCGGTTTCCGCTTTTTCCAATGCGCCCTCGACAACGGCTTGCCGCATAAATTCTAAGGTGTTTTCTTTTATCTTACTCAATCTAAATTGTCCAAATCAAAAGGAAAATTAGAAGGTGATTGAGTTATGTCTTCTCCTGAATCGATGACTTTGAAAAGTTCAAACATCATTTCATCACCCTCCTCTATCTGAGCCGCAATCCGCTTCAATTCAGTCGGATGAGCTTTCTTCCCCTTTTTCTTTATAAAAGAAGCGGTTTCTTCAATCAGTTTATCCCAGTACGCCAGGTGTTTACAGGCGTTTTGTGGAAGTTTCTCCGGCATCTTTCCCTGACCTTCCAAAAACCTCAGAAAAAGCAGAATCCGGTCATGACGGAAGATAACGCTTTTCGCCAGTTCTTGGATATTATACTCCGGTATAGTGGAGATTTCCGGCAGCAGGGAAAAGAGAATCGCCTTCGCTTCAGATTTGGTCAACTTCTCGGTCGCAACCGCTTGGTTCCATAATAAAAGAAAGTTATTGTAAAACTCTTTCGCTGCCTTCTCATCGTTCCAGGTGGGTTGGTCCTCCGGTGAAAAAACCTGCTCCACAACATCACTCGGCCGGGGCAAACCACCGATTTTGTGCGAATCGTGGATTATATTGAAGATATCATCGGAATTTCGCAGGCACTTATGTTTGGTTAGAACATCATCCAGCCGTTTTTTAGTCTCTTCTGAGAATGTCTGCGTAATATCGAATAATTCGTCCATATCATCGGCATCTTCCTCCCCTTCTAAGTCATAATCCGGCATTTCAATCCCGGTGACATCGCTCAGCCATTCCAAAGAACCTTCGAGATTTTCCCAATGGTCGGCATAGTCCCATACATATATTGCCGCTTCATCTTCGCTGCCGGCCTCCCAAGATTCAGGTTCTTCGTCCGGCGTCAAATCCGGGTCCAGTAGCATCTGTGGAATGTGGGGATTGGATTTCACCGCCTTCTTCAGTTGAGATATGGATGTTCTGGTATATCCCTCTATGGCGGAAGAGAGCAGCGCCCGGCTGTAAAGCCATACTGCTGACCGGTCGGACCTATACCGATTCCACAACCTTTCTAACTCCTCGTATTCTTCAAGCTCAAACAGGCACTGGGCGAGCATATACCTGCTGCCAAATTCATCGCCGGGATTAAAATCCAATAACCCCCAATAACGCTCCACAGCCTCCTCGAATTCACCCTTCATTATTGAAAAAGAAGCGAGTGCGCTTTCAGCCAACAAATAGACAAAGGTTCCATCGGGATATTTGGAATCTGCGCTCAGTTTTAACTCTCTTATGTCTCCTATCTCCCTTTTAGCAGCTTCTGACGCTTTACGGTAACAGCTCTCCGCCTTACCGACACTATCGGCATCGGCTTCCGCAAGATATATGTACGCTTCGCTGCAGTCGGGATAAATGTAAGCGGCTTTTTTCGCCAGCTTCACACCCTTTTTCATATCCTCCTGTTCAAACGCCTGTATCATCAACTCGCGGGCTTTCCGTTTAGGTCCTGTAACGGAACCAAGGTAATCTTCGAAGTCGTTTATCACTTTCTTTTGCATAAATATATTGACCCGGATTCTAAGTAATACGATTAATGCCTACTTTAAAAGGCTGAGTTTTCCATATCTGGATGTATAAGTGTCTATTATCCCGAAAATGGCTCAAGTATTTGTTTTAATTGATTAAGTATCTGAGTAATCAGTGTTAATCAGCGATTCTGAATACTCTAACACAGAATTGACGGTGCCTGAACACTTACTGATATGAAGCATATTCGTCATTCTGGCTGCGAAGCAAGCCAGAATCCTTCTTTTCCGAAAGGGTACGGTTGCCTGTCTGTCCGAGAATGCCAAGAATTCGTCATTCCCGCGAAAACGGGAATCCAGAAGTCATAAATAATCTATAGTTTATAATCCCGTGCCCGCCGGATCCCAGCACCCGGCGGAAACCGTTGGGTGGATTTCAACCCACCAATTTGTTGGTATAATATAATAATCTTAATAATATATCCAATTCAGCGTTTTATCGCAAAAATACCGACTGAATTTTTCGTAGTGTCCACCCGGAGGCAAGCCTTAACCGAAGCAGAGGATTGCGCCGAAACCTGTGAGCCCAAAACCGGCGGTGAAATTCCTTTCCCCACCACTCAATCCGTGCTCTTGACATTACCGGTGTCTCAATCAACGCCTTGTGCAGCATAGCGTCGTCAGGAAGATTGAAAAAGGCGAATTCCGCGGATTGAGGATCGAGATACCCTTGGGAGGCGCAGGTGTCGTAAAGCTCGGTGCCGGGGAAAGGGGTGGCGATGAAAACGCCCACATCGCGGAAAGGGAGGCTTTTAGCGAATTCCAAAGATTTGCCGATGGAATTCTCGGTTTCCCCGGGCATACCGACCACAAAATAAGCATTGGTGGCGATACCCAATTCGGCGCAAATATGAGCCGCATCGCGCACCTGTTCCAGCGACTGCTTTTTACGGATAACCTGGTTCAGAATATGTTCATCCCCCGATTCAACCGCTAAATTCAACATCCGGCAGCCCGCCTGATGCATCAAGGTCAGGATTTCCCGGTCCAACGTTTTTACCGACACCCCATTGGGCGTGAGCCAGTTCAACCGTAAATCCCGCGCCAGCATCCCTTCACAAATCGCCATCAGCCTCCTGCGGTCGAGGGAAAAATTATCATCGTCGAAAGCAATGGAATCGATGCGGTAATCCCTGACCAGATGCTCCAGCTCATCCAATACATTTACCGCCGACCGACCCCGCCAGCGCCGCCCGTGAACGTGATGGACCGAACAAAAGGTGCAGCTCTGCGGACAGCCCCGGCTGGTGAGCATTACGGTCTGACGGTTTTTGCCGCGGCTCCACCGACCGCTGACCTGTTGGATATAAGATTCCATATCCATCAGTCCCCGCGCCGGGTAAGGCAGAGCGTCCAGGTCCTGCGGGAGGTTCAATTCCCGGTTCAGGAACTCTTCCCCCGCCTCGGTGAATCCCCCAACCGCCGGGATTTCAGCGGGATTCCCGCCGGATTCCAGCGACCGGACCAGCTCTGGAAAGGCGATTTCCGCTTCACCTATGACGATATAGTCGGGCGAGGCCTTTTCCAGGGTGGAAACCGGGGAAATCGAAGGATGCAGCCCGCCCATTACCACCTTAGCGGCGGGCAGGCATTCCCGCGCCAGATTGACCAGTCGCTGCGCGAAAGGAAACCGGGAAGAGAAAGGACAACTTATGCCCACAAAATCCGGTCTGATTCTCGCCAAACGGGAACCGATTTCAGTCCAACTCTGCCCTATGATATAGCGCCCCTTTCCCATCCGGCGATGTCCTCCCAGCGAGGCGTCGAGTATCTGAACCTCGTGTCCCTCCTCCAGAAGCGCCGCCGCCAGGTATCCCAGACCCAAAGGCGGCGAAATGTGCTCTAGAGGTGAAGAGGCGGCGAAGGGTGGATTAATCAGGATTATGCGCATTTATTCATCACAGAATTGGCTTCAATGAATAAGGAATATTGTATAGGGCAGCGCCCCCAGCAGCGCAGCCGCCAATGTAGTGTAGTTTCGATGTTTTCCCAGTGCTTTATCCAATCCCCCGGCGATAATTAGCGCCACAACCGGCAAAGCCCCGAAAACCAGGCGGGCTTCAGCCTGGTGATACCGCAAAATCATATAGGCGAGCCCGGTCAGCATGAAAATCAGCGTCAAGCCGTAGAAAACCTGTATCCTCCGATTTTCACCGGACCCGCGGGCAAAATCGGCGGCAAACCGTTTCAGAACAAGAGCGGTGAGAACCAGCACTGCCGCCGCAAGAACAAAAATCAGCCCCGCTTGATATACACCGTAATAGAAATTTTCAAAAGGAAAGAAAAAGGTATGCGCTAGATAATTCGCCGTCAGGTATAAATTCTTCGGCGCGAGTCCGGTGAGCAGGTTATGCGCTTCAGTTCCCGCAGAAAGCGGGATAAAACTGCCGTAGTATAGGTAATTCTGCCGGAACAGCGGCGCGGTCAGAAGTAGCGGAAGGATCAACCAGGCCAGCGAGACCGGAACTTTAATCATAGTCGGTTTACGCCGGTAAGAAGCGATGAGGACGAATAATAAGCCGGGAAGCAGGGTCAACGCCGACATCTTTGTCCAAACAGCCGCAGCGAAAGCGAGAACCATTCCTAATCGGTTCTTAACTGTGGATTTTAGACATAGAGCAGTCCCGTAATATATCGTAAGGGCGCTGGTCAGCCAGAAAAGGTTATCGTTGGTGACTACGGAACTGAAAAAGACAGCAGAGGGCAGGATTGCGCTGAAAACCATCGCCGCGGATTTCAGCCTGGAATCATAGAGCTCGACAATGCTGCCGATGACCGGAATCAGCGCCAGTCCAATGATGAGATTGAGGAAACGGATAGAGTGGAGGTTTTTCAGGGGCGAGGGGAGCGCCTTATAAATGGAGGCCGCAAGTTTATACCAAAGTGGAGACTGGTAGTATTCAAATTCGTGAATCCCCCGAGCTAAGGACTCGTTCACTTTATGAACCTGAATCGGCCGCACCCCCTCCTCCGCCATCCGAAGCACATACTGGTAATGAGCCTTCTCATCGTTGAAGGCGCTCAGTCTGAAAGTGTCGGAATTGTCTGCGGCGGGGGTCGCAATCAGGAAAAGCAGCCTCAGCGCCAGAGCAGAGAGAACTATCATCAGGCTATGTTTCATCGCCCTCGTCAAGGGTGATTATAGGGAAAGTAAGCCATTTCCAGGGGATACTGACCGAACCCTGCCCGCTATAGTCCGGGGGATTCACCTGCAAAGGGAAAATTATTTCCCCCTTATAGTAGATGACTGTGTTTTCCGGATTGGGAGAGTAGAAGGTTATCCCCTGTAACTGTTCTATCTCCTCCCCGAAATATGGTTCAAGGGGAGGCTTGACTCCTTGAATCTCTATGATATACTCACCATCCTTATCCGTCCAATCCCAGACTAAGTTCTTGTGAACCTGATTGTAATCGAGGAGTCGGGAAGTGGTGGTGACGAACAACCTTCCGGCGCGAACGCGGTTGGCGACTCCTTTCAAGGCGCGCCGGGCTTTAGCCGGGGCCCATTCCGAGTAGGGCAGGTTTGAACCAAGGCGTGTGAAGGCTATCATATACCCCCCGCTCTCCACCAGTTTGTCGAGGTTTTCCCCGCTGAGGGTGGTGGCGACGGAGTTTACGTCGACAGCGGCAAGGGGAGTTTTTAAGTCGAGATTCAGGCAGCGATTGAAACGAAGAAAGCGGGAGTCGTCGTCCAGTATTATTTCAGACAGCAGCCGGTTGCCGAATTTCAAATCCCAGCCCCCCTTGCGCATCGAGGCGAAGAGGGACATCACCGTGTTACCCGCGTTTCTTAACCAATCCCAGGTTCCGGGGGATACGTCCTGCCCGATGACGCCGGCGAAACCGTAAGTTTCAACATAGCGGACGCCGAACCGTTCCAGAAGGTAGGTATGATAATACTCGGATTCGGGATTGTCGCCCTGGCTGTCGTATCGTTCCCCGATGTTTTGCGCCGAATGCGGCGAAAGGCTGTTAACCCAGACCGCTAACGAAAGTTCCCGATTGACCGCGAAGTTCAGGGCGTCGATGGCATAGTCGGAGTCGAAACCTCCGGGGGGATACTCCCCGTAAGCCTGAATCACGTCGATATAGCCGGAGCGGATAAGTTCCTCCAGGATATCTGCGGATTCCCCATTTATTTCTCCGAATCCGTCGAAAACGGTGACGCCGGAGACGCCGGTAAAGTCGTGAAACCGAAGGCTGTTGCCAAATTCCAGTCCCAGACCAATTCCCCAGGGTGTGGATTCTTCAGTGCAGAGGTAACGCTGGATAGCCAGGAACTCTTCGATGGTGTCAGTGCCCTCGATGTCGTTACAGAGAGCCAAACCGGCGCGGTAGGGATAGGGAAAAGCGCGCAGCTTGATCTGAGCTTCTCCGGCGCCCACGAATCTGATGATCAGATACAATCCCACGATGAAGAGTCCGGCGGTGTAGATAATCTTAAGCGATAAAACCACGGGACGATACGCCTGGAAAAGGCTCTTTTTCTTTCTCGCCATAGGCATCACTTAATAAGCAAGTTAGTTAGTGTGGACAATATAAGTAATATAGCCTGACTAAATCTACTTAATCCGCTTAATCTGCTGTGAATCTTTATTCATAATAATCATTTACTTACAATTACTCACTTCAGAACAATTATGGTTCATCACCATTTTAGTTGCAAAATCTTTTGCTTTACGGATTAATAAGCGCTGCTATGCTGATTAATTCTCAAAACGTTGTCACTCCCGCGAAAGTGGGAGTCCAGAATTCATTAATAATCAATAGGATACAATAGTCGGTAAACCTAATACTTTTCGTTTTTCCTGTTATCGGACAGAATATCCGCACCCGACACCAATTGAATGTTTTAATTGAATATGCATTTGCGTAAACAGCGAAAATCAGCGGTAATCTGCGATTCTAAGAATCCTCACATAGAATCTAAGTCACTTAATTTGAATTCGATAAGTAGTCCGGAGGAAAGGCCTGGCCTTGAAATTCTCCTTGAATTTCAACAGTCCCCAGGTGGGATCCCCTTTGACAGTGGATATGCCAAAGTCGAGTTCCCGGAATCCCGCTTCTCGAGCCCAATTCAGGGTATTTGTCAGGAGGAAAGGGACCGGCTTGAGCGACTGCTTTTCACGGTTATGACAGACATAGAACAGCAGCACAATCCTGAGATTGCAGATGAAGTGAAGCAGCCCTGCTATCCGCTCCCCCTCCTTTTCCACGAAGGCGAGGTGAAGGCTGTCCGGCGAAATCCTTGCCAGTTTGAAAAGTTCCTCCAGAGTATGCGCCGGGGTGACTCCAAGTATGCGCCGGTTTTCCACCAATATGCGGTGAAAATCCGCCAGGTTCTCCTCGCTGAGTTCCACATCTTCGCAGTAAACCAAGCCTTTTTTTACCGCCTGCCGGTAGGCGTTCCGGGTCTTATCCACTAAAGACTCGGTAACATCCTGCCCCAAAACGGTCAAATCGACCGACTGAGTGAGGTTCTCGCAGTGGCGGGTAAAGTTATGAGCCGCCAATGCGAATTCCACCCCCTGGGAAGGTATATTGTGGTAAATCAGAGGGGTTTGAGTCAGGTTTATCGCCCTGAAGCCCGTTTTTCGGGCGTATTCCACTAAAGCGCCTGTTACCCCGTAATAGTCTTCAAAGTCCGCGCCGCGCTTGATAACCACCCCGCCATAGGAAGCCCCGGGGTGAGAATGTAGTTCTAGCCCTTCCTCGCCCTCGACTTCGGCCCCGGTGAATACAGCCCTGAGTTTGCCCCGCAGGTGGAATAACAGGTGATGGTGCCGGAACCGCGCCGAGGGATGGTACGAAAGGAAACGCTGGGAATGGAAGATGGTCCCGTTGGAGGATTTAGGGATGAAGTTTTCCCACTCCCGAAAATGTTCCGGCGTGTAACGGATTACTGCGATTTGTGGTTTATCGGTCAAAATAGGATTATCGTCTTATATCTTAGTAAAACTTTAATGATGTAAAGTTGAGCAAATACTAACATACTTATCTGATACTAATATAATCGAAACCTAATTCGTTTAATCCGTTTAATTCGTTGTGAATATGAACTCTAAATAAACATATATATGTCTTTTCCTCGTTCCCACGCTCCCGAGTGGGAATGCAGACCAAAGTGCAGCAGAGTCCTCGCACTCTGCTACATAACAGCATATATGCTTTCGACTCCCCATTGTTTGTCCAAGAATGCCCCGAATTTGTCATTCCCGCGACCTGTGCGCCGCGCGGCGTAAAGCGGGAATCCAGAGGATTGGCTCCCAGGGAGGGATTGTTACTTTTCCTCGTTCCCACGCTCCAGCGTGGGAATACATAAAGAAGCATGCATCCTATCATTTCAATAGAATCAACTTCTTCACCGCCTTGAAATCCTCCGCCTCTAAAGCGCAGAAATATATCCCGCTGGCCATCCCGGTTGCGTCCCATACCGCCTGATGCGTCCCGGCGCAGCTATATCCATCGACCAGGACACTAACTTCCCGCCCTACGATGTCGTAAACTACAAGTTTTACCTGACTTGCAGCTTGCAGCTCGTAGCTGAGAGCTGTCGAGGCGTTGAAGGGATTGGGGGAGGAACTGAGAATTAAGAATTGAGAATTGAGAATTGAGAATTCGTCCTCGTCGAACCAGCCGCAGCAAGCCCAGCCCTGGTGGTGGTTGGGCGAGGCGTCTCCGCCAAGTTTGGTGAAGGGGAATGAGTCGAAAGAAACGACCAACCCCTGATAAGCGCCAGTGTTGCCGATATATAGGTAGCTTCCTGGGGGAGCGGAACCCGGAACGGTCTGAGTGATGACGCGGGTGGCGAAGCCATTAGCCGGTAGTGTAAGCCCCTGGCGGAGCACCAGCGGGCTGTAGAGCCCGCCATTGGGCAGGGTCACTTCAGTCCAGCCGTCGAAACTCACGGGGAGGGGAAGGTTATTGTCGATTCGCGCTTCGAAAGCGAAGCTGCCTCCCCCGGCGGGAATCAGTATGGGGGGATTAACCGGAGTCAGGGTGATGGAGAGGTTCGGGGCGCCGGGGGAAAGTACGCTGAAGGGAGCGGGATTGACGCTTACCGCCGTGTCGCTCCCCGAAATCGCGGTAATACGGATGAAGCAGTTGGGAGAATTAACTCCAGTGGGAACAGTCCATTGGTAGCGCCCGTTATTGGGCAATTCAGATGCTGCAGGCGTCCAGGGTCCTGCGCTGCCGGAGGCGCTGAAATCGAGGTTCACCACGGCGCTGTCGCCCTGCGGGACAGCGCAGAGCCAATCGATGAATCGGACTCCCCCGCCGATGAAGCGTTCCCGCCCTTTGGGGAAAACGTTCCGCACCGCAAGTTGCCGGGGGCGGGCGGTCTCACGATAAAGACGGAGGTGGTTGTAGCTGTTTATCCAGGTGCCTTCGTCGGTCAGGTGTACTATGTCGGGGAAGCCGTTATGGTCGATATCCCCCCCGGCGCGGAAGGCTTCGAAGTAGCAGTCGGGGTCGTTGGCGATGACGTAATTAGCAGCTTGAGTCCAGTTCCCGGCGCCGTCCCCCAGCCACACCTGAACCCTGCCGCGACCCCCGGCGGCGACATCGCAATAGCCGTCGGAGTTCATATCCCGAAGCTGGGCGTATTCGAAGTTCGAGGTTCCGGCGAGCTGCCCGGAGACATCGACCCACTGCGTTCCCGCGCCGTCCCATCTCCAGACCTTAATCCCGCCGTTGTCGCCGCAATATGCCAGGTCCATACAGCCGTCGTTGTCGATGTCCCCCAAGGTTACGCCGCTGTGCCAGCTGTTTCCGGGGGAGGGGAGGTTGTAACTCGCGTTGGTGAAAGTCCCGTCGCCGTTACCGAAGAAGACTGTGCCCTGAGAATAGGAGGTCGCCAGGTCGAGTATGCCGTCATTGTTCACATCGCCAAATTCCACCACCATCCCGCAGTTCCCTCCCGCCAGCGCCGCTGACCAGCGCCAGACGCCCGTACCCAGATTGAGGTATATCATCAACTGATTGCCGTAGCCGAAGGAGGTGCAGGCGATATCCAGGTCGCCGTCGTTGTCCACATCGCCGAAATCGGTGGCGAACATTCCGTAGGTTTCACCGTGGGTGGCGAGGCTGTCGTCCCAGGGAGTCCACATCCTGCCGCTGCCGTCGCCCAGGGCGACTTCGATAAGCTGGTCGCCCAGGTCGCCGCCGTTATAGTTATGGTGCATCCCGTAGCCGATATCGGGCAGTCCGTCGCCGTTGCAGTCGCCGACGGCTATCCCGCCGTAGCCGAAATTGCCGTACATAAAGTTCGACCAGTTACCCATCCCGTCGCCGAAATAGACCATCACGCCGTGCTCTTGAGTGTTGATATAGGGCGAGCCGTGGTCGCCGATGGATATTAAGTCGAGGCGGCCGTCGAGGTTCACGTCGACCATTTCCAGCTCGGTGTGCCCCCCTTCCCATTGAGGGACGCTGAGCCCGTTGGATGATTCCGCATAGTCCAGCGCCGGCGCCGATGCAGCGACACCTAACAGAACCGCGGGAACGGTCAACATAACGATTAAAGGGCGCAGATTATTCATAATTTTCCTCGGAATTAATCCCTTATCGGTTCGATAATTTGAATATTCCGGGGCGGTTGAACATTGTCATTGTACTAAAACTTTTTCAGAAAATCAAATGGGAAAACCGGCGGCTCGATTTCGATTTAGCCATACTTGCGATGATGATGATAATGATGATGAAGATGAGTGTGATGCGAGTACTTCCCGGGAGATGCCGCTGCCGGTTTTTTATAAGCCCCCTCTCAGGTAATATGCGAAATCGGTGAACATTTGTCAAGTTTTCGGGGTAAAAAATGAATTTATACTTAGGGCTTAAGCTTAAAGGCCCGGGCGGTTTTATAAAAAGGGTTTACGTCAAGGTTATTGTCAGGTCTCCGCTTCGCTAAAGACATAACTTAACGCGATGCCGCCGGGTTCGGGGACCCGGCGGCACATTTATAATGCAGCAGAGTGTGGGGACTCTGCTGCATGGCGAATATTAATAATGAATTGGTGTCGGGTGCGGAGACCCGACACCACTGTATTTTGGCGGGTTAAGAATCCGCCCTGTATAATAAGTATCAAGTATCAAGTGTCAAGTAACAAGTCCGCCCCTGGAGCCGCGCTCTGGATTCCCGCTTTCGCAGGAATGACAAATTCGGGGCATTCTTGGACAGACTACGGGGACTCTGCTGCACGGCGAATATTAATAATGAATTGGTGTCGGGTGCGGAGACCCGACACCACGGTATTTTGGCGGGTTAAGAATCCGCCCTACATTAAAATAAAAAAGCCCCCTTGGTCAGGGGGCTTATAAGGTATTGTTAATACATTATTTAATCAGAAGTAGTTTGACGGTTTGGTTGTAATCTCCGGCGGTGATGCGGGCGAAATAGATGCCGCTGGGGAGTTCTGCGGCGTCGAAGACTGTCTCATAAACTCCTGCTTGATGGAATCCCTGTAAGAGGCGGGTTACCAATTGTCCGCCGATATCGTAGATGTCGAGGCTGACGTTCCCCGGTTTCGCCAGGGAGAAGGCGATGCGGGTTTGAGGATTGAAGGGGTTGGGCTGGGGGGGATAGAGGGCGTATTTATCCGGCGCATATCTTTGTCCGCCGCGCACATCGTTTAGAGGCATTCCGGTACCTGACAGGGGGATGGTGAGGTTTTCATCGTTGTTTTCGATGAGGATTCCATCGGTGTATGTCAGGGTATCCTGCGGCGCGAAATAGACAGTTACATCGAGGTCAGCTCCGGGAATCAGGAGAGTGTCGTTGGGATTCCAGTCGAATGTGAACACTCCGGTGGCACCCAGGCTCAGGTTGTAGAGAATGAGGTCGGCGTCGCCGATGTTAGAAATATTGAGAATGAGGGTATCGGTGGAATCGACATAGGTGTCGGTGAAATTCAGGGAATCGGGGGAGACGGCAATATCCGGGGCTCGCTGGTCGAAGAAGAAGACTCCCATATCGGCTCTGGTGCTGTCGGGGTCGAGGGGACTGGCGGGATTTCCGGCGTCGATACAGGGCGAGGGGGCGGTGAGGTGGAAATCGTTGTTGGTGGTGTCAGCGAACAGGGGATTGTCGGTGATGTTGCCGGTTCCGCTGAGGATAGCTCCGCTGCAGGTGTAATTAAAACCTGCAATTCCCGCCACATCGGGATTGCTGGGGGATTGGTTGAAGTAGATGATGTTATTATCGCCCGTTACAGTGGCGCCGTCGAAAACGATGACGCCTGCACCGTTGCCTGAATCGCCTCCGGCGGTGCTGTAGTTTTGGACGATGGTGTTGTTATTGAGGGTAACGGTCGAAGTCAGGACGAGGACGCCGCCTCCGAATTCCAAGCAGGCGTTGTCGAATATCAGGTTGTTGGCGATTTCAATATTGTTGGCTTGGTCGCAGCGGATACCTCCGCCGCCACAGGTCGCTCAATTGCTGGTCGCTCGATTTCGAGCGACAATGGAATTTGTAATGGAGCCTCCGGGACACATCCAGAAACAGATACCTCCGGCGTTTCCCATTTCCAGCGCTGAATTGTCTGCGATGATGCAATTATCCACGGTGAGGAATGCGTTAAAGGCGAGAATCCCTCCTCCGTCGGGAAATCCTTCACAGAAGGAGACGCGGGAGTTGGTGACTGCGAGGGTGATTCCTTCAACATACAAACCTCCGCCCATAAAGCTCATATAGCTGTGATAACAATGGTCGATAACGCAGTAATCGAGGGAGCTGGAATCGGAAGCGCCCATATAGAAACGGATACCCCGCCAGCGGTGTTCGTTTACGGGATTTTGGCGGATGAACATAATGCTGTCACCGAGTGCTCCGTCAGCGTTCATCCGGCCGAAGATTTCCCAGACATAGGGACCGATATGCTGGAATTCGGTTCCGGGCATAATTCTCAGGACGCTGTCCGCGGGAACGACTATGTCCCCTTCGACGATATATGTTCCGGGCCCCAGAGTTCCTCCCAGGGGTCCGGAGATGCGCGTTTGCGCTGACAGCGGAACGCTTATCAGCATTAGGCATACGGTTATCGATGCAAGAGACAATAGAGTATTTCTCATTTCAAATTCCTATCATTTTGCGGGGTTGGCAGATTATGGAGTCGATAGATTTTGACCCCGGCCTTTATTGCGAGGCGGGATTGGGGTGAACCATAGGTATTCCCGCCCTCTAAGCGCCAGTAACTCTGGTTCAGGCGATGGCTCAAGTGAATTTGGAGGGCTTTGTCATTATCATATATTGCTTTCTCAGGATCGTTTTGACTTATGTATTTTAGATAGAGGATGTCTTCTTTTATTTGAGCAGGAGCATTTTCCGAGTGCAGTTGAAGTCTCCTGCGGTGAGTCGGGTGAAATAGATTCCGCTGGGGAGATTAGCGGCTTCGAAGACCGTTTCATAGGTTCCGGCGGCTTGGAAACCATGATAGAGGCGCGCCACTTCCCGGCCTTGGAGGTCGTAGACCGCGAGTTTAATATTCCCGGCGGCGGGCAGGGTGTATTTTAATCGAGTCTGGGGATTGAAGGGATTGGGGCGCGGGTTTTGCAGAGCGTATTTGTCAGGCAGCCGTTCTCCGTTTCCGGGATTGAAGACACCCACGAATCCGCTGGAATCGACATGCATCGGGTAGTTTTGGAGTATCGGTTCCGCGGGGACGGAATCAATCGGAACCTGTTGATAAATGACTTCATTCAGGGTCCAGGTGCCTTCGGTTTGCACCACCGCTCCGGCGTCGCGGTCGAGGATGTAGAAGAGGTGGAGATTGCCGTCCACTGCCTCCTGATACATTCCCGGGGTTAGTTCGCTCAAACAGTCTCCGGGGAGAGCGTCGGGGGAGGGTGTTTGGGTGACATTGACTCCTTCAGCCCAGGTTAGACCGCCGTTGGTAGATTTGGTGATCCAGATTTCTCCGTTGGGCCATCCTGCGGCGGAGAAATCGACAGTATCGCCGGCCATATAGGGATATGGGTATTGCGTCGAAGGTCCGAGCGGGTGGAAGTAACGCTGATACATACAGTATAAATCGCCGGTGGCGGGGTCAACCGCTGCTGAGGGGCGTGTGGTGTAGGTGTTCCAGGCGCCGGGGTCGAAGAATCCGTTATCGAACCATCCGTTGGCGACCATAGTGAATCCCTGGGTGGTTTCACTCCAGTGCCAGATGAAGCCGTTGCCCCAGGTGATGGTTCCTTCGAAATGGTAGTAGCCTTCGGTGGTGAAGAATACGTGGAGGACATCGTTGTAGTCGAAGAGGAGGCTGATTTCCGCGTAGCATCTGAGGGTGTCTCGGTTGGCGAGCAGGGTATCGGGCAGGTAACTGGAATCAGGCGGAATCCAGTTGGTGACATTGATGGTGTCGGACCAGTCCCAATTCAAGCCGTCGTTGGAGATTACCATTATCAGGTCGTTGTCGTGCTGTGTGGTATCGACGGGGTCGGTGGCCCAGGGTCCGAGGTAGGCGAGGGCTACGCGGTCTGAAACGGGTGAAGCGGCGAGGGTGGAGGATATGGTCATTGTGGTGGCGACTTCGGTCTGGCTGGGGGGGAAATCGATAGTGAAGGTTGTGGGACTGAATTCGGCGCGGATGTAATACTGCCTTTGGGGAGTGCCTGCGGCTGCGGTGGCTTCGGTGGAGATGATGTGGAATCCGTTGTCCCGGCTGCGTGCGATTTTAGGCCAGCAGACTCTGAGGTCGTCCGGAGCGTACACATGCGGCGGTTCGAAGATAGCGAAGGCACCGGAGCGGGGGATGTAATCGAAAGCCATGGCGGTATGCCAGTCGTCGGAGGCGATGTTCTGGTGGAAGCAGGGCATCGCCCGGTTGTCGGGATAAAGTTCGAGGTCGGTGTATCCTGCTCGGGGGTACTGGTCGACCTGGACGCCTCCGACAAAGCTCAGATTTCCCAGTGTGTCCACGACCTGGTAATATATATGGCGGCTTCCGGCGCCGGAGTTGAGTCCGTTCATCCATACGATGTGTGCGAAGCCCTCGTTGTCGATGCGAACCTGCCTGCCGCAGGTTGAGTTATGCTGGATATCGTACCAGGTTGTTCCCAGGATGAAGACATCTCCGACGGGGTCGTCGGTGTTTATCGGGCTTGAAGAATGAGGCAGGCCTTCCGGTTGGGGAACAAGGGTATCGAGGCCGCTGATTTTATCGAGGGGAATCGGGCGTTTTAGGGAAGCGTTTTTGGGGGCTGCGGCGAAGGAGACTGCCATTGCAAGCGACAGAATCAGCAGGAAAAGTAGTATTTTCTTCATAATCTCCGCTCCTTTAGCATTCCACTTTTTTTCCGGAATTTATATCAGGAGCAAGATAGGGAATTTGATTTAAAATGTCAAATTACTCTGATAGGACGCATGCTGTTAGGAATAAGTTTCATTGCGGGAGGGATTTTGTCGGGATGTGGACCATTCCGATTGCACTATGGTAGCGCGAGGCGCTGAGATACTGCGCCGGGACAGAATAATTACCCGATTGCTTCGCTTCGCTCGCAATGACAGGGGATTGGCGGGTTGAAAGCCGCTCTACATTGTCCGCCGGGTGCGGGGATCCGGCGGGCACATCAATGGTCTGCCTTCCCACGCCGGAGCGTGGGAAGGCGGGAAACAATATTTTATTTAACCAATATCAGTTTTCTGGCTTGCGAGTGTCCGGCTGACCGGAGTTTTGCGATATAGATTCCGCTTGTCGCCTTGGACGCATCCCATATCGCCTGATATTCACCGGCCGGGTAGAAGCCTTCAACGAGAACCGCAGCGTCACGACCGGCGATGTCATATATTGCAAGTTTGATGTTACTTGCAGCTTGCAGCTTGAAACTGAGAGCTGTCGAGGGGTTGAAGGGATTGGGAACCGGAGGGGCAAGGGCGAAGGTAATCGGGGTTGATGAAGGATTTTGCGCAACCGCCGAGCCTGACTGACCGGTTCCTTCGAGGGTTACATTCATCAGCGCGTCATTGTTTTGTATTTCCAGGCGGTCGGAATAGGCGATGGTATCTGCGGGGGCGAAAGACACGTTCAATTCGAGGCTGTCTCCCGGCGCGATGATGGTGTCGTTGGGATTCCAGTCGGTGGTGAACACCATAGGATATTGGGGGCAGTTCATATCGTAGATGATCAAATCCTCGCTTCCCAGGTTAAAGATAGTAAGGGGGCGCTGAGAATTTTCACCGACAGTGGTTGCTGGGAACTGCAGTGAGTTGGCGGAGAGGGAAATAGCTGGTCCCTGGAGAAAACATATTGCGCCGATGTCACAGATTGTGCTGTCGGGGTCTAAGGGCAGCGCCGGGTCGCCCGCATCGATGCAGGGTGAATAACTCCTGAGATGGAAATCTTGATTGAAGGGCGCGGTGAAATACGGTTCCAGGACAATATTGCCATAGACATCGCAGGAGTCGCCGTTGGTGTTGACGGCAACCGAAATTCCTATGCTAAGGGGGATATTATTGCCGTAAAAGTTGGCTACAGGGTTGAAGAAGTCGGAGTAGGTAACTGTGGTATTACCAGCGCCTACAAAGCGGATCCCGCCACAGGCTCCCGCTCAACCGGAGGATGTGTTTGCGGCTACGACGCAGGAGTTCAAGGTGATGTCGGAGTTATTGGAGGATACGCCGCCGCCGGAATTGGCCGAGTTGTTATGCATCACGCAGTTAATGAATGTAGGCGCTCCGCCACTCACCAGGACACCGCCTCCTTCCCCCATAGCCTGGCAGTCGTTGATGATGCAGCGCTCGAAGGTGGGGCTGGACTGGTTACAGAACACCCCTCCGCCGGTCGATTGTAGTCCGTTGCTGATGGTGATACCAATAATCTGAGCCGCGGAGGTTTCTCCACTATGAAGAAACATTCCCCGGTTCATTCTCTGGCAGTCTATAATGCAGTTATGGGGACCGTTTTCCGACATCAGCACAATATCCCGTCCTCCGAAGTCAATCCCACGGTTGGAGGCTCCGGTGTAGATTCCGTCTGCGATCAATACCGTATCCCCCGTATTAGCCGCGTTGACGGCGTCCATAATGGCTGGGTATTGGGCAGGGACGTTCAGAGTCGCCGCCGCTGCGGTTCCGGCCAGAATTGTAATCAGTAAAAATGCGTAAGTCTTTTTCATCGTTGACCTCGACGAAGTTGGATTCGTTAATATGTCAAGTGTTTGATTATAAGTTAATTACGATGGAGGCGTTCAACTGAACGCCCCCGTGGAGAGCGCTATTGGGAATAGATAATATAGCGATTCCTAAAGAGTGTGCTGCCTAAATCAATTTTAACTCGTTTTTATAGACGGCGGGGTTGAGACAATCCCGCCTCCAAACCGGGGATTCGGAGTCGGGTTCGTCCTCGGACCCGACATAGATATTTGGGCAACAGACGTTAGAAAGGTGTCCTTTGATTAGTCACTCCTGCGAAGTAAGAAGTCAAGTAACTAATATAAATACAAGAAGATGGCTTCCCGCTTTACGCCGTGCGGCGCACAGGTCGCGGGAATGACAAATTCGGGGTATTATCAGACAGACTGCGGAGATCCTGCGCCACAGTAAGTTTATTTCAGCAGGATTACCCTTTTGGTTTGAGATGACTTTCCATCGCTGATATTGGCGAAATATACTCCTGAAGCCAGATTAGCGGCATCGAATGATAATGTATGGCGGCCCGTTGAAAGAGTTCCCGGCGATAAATCCGCTACGGTTTTGCCGTTCAAGTCGTATAGAAGCAGTGAGATTCCGCTTTCGAGGGGCAGATTGAAACAGAAGTTAATCACATTATTGAAGGGATTGGGATAGGCGGAATTCAGGGTAAATCCGGTTGGCGCGGGGTTGAGGCTTATATCCTCGACTTCTGAGTTTCCGAGGGTGGGGAAGCCTGTGCCTTTGAAGGCTCGGGGGACGTAGGTGGTGTCGGAGTATCCTCCCACGCTGAGGATCGCTCCTCCGGGCGCGCAGACTGCGGTGTTTAAGCCGTAGGCAGCGGGGAGGGGATTTTCCTGAGTCCAGGAGTCTGTCGCTGGGTCGTAAATCTGGACTGCGTCTGTAGCTTGCCAGATATGGTAACCTCCGCCTCCGCCGATGGAGAAGATGTAGTTATCGTTGGAAGTGACGCTGAAGGCGGCGAAGGTATTGGGGACCGGCATAGTGGCCCGGGGCGTCCAGGTATCGGATTGGGGGTCGTAGGCGTAGTGTGCGTTCGACGGTTCCAGCGCACCTCCCATCACGTGGAATTCACCTTGGATGAAGGCGGCGCCGTGATAAGCCATTTCGCGCGGGAGAGGGGCGATTTCGCTCCAGGCGTCGGCGGCGAGGTCGTATTTATAGGCGTTGGCATAGTAGTCCACCAGGTCTCCCCCGCCTGCGGCGTAGATGTAGTCTGCTCCATCATAGGCTGCAGCGATTCCGCCGACGGCTAAGGGGTAGTCCGCCACTCTATTCCAGGTTCCACAGGGGCCGATGGTGTCGGGGGTGAATATCTGGACTTCGGAGCCGAAGCTGTAGTCGTAGTATCTACCGATCAGGTAAATGGCTCCTGCGGCGGCGACACCGGCGTAGTTACAATTTCCCAGGGGGGGAGGGGTGGAAAGCTCCCAGTGTTCGGTATGCCAGTTCAAAGCCTGGGCGCGGGGATATTCGATGTAGCCGAATACGTAGAAGTAATCTCCCACAATGCCTCCGTCAGCGCGGCCGAAGGGCTGGCCGGCGTCGGCGATGGGAATCCAGGTTACATTGTCAGCGCTGCCGGATGATTGGATCGGTTTAGCGGCGCCAAAGCTTTGATGCGGCGAGCCCTTAAAGTCCGCCTTATCCGCTCCGAGGAGGATGGGGGAAAAGGCGATGAGGGCTGCGATTGATAAGATGTATTTCGACATTTTTAATTTTTCAATAAGTCTGCAAGTCGGCAAGTCAACAGGTCTTCAAGTCGAGCAGATTTATTTATGATGTTAACTCTCTGCTATTAACAGCAAACAATTGATTAATAGTTATATGGCGCAGGGTGCGGAGACCCTGCGCCACAACAGAAGGCGCATTTTTCGGAATTCTCGGCGATTCATCGGAGACCGTGCGCCACGACAATGAACTTATTTGAGAAGAATCATTTTCTTAGTCAGGGCGCCTTGCGGGGAAACAAGGCGGCAGAAATAGATACCTGAAGGCAGACTTTCCGCGTTGAAAGTTATCCGATGCTTTCCGTGGGGGAGTATCCCCTCTACCAGTTTCTCCACCAGTTTTCCGTTCACATCGAAGACTGAGAGCGTCACCCGGCTTTCACGGGCGAGGTAGAATTCGATGGCGGTGGCGGAGTTGAAGGGATTGGGGAAATTGCCGGTCAGGCTGAATTTTCGGGGCGAAGATTGACCTTTCCCGGTTTCGACCTCCAATCCCTCTTGATGGATGTTTTGCGCGATGAGGTAGGCGTCGGCGATGTTCCAATCGCTGTGGCACCTGAGGCAGACTAAATCCAGGGTATTTCCCGGAGTTTTACCTTGGGAATCCATTTTGACAAAGGTTCCGGAGGAGTCGGTGTAGAACATAGAATCTTTAGGGAATGGCGATACCCAGATTCGGAACTGATGAGAGCGCATATCTGCGCGTGCGGAGTTGCGCGCTGTGGATGATTTGACCGAATAAGGCATATGGCACTCGATGCAAGGCAGATACTCCTTGCCGGGGATGACATAATCAGGATGGCAGGAGGAGCAAGTGGGGCGCTGCTCCAGGCCGCCCTGGTTATAGACTGCGCTCTTGTGCTGATTATGGCATGTGGCGCAGGTCAGGTAGCCGTAGTGGGGTGAGGCGGTATTGTGTGATGAATGCATCCACTCGGCGAACTGTTGTTTATTTTCGATCCATCCGTTTGACCCTGCGATACGGCGCTGCGGGTCGGTTGAATGACAGGAACCGCATATCATGCGGGTATCGGGCTTATTTCAAGCGCCTGGTCCGTGGCAGGCTTCGCAGCCCACTCCGTCCTCGGTCCAGGTTCCGGTGACGCCGGACAGTCCTCCCTGGTGTCCTTCAGGGGAATAGCCGGTGGTATGGCACTTTCCGCAGTCGAAAGGCGCTTGTTGTCCGGGGTTGTAAGGCAGCCATCGATTTTCCCGGACATTCCACAGCGTGGAGTCGTTCTGGTTTCCGGTGACGATGTAGCCGTCGCGGTCGAGGAAGTTCGCTTTCCAGTAATAGCCGCCCACCACGTAACTGATGTCACTCCAACTCATAGGCGCGCCGGATAGGAACGGTGGATTGGGGACATTATTTGAACCGGGGTGGTATTGGAAGGGGTATTCCGGGGGAGCGGCTGAATCAGAGACAAGGGCGTAATGATGCCCGGTGTCAATCCAGATATTGTATTTATCCGTGTGGCAGTATCCGCAGTTTTCCGAGCTGGAATAGTTTTGGGCAAGGGCTGCTGCGCAGAAGAGGCTGAGGATGAACAAGGGCGAGATACTGTGGCTAATGTTTTTAGCTGCTATTGAAGATATGGTTTTAATAATAGACATAGGCAAAGAGAGTCAAAGTTTGATAAATTATAAACAATTCACTTTTAAAAAAAAGTTGCTTCACTGCTTACCTATGCAGTAATATAACAATTTTTTTTCTTTCAAGCAAGGTTTTACATCACATTAATGCTGGTCAATAAAACTAATCTGCGCGAAATTTTTTATTTCGGTAGAATTTGATATTTTAAGTAGAAATAGCTACATTACTGCATAACTGCGCATTAAGTGGGATTTAGTATGGAACAGAGAAAGATTGAATTTGAAGCTGAACTGCTGTCGGTTCTGGCTCAGGCGACCAGGCTGAAGATTTTATATTTCCTCCGCGACGGGGAGCAGTGCGCCTGCAGGATAAATCCCTATATGGAGGAGGATTCCTCGGTCATAAGCCGTCATTTGGTGAAAATGCGGGAAGCCGGGATTTTGGGGAGCCGCAAGGAGGGGGTTTCCATCTATTATTGGATCAAGGAACCCAAGGTTTTCGCCATTTTAAGTCTGGTGGACGGAATACTGGTTTCTATGGCGCGAGATAAGACTAAAGAAATATTGGAGATGGTTTGATTCGACCGGTGTATGAGGAACTAATTCTGACCTGTAGAATCGATTTTTTTTATCAATATTACTGCATTGAAGAGCATTAATACATATTTAATAAGTCACAAGTAACTAAGAGGCAATGATGAAAAAGATAGAAATCCTGGGGGTGGGATGCCCCCGATGTAAAACTACGGAAAAGGAGATACGCAGAGCCGGCGAGGGTCTGGGCTTAGTTGAAGGAAAGGATTTTTCCCTTGAGAAGGTAACCAATCCTGTGGATATCGCTTCCCGCGGGGTGTTGAATACACCCGGGGTGGCGGTGGACGGCAAAGTGGTATCGACGGGTAAGATTCCGAAATCCCAGGAAATCGAAAAATGGCTAAAATGTGATTAAGGAGCGAGTCTGATGAAAAATTCGACGCGATATATCATCCTGGGTGGATTGGTTATCATCGTGGGAGCGATTTTGCTTTTCAAAGGTCCCTCCGATAAGGGCGATGAAGCGGTTACGACTCACCGGGACAGCTCGAAAGAGGCGCTTCCCCTCTTGATTGAACTGGGGAGCGTGGGGTGCATACCCTGTCAGAAGATGGCTCCCGTTCTCGATGAGATAAGCGTTGAGTATGAGGGGCGTCTTTCGGTGGAATTTTACGATGTGAAGCAGAATCCTGAACCGGCCCGCCGCTATGGAATCCGGCTGATACCGACTCAGATATTCCTCGACGCTCAGGGCAAGGAATTTTTTCGGCATGAGGGTTTTTTCCCCAAGGATGAAATAAAGCGCGTGTTGTCGGAGATGGGGGTGGAATAGCCCATGGAAGTTGTGACGCAGTATATTCAGGGCAATCCTCTGGTTGCGGTTATAGCTGTTTTCGCGGGAGGGTTGTTTTCGGCTGCATCGCCCTGCGTGCTGGCGATTATGCCTATGGTCATCGGTTACGTTGGAGGGCACAGCGCGGGTGACAGGTCGAGAGCGGTCCGGTATTCGCTGCTCTTTGCGCTGGGATTGTCCCTCACTTTTACGGTATTGGGGGCGGCGGCGGCGTTATTGGGGAGGCTGCTGGGCGAGGTGGGGCAGGTTTGGTATTTTATAGTGGCGGCGCTGGCGGTGGCGATGGGATTGTCGCTGATGGGAGTTTACGAAATCCGTTTACCCTTCGCGGCTAAGATGCAAACCAAGAAGCGCGGAGCTTTGGGAGCATTTTTACTGGGGCTATTATTCGGAGTGGTGTCTTCGCCTTGCGCCACGCCGGTTTTGGTGGTGATACTCACGTTTGTAGCTTCTCAGGGGCAGGTGGTTTACGGGACGCTGCTGTTGTTCGTTTATGCTGTGGGGCATTGCGCTTTGATTATTTTAGCCGGTGTGGTCACCGGCTTTGTGGAATATTTTCTACAGGCGCGGGGCGCGCAGAATTTTTCTATGTGGGCGAAAAAAGTGTCGGGTGTTCTTGTCACCATTGGGGGATTGTATATTCTCTATCTGAACATTTAAGCGGTCAGGTTAAAAATTTGACGCGTTAATATATTTAGAGAATGTTGATAAATAGCTAATGTCGGGTTCGAGGACGAACCCGACTCCGCAATGAAACAATCTAAGGCGGCGCAGGATTTTCGATCCTTTAACCTACTACAACGGAGTCGGGATGGTCTCCATCCCGATATTGTTACGCTTACTTATACGTGCTAACGAATCCAGGCAATCGACTGCAATTACTTGTTTTTTTAGGCATATAGAGCAGGGTGTGGACAGACTGTCCGAGAACTGTAATAATTGCATTTTATTAGTGCAACAGGGTTTCCGCACCCTGTTGCAAGTTTTTGGTGCCGGGTGCGGGGACCCGACACCCACGAAAATGAGATATAGGCGACAAATCCTACAAATTATCATAATCTATTCCTGATTCTACGGAGTTCAAAATTATGAAATTACATTATTACGGCTATATACTTTTACTCACTGCGCTGATTGTTATCGGGGGATGCGAAGGACCTGAGGGACCTCGCGGCGAGGGGGGACATCCCGGGGCAGGAGGGGTGGGCTACACTTACAGGGGCGACTCTGAGAATTCCTGCGATCCCTGCCACCGGTCAGTCGTCAACACCTGGCTCGCCACCGGTCATTCCGAAGCTTACCACTCGCTGGAGGCGGGTGGGAACGAGAGGAACCTCTACTGTGTGCAGTGCCATTCCACCGGTTTCGATGCGGAGGTCTCTTACGGCGATTCGTTAGTGCAGGTCCTCGGTCCTGATTTATACGGTTTCGACGATTACTGGCCGCCGCAGACTGGGGAGGATTCGTCGAGGATAGAGGCTTTAATGGATGTGCACTGCGAAGCCTGCCACGGGCCGCTGGGACCCACGATTTACGACAAGAATGCGGTGGTGACATTCGCCACCAGACTCATCGAGGGCGGGGAATCATCGATGTGCGTGAAGTGTCATAGCCAGGTGGAGGAGTGGCATCATTCGGGACACGGGTCGGTTCTTGAGACTCACGATATGACCATCGCGGAGTTCAACGCCGAGTTCAACGCTTTCAGCACCTGCTGGGAATGCCATACGGGCGAGGGATTCGCCAGCGTGTATGATTCCTATTGGGGAGTGGTGGGGCGTCCGACTACAGCTAATTTAATCGGCTGTCCCTCCTGTCATGACGCTATGGCTAACAGCAATCAGTATCAGCTCCGCACCCTTGATTCTTACTCGGTTATGTACGATGCGGCTTATCCGGCGGTTTTCGCCGGTTACGGAAGCGCGCAACTCTGCGTCCAGTGCCATCACGCCTTGCGTAATGTGGATAATGTGGAGACGCAAATCGAGTACGGCGCCAATCATTTCGGGCCACACGGGAGTCCACAGATGGATATGTTCTTAGGGACGGGATGTTACGAGCTTTCCGGTTATTCTTACGACCGGAATCATCAGCATCAATCCGCAGAGACGGCTTGCGTGACCTGTCATATGGAGATGCGTTCGCACAGCGATTCGCTGGGCTGGAAAGGCGGGCATGATTTCATCCCCACGGCGGCGACCTGCCTGACCGGCGGCTGCCACAGCGCGATGCCGGAGGATTTCGACTTGAACAACGCCGCTTCGAGGATAGATTCGCTGCTGGAAAGGTTGATTACCCTTATCGGTGTGGAGCCGGATGATTTGGGCGACCCGGGTATTACTTCAGTAGAGCAGCGCAGAGCGGGCTACGCTTATAAGTTTGCCGCCAGCGACGGCAGCCGGGGGATGCACAATCCGGCTTACGCGGAGTCCCTGCTGGAAAACGCGATTTCTTATATGGAAGCGGTGAATGCGAAGTGGGGGGGGGGAAGAGGGGGAAGGTAGGGGATAAGCGCTGTTTAAGCGAGGAATTAAGATATCTTAAGATGAGAGTCTAAATAGGAAATCGAATAAAATGTCAGGTCTCCGCTTCGCTAAAGACCTGACATAACCTTTTTTAGGTTCCTCGCTGTTTTGTATGGGTAAATAAACAATGGTGTATTGTTAGAAATCCCCCCTGCCCCCCTTATTCTAAGGGGGGAATCTTAAAGTCCCCCTTTGGAAAAGGGGGATTTAGGGGGATTTGTTTATAGACAGTCAAGCAATTATTCTTAATAGAACCAGTTTACCCACACGATTCAGCGAAGAACCCTTTTTTATGTATTAATGCCTTTCGGGGAAGCAGGTAATTGCATAGCGTCTATTTACATTATTCATTGTAGTTTTTCCGGGAACTTCATCATTTCCACGAACACATCCTGGAAGCGGGGGTGTCCGCCTAGATTCACGAACTTCATATTTTGCTGGAGATTAAGCGCCCGCTGGCGGTATTTGGTTCCGCTTACGCAGAGCGCGGCGCCTCTTCCGGCGGCGTTGTCGATATAGGTGATTTTCTCCGGCGCGACCGGGGGGAGCAGTCCGGCGCGGATAGCCTCCTCCGGGTCGATACGGTTCCCGAATGAACCCGTAATAATCACCTCATCCAGTTGTTCCCACCCCACACTAGTCTCCGAAAGAAGTATATCTATTCCCGCCGAAACCGCCCCTTTGGCGAGTTGAAACTTGCGAATATCGTCCTGGGTTATGGAAAGGAATTCGCTATCTTGTGAGGGTGGAGACCAGCTCCTTTCGCCTTGTTCATCTTTTTTCAGCAGGCCCGAGGGCGCGAGGATTCCGGCGTTAAGCAGATATGCGATGCCAGAGATATAGCCGGAGCCGCAGATTCCCAAGGGTTTTCCCCCGCCGATGACGGAGGGTTTGCCTTCCGGGTCGAAGGCTTCAATGGCGCCTTTGAGCGCCGCCATCCCGGATTTCATTCCCACTCCTTCGAAAGCGGGACCCGCTGCGGCGGAACAGCCCCGGATTGCGCCGTTTTTGGCGAGGACGATTTCCCCGTTGGTGCCAAAATCGACCAGCAGGCGGAGTCCGGATTTAACATCCAGCTTGGAAGCGATAATGGCGGCAGTGGTATCGCCGCCGATGAAGCCGGATAACACCGGCGCCAGTTCGCAGGCGCTTTCCCAGTCCATCCCCACGCTTTCCGGGGTGAAGGGGATGCATCCCCGGCCTTCCAGGGGGCTTTTAAAAGGGGCTCGCTCCAGTCCTTCTCCACCCCAGCCAAGGAAAAGGTGGGTCATTGCGGTGTTTCCCGCAAGCAGGATACGGCGGACTTCTGTCTTGTTCACTCCCGCTTCGCTGAAAAGCTTCTTCATACCCTCCGCCAATCCCTTCTGCGCCAGTTCGTTCAGTCTTTTTCGCTGTTCGTCGTCTTTAGCCAGTTCCAGGCGGGTCATCACATCGGCGCCGTGAGGGACTTGTGGATTGAGGAAGCTCACCTGCCCTACGATTCCGCCGTTTTCCAGATTCACCAGGTAGAGCGCGATAGTAGTGGTCCCCAGGTCTCCGGCGACGCCGAACCCGGTTCCGCCGCCCGCCGCTTTGAAGCCGGTGAGGGTTTTATCCCCCAGCCATTCCTGGATGGGGGGGAGAGCGATGACAATGTCAGTGTGCACTTTATGGAGGCAGGCGAGGCGGTATTTCGAATTTTTCCCCAGCAGTTCGGCTTCGCGGGGCAGGAGTTGGGGCGCTTCCGATTTGAATTGCACGCGGCAGAATCCGCATTTACCTTTGCCGCCGCAGGTTTGGATAAAATAGCGTCCTTCCCTGTCAAGCGCGTCTTTTAGTGTTTCGCCGGATTGTGCTTGGATGGTTTTATTTTCGGGTTGGATGATTACTTTAACGATGTCGGTTCTGTTTTTTGATTTCATTAGTAACTTTACGTGCTGTCGATTCTCCGCGATCGACAGCAATCGCCTGTTTTATAGGCATATGGCGCAGGATGCGGAGACCCTGCGCCACAATAATTGTAATACAAGCAAATAAAAAACGGCGGCATCGAAATGTACCGCCGGAAATTATTTGGTGGTAAACGGGAATTCAACTGAGTCACTAAGTTCGTTTATCCGCTTCAGCTTTGTTGGCTTGGTACCATTCGATGGTTTTCCTTAAGCCTTCGCGGAGGGAGTGTTCAGGTTCCCAGTCTAATTCAGCTTTCATTCGGGTAATGTCCAGCACTTTGCGGGCGATGCCGTCGGGCTTGTCGGTGTTCCACTTGATTTCACCTCGGTAACCGGTCAACTTCTTGATGGTAACAGCCAGTTCTCTGATGGAGGTCCCCACGCCGGTGCCGATATTGATAATCCCGGTGAAATCCCCCAGTGCGGTCTTTGCCACTGCTTCGGCGGCGTCGTCGACATAGATGAACTCCCGCACCGGAGCGCCGGTTCCCCAGATTTCCAGCGATTCCCATTCCTCCAGCTTGGCGTCGGTGAACCGTTTAATCAATGCCGCCGCTACGTGAGAACGGTACTCGGTGAAAACATCTCCTGGGCCGTAGAGGTTGGTGATGATGGGGTGGGCGTAGGGAACGCCCTTCTGGCGTTCCAGTGACCTTTGCCCCACCAGGTTGATTTTCTTGGTGAAACCGTAGGATTCCACGCTGGGATGGAGTTCCCCCGCCCAAAAATCTTCCTCAATCATATCGCCGTGCACGCCTCCGGGGTAGGAACAGGCGGAGCCGACCACCACCATCTTTCTCAGGTCGATTCCGGCGCCGCTCAAGGCTTTGAAGATGTTAGCTGTCATCAGGGTGTTGTCCCAGAACAGCCTCAATGGTTCCTGAGTACAAATCCCTAACCCGCCGTAATAGGCGGCGGAATGGACGAAGATATCCGGTTGGCACGATTCCAGTGCGCGCAAAATCGATTCGCCGGAGTGAAGGTTCATCTCCGCGCTGCGGGGCGCGAAAACTTCCGCGCCGGATTCTTCGAGCTTATATTTGATACGGCTGCCGAAAAAGCCGTTTCCGCCGGTTAATAGCGTTTTCAAGGGGATAACCTGAGGTTTAGGAAACTTAGATTAACTAAATATAATATTTTCATTAGAGACTGTTGCCTAAATGCTACATATGTGCTGTCGACTCTCCGCAGTCGACAGCATATTTTATAATAATAATTACTTGGCGCCGGGTGCGGGGACCCGACACCACGGTTTTAGGATTTCGGCAACACACCAATCAAGCGTTGCGGTACTGCTGTTTGACCTTTATAAACGAAATCACTTTGATAAGTTCATCCAGCCCCTGCTCAAGACTCATAGTGCATTTGAAGCCGGAATCGGTGATTTTAACGTAGCTGACTTCGTAGTCGCGCTGGTCGAGGTCGGTGCCGATGTCGGAGCGGTAGATTTCGTAGGGGACTTTTTTCCCTATCAATTCCGCCACCTCGGCTTTAGTGTAGTTCATCTCATCCGCCCCGACATTAAAAATCTGCCCTTTGCTTGAGTCGAAATTGTCCAGCAGGTGAATGTAGGACAGCGCCGCGTCGTTAACGTGGAGGAAAGTGCGGCGGAAGTGCCCTTCATAGAGGACGATAATCTTATCGTTAATGGCTTTATAGACGAAATCGTTGACCAAGAGGTCGAGCCTGAGGCGGGGCGATACCCCGAAAACGGTAGCGAAGCGGAAGGCGATGGCGTTGGAGGCGTGCTTGGAGTCGAAGATGATCTTTTCGCTTTCGGCTTTGGAGCGGCCGTAGAGGGTCAGCGGATTGATGGGGGTGTCTTCGGTGCAGATTCCGTCAACCCTGCCGTAGGAACTGCCGCTGGAGGCGAAGAAGAGGCTTTGCCCCTTGTCCATATTTTCGACAATGGTTCTGGTGGATTCGATGTTTGTGGAAATAGCGGCGCTTTCATCCCTGGCGCAGGCGGGGAATCCGACGATGGCAGCCAGGTGTATAATCAGGTCTTTGCCCTTGAGGTGTTGTTTCACCACCCCCTGGTTGCGGATATCGGCGTTCACCACTGTAAGTTTGGGATGGTGGGCGAAATGCAGGATGGGAGTGTAGTCGAAGAGGAACAAATCCAGTATTGTCACCTGGTGCCCCTTTTCCAATAGAACAGGGATGAGCACCGAGCCGACATAACCCGCGCCCCCGGTCACCAATATTTTCATAGACTAACCTCCAAAAATTTTTCCCGCCTTTACAGAACGAATTATTTCATCGAGAGGCAGCGGAAGACCTGCCGCCGGCTGCCGTCGCGGAGGGGTATTTCCTGCTCCATCACGGCGCGGATTTCCTCCGGCGTAATCAGGCTGGGGTCGTAGTTGATAACCGCTTTGTGCTCGGAGGCGTAGGTTTCGATGCCGGAGATTCCGGGGACGCCCTTGTAAAGCATAGTGAAAAAATTTGCGGTTCCCTGGCATTTGACTCCTTCCACGATGCAGACCAGTTTTTCACCCTCGGTTTGGGCGAAGGCTACCGAGGTGCTGGGCTGGGTGAATTCCAGGCGCAGGAAGTACCCACCTAAGATGGCGGCGACCGCCAGAACCGGAATGATGTATTTGGGGATGTTCATAGTCTATCCTGAAACGACGGGGGCGTAGATACGCGAGCCGTAGATTTTTACAATTCGCATTACGATAATTCGCGATAAGAGACCATCTGTGATGGTTTATCTCAGATTGTGAGCTTCAAATTTAGGGTGTCCTTCTCCTCGCAGGCATCGAGGCATTCCAGGCAGTTAGTGCAATCGCGGCATCGGACCAGTTTCATCTCATTGACGGGGATTGCGTGGGGACAGGCTTGGACGCAGAGCCCGCATTCGGTGCAGGTTTCCTCATCGCGGGCGACTTTTATTAGTCCCAGCCTCCCCAGCGGGTCTAAAGTGGCTCCCAGCGGGCAGAGGTAACGGCAGAAGAACATCGGAATCAACAGGGCGCCTACGACCAATAGGACGAGAATGATGAACGAAAGCGCTCCGAGTGTTCCGTGCCCGAATCCGGAGAAGATGATGTAGTAGGGGTCGTATCCTCTGAGTATAAGTTCTCCTGTCCGGTAGGTGAAATATAGCGCGACTATGAGCACAAGGTAACGCGTCAGTTTGAGGATTCCGTTGAGTTTCCTGCCGGGAATGGGGCGTTGGGGCAGGATTTTAGCGCCCAGCTTCCCGCCGAGTTCTCCCAGGAAGCCGATAGGGCATATCCATCCGCAGAAGGTTTTTTTGGCCAGCAGTGCGAGCGCCAGTATTGCGATGAGAATGGAGAGGTTAAGCGGTCCCAGGGCGCAGCTAAACTTGCCCCCGGTAATCAGCCCCCATAGGCTTTCCATCCCTCCAAAGGGGCAGTAAGCTTCAAAAGAGCGGCGTCCGAACCCCAGCGCTAAGTATACCACGAGCGCCAGGATTATAGTGAGCAAGCCGTAGCGAAGATAACGGGTTTTCATACGCGTAAGAATCGTAGTAAGTCGGTTTATTTTGTTAGATTTTCAGTCATTTTTTAAAAGAATGTCATTCCGAGCGTATCAGAGTATCCGACAATATGAAAAAACGCAGAATGTTAGAGTTACCAAATATTATAAACTATTGATTATTTATGACTTCTGGATTCCCGCTTTCGCGGGAATGACAGATTTGGGGTATTCTCGGACAGACTGCGAAAGCCGGAATCTTTCTGAAAAAGAAGGATTCTGGCTTGTTTCGCAACCAGAATGACGGCTATGTGTTGGTTAAAT
>CAYQZD010000042.1:0-30337 GCA_964421875.1 uncultured bacterium
TTTCCTATAAGTTTCAACAATATCTTAGGTTGTAAAATTTCCCGGGACAGCATTGAAACTACCAAATCCCCCCCAACGCTTCACAGAAACCGCGATTCGTTGACAGTTTCCCCCCGCAATTCCCGCGGTTTCAGCTTATAGCTGAGATATATGAAGGGCGTATCGATTAAAGCCACAATGACCTTTAGAATGTAGGTGGTGATAATTATCTGCAATAATACTTTCCCCGGAAATACTCCGTAAAACGCCCCCAGCACAAATACGGTCGTGTCCATAAGCTGGCTTACCCAGGTGGAAAAATTGTTCCGCATCCACAGGCGCTTCCCCTTGGTGAGTTTGCGCCAGAAATGGAAAGCCCAGATGTCGTGGAACTGGCTCACTAAATACGCCGCCAAACTCGCTGCTACAATCCGCGGCGCCAGCGAAAATATCGATACCATCCCCTCCTGCGCGAAATCTTCCCCCGAAGGCTGAAACGCTAAGATAAGCTGCGACATCGCCAAGTAAACCGCAGAAGCGAAAAATCCCACCAAAACCGCCCGACGCGCCTCCCGCTTCCCGTAATGCTCCGCCAGCAGGTCGGTCACCAGGAAAGTGCACCCGTAAACCACATTCCCCCCGGTCGCCGCCAGCCCGAAAAGCGTTATCTGTTTAGTCACCAGTATATTCGCCAGGACGATATAGACCGCTACGACGCTGTAAAGCCAATACTTCCCCAGCCGGAAAGCCGCGAGCACGAATCCGATACCCACCAACAGCTTGATAAAAAACAGAACCTCATTCGACATAAATTTCCTTTGAACAGTCTGTGATTATTGAAAGTAATCGAAATCAACTAATATATAACACTTTGCTGATGTTAATTGTAAATGTCATTCTGGCTGCGAAGCAAGCCAGAATCTTTCTTTTCCGGAAGGATTCCGGCTGCACCGGAATGACGATACAGGAAGCTTGTTTGTAATTAAGAGTTATACCCGCTTTTATCAGTTATCTGTTTTCTGTTCTCGGTTCTCCGTTCTCTGTTCACCGCTTCCAGCGCCGCCATCCCCGCCAATCCCACCAAAGCTCCGGTGAAGACCGATGTTATCAGCATCACCGGCAGAAGATGCCACAACGATTCCTGCCGGATGAACAGCAGGTAAGCCGCCGCTATCTGTCCTATGTTATGGCAGGCGGCTCCCGATATCGACACTCCCGCCGGCGAAAACCACCGCGACACCTTCGCCCCCCACATCCCTATCATCGCCGCCCCGCCGCCGGTGAATGCCAGCGCGAATCCCGGCGAAAACAGTCCCCCGGTGAACAGCCCTGCGATAATCACCCTGAGCCAGGTCACCGCCAGCGCCTCCTTGAAGCCGAACACATACAACGCCAGCAGTCCTGCGATATTGGACAATCCCAATTTCGCCCAGGGGACCGGCTGCGGAATCAGCGTTTCAAAGGCGAACATCACCGCCCCTCCCGCCGCCAACAGCGGTATTATCGTGAGCCGCCGCGGTTTCAGCATACCGTTCATCGGCCGGTGACCTCATCGACCGAAGGCTCCCCGCCCCCCTTAATCACCACCATCAACCGGTTGGGCAGGCAGACGGCCGCTTCCCCCTCACACCTGATCCATCCCCGTTTCACGCAAAGCTGCAGCGGACATCCGCTTTCCGATATGCGGATTGCTCCACCCTTGACCTCAACAGTCATATCCCCCAGCGCGCCCTCATAAATGAAGGTCCCGGCGCTCGATAGGTTAATAGTTTCCAACAACTCATTGTTGACATATACTTCCGCTTTACCACCGGGATCTTCACTGAAATTCGGAACCATCATCGCCATACTGATGGCAATTATAACAGCGCTGAGAATAAAATCACCTGCGGTGAGTCTTTTCAATATCGTTTTCATTCAGTCTTCAATTATCGGTGAACTTCCGGTAAAGTCAGGTCTTAAACGAAAAGGAGACCGGAATTATAATCAAGTATTGTAGGGCGGGTTCTTAATCCGCCAAAGTCTGCAAGTCGGTTCTCGTTACTCGTTGCTCTTTGCTCGTTTCCGGTTGCTCGGATAATGATTTGCTGATTATTAGATTCACAGCGGATTTAGCGGATTAAGGGAATTATGAGCTGAAAATCCGCTTAATAACCTCAATCTGCTGTGAATATCTTTTTCCGAATCGCATATGAACACAGATTTCCGCAGATAACGCAGTAAAACCTTCCGCTGTCATTGCGAGTTGTAGGTCGGCTTATCCAAAGCCGACATTAATTAAGACTATAGGCGTCATTGCGAGCGAAGCGAAGCGAACGCTTGAAACCGTGTGTCATTGCGAATCAGCCGTAGGGCTGATGAAGCAATCAGGTGGTTATACCTCAAAAGTCTGCGATTGCTTCGGCGCCGCGCGCCTCGCAATGACATCTATGCGCCGCCTGGTAGATGGTTGATATTTGGTGGGTTGAAGTCCACCCAACGATTCTATACAATACCATGGTTTCTAATTCTCAATTCTCCAACGCTTTTTCGATTTCCCTTGCCAGGACAGTTTCCGACCCCTTGATATGCGTAACATGCTTCCCGTTTATCACTGTGGTGGGGACAGCCATAATGCGATGCTGCTGCGCCAAATGAGGAAACTCCGCAATCTCCACCATATCCGCCCGCACCCTGGGGCTCTCCAGCGCGAACTTGTGAGCCGTCCGCACATCCACCGGGCAATAAGGGCAGGTTATCCCGATGAAAACCTCAAGGTGGACATCGTCCTTCAGACCTTTAAGAAACTCCCGCGTGTCCGCCCGCAAACCCGAATCGCGCTGGGACACCATTATGATGTCCTCCAGCAGCGTGGAAAATTCATACCCGGTGGGCATCCCGTAAAACTTGAGGCCGTAATCCTCCTCCCCCAGCAATATTGTCGCCGGGATTTTGTCCACCCCGAATTTCTCCGCCTCCGCCTTGTCCTTGACAAAGTCGAACACCTGAAGCGACAGCTTATCGGATAGTTCCGCCACTTCGGTGGACAGTTCCCGCGTTTCCTTGCAGTACATACATTCGAATTCCTGAGTGAACACCGCAATCGTCACCGGCTCCTTCAGCGCTTCGAACGCTTTCCTGACCGCTTCGCGGTCCTTATCGCTTATAAATGCCATAATGCGCCCCTTGTCTTGAATTAAGACTATTCATTTTTCTTATCAGTTTTCTGTTTTCGGTCTTTGGTTTTCTGTTCTCTGTCTAAATATAAGCGAAAACTTGCATAAATCAAAATTGTTGATTAAATTTATGCGTATCAAGGTGTTTTATCGCCGATAGAACCATCGGCGCAATCGTAAATCTTCGGGGTTGGGTGAAATTCCCAGCCGGCGGTTACAGCCCGCGAAGCGGTTTCTGCGTCAGCCGATTCCGCCCGAACCGGTGAAATTCCGGCGCCGACGGTTAAAGCCCGGATGGGAGAAGATTTTTAGTGCGATAGCTTCGTACAGCTAAAATCACTCCATCCCAACCCCGGCGCTTGAACGCATGGGGTATTTTTTTGTACTGAATCGATACAGTGAAAGACCAGGATTCCACATATATGAAGCGCTGCCTGGAATTGGCGGAAAAAGGCGCCGGATACGTCAGCCCCAATCCCAAAGTCGGAGCGGTGGTGGTGAAGACCGGCGAAATCATCGCTGAGGGATACCACCGGAAGTTCGGAGGCCCTCACGCCGAAGTCAACGCACTTGCTCCCCTCACACCGGAACAACTTAAGGGCGCAACCCTCTATCTTAACCTCGAACCCTGCTGCTTTCAGGGAAAAACTCCGCCCTGCACCGAACTGATTTTAGAAAAGCGCGTCCCCCGCCTGGTGGTGGGGATGATCGACCCTAATCCCAGGGTCTGCTGCTCCGGTATCGATTATCTGCGAAAGAGCGGGGTGGAGGTCAAGCTCGGCGTTCTGGAGAAAAAATGCCGCGAATTGAACCGCGCTTATATCAAGCACATCACCACCGGCCTCCCCGAAGTTATCGTTAAAACCGCCCACACCCTCGACGGGCGTATCGCCACCAGGGTCGGCGATTCCCGCTGGATAACCGCCAAACCCGCCAGGACTTTCACCCACACCCTCCGCGCCCGTTCCGGAGCTATTCTGGTCGGTTCGGGAACTGTAATCGCCGACAATCCGATGCTGACAGTCCGCCATGTTCAGGGACCCAATCCCCTCCGTGTAGTCCTAGACGGACGGCTGAGAACTTCCCCTGACGCTAAGGTTTACGCTGACCAGGCGGAAATCCCCACCGTCCTCTTCACCGCGGAAGGACATTCCGATGATGAACTTGCCCCTTTCAGGGATAGAGGCGTCGAGGTTGTGAAGTTTCACCTCGATGACAGGGGGAGTCCACCTCTGATGGATATTTTGAAACATTTGGGGAATCGGGGAGTTAATTCAGTACTGGTCGAGGGTGGCGCGGGCGTTTTTACCAGCTTCATTCGTGAGAAATTGGTTGACCGTAAAATCGCAGTGGTCGCTCCCAAATTAATCGGCGGCGACGGCGTATCCGTTTTTGGCAATCTTGGTATCGAAAAGATGTCCGATGTGGAAACCTGGCGTTTCCGCCGCGTCAAACGCCTCGGCGCCGACGTAATGCTGGAAATAATCCTCAAAGACTATTAGCGGTATAGTATCACCGTTTAACCGTTTAACCGTAATGTTCACCGGTCTTATTGAAGAAATCGGCGCAGTTCAGCGCATCGCCCCCCAATCCGCCGGATTGGAACTGGAAATCGCCGCGGAATCTGTGCTTGAAGGCCTCCGAATCGGCGATTCCATCGCCGTCAGCGGTCCCTGCCTCACCGTGGTGGATACCGCGCGGGACACTTTCAACGTCCAAGCCGCTCGTGAGACTGTTGAACGCACCACCATCGCCTCCTGGCGGCTGGGAACGCCGGTCAATCTTGAACGAGCCCTCGCCGCCGGAAGCCGCCTCGGCGGGCACATCGTCCAGGGTCATATCGATGGCGTGGGAACGGTGAAATCTCTCGCAAGAGCCGAACTCGATACCGTGATAACCGTCCAGGCTCCCCCGGAAATCACCCGCTACATCGTTATCAAAGGCTCTGTTGCGGTGGACGGTGTATCGCTCACCGTTGCTAAGGTCGAAGGCGACAGCTTCACTATCGCTGTTATCCCCCATACTTTGAAAGCCACCACACTGAGCCGCCTCCGCGCCGGAGATAAAGTGAACCTGGAAACAGACATTCTGGCAAAATACGTGGAAAAATTCATCCAAAGTTATCGAAATACTACCGGAATAACGGAAAACACCCTGCGGAATGCGGGTTTCTGACATATTTTAGAATAATGAGTGTAATTGATAATGGAAAAAGAAGCTAAAATCTCGACCGTCGAAGAAGGCATTGAAGCCTTCCGCAAAGGTGAAATCATCATCATCGTCGATGACGAAGACCGTGAAAACGAAGGCGACTTCGTCACCTCCGCCGACCTCATCACCCCGGAAAAAGTCAACTTCCTCGCCAAATACGGCAGGGGGATGATATGCGTCCCGATGACCGGGAAAAGAGCCGATGAACTCGACCTGGAGATGATGGTGGGCAAAAACACCGCCCTCCACGGCACCAACTTCACCGTCTCCATCGACGCCGTTGAAGACACCACCACCGGCATCTCCGCCCACGACCGTTCCGTCACCATTAAAAAGCTGACCGACCCCGACACCAAGCCTGAAGACTTCGCCCGCCCCGGACATATCTTCCCCCTGCGAGCCGCAGCCGGAGGAGTATTGAAACGCGCCGGGCACACCGAAGCGGTGGTCGATTTAGCCCGGATGGCGGGGCTGTCCCAGGTCGGCGTGCTCTGCGAAATTATGGACGACGACGGCGCTATGGCGCGCCTCCCCCGACTCCTGCAAATCGCCGCCAAATACGAAATGAAACTCATCACCATCCGCGATATGATAGCCTACCGCCAGAAAAAAGAACGGCTGGTCGAGCGCAAAGCGGAAATCGCATTACCCACCAAATTCGGCAAATTCAAACTGATACACTACAGGTCTCCCCTGACCGAAAAGGACGACCTGGCGATGGTGATGGGCGATGTCTCCTCCCCGGAACCCGTGATGGTGCGTGTCCACTCCGAATGCCTCACCGGCGATGTCCTCGGCTCCCTCAGGTGCGACTGCGGCTCCCAGCGCGACGCCGCCCTCAGCGCCATCGCTAAAGAGGGCAGAGGCGTTTTCCTCTATATGCGCCAGGAAGGCCGGGGCATCGGCCTCGCCAACAAACTCCAAGCCTACCACCTACAGGATATGGGCTACGACACCGTCGAAGCCAATGTCAAGCTCGGCTTCCAGCCCGACCTCCGCAATTACGGCCTCGGCGCGCAAATCCTCTACGACCTCGGAGTGCGCAAAATCCGACTGCTCACCAACAATCCTAAGAAGGTGGTGGGTTTGTCCGGCTTCGGGCTGGAAATCGTGGAAAGAGTTCCCATCGAAATCCCCCCCACCCCCTACGACCTCGACTACCTCAAGGTCAAACGGGATAAGATGGGGCATATGATATTGAACGGGGGGGAGGAATAATGCTGACAAAAATGACCGTCAGGAATTTTAAGAGGTTCGATGACATTGAGGTAGAGTTAGGCAATCCTGTAGTCTTCGTCGGACCCAATAATATGGGGAAGACAGCAGCTTTGCAGGCGCTGTATCTTTGGGGTGTGGGTTTGAAGAAATGGAAGGAAAAACGTGGAGTTAGTATCCCCGAAAAAAGAACCGGTGTCGCTATTAATAGAAAAGATCTTTGCGCAATTCCGGTGCCAAATTCTAAACTCTTATGGAAAGACCTGCATATTAGAAAAGGTTTGAAAGGTGGAAAATCGACTCAGAATATTAGGATAGAAGTAATTTTAGAAGGTGAAAATGATGATAAGTTCTGGAATTTCGGAATGGAATTTGACTTCGCCAATGATGAATCCATCTATTGCCGGCCGTTGTCTAAATCCCAAATTGAAGGTACTGGAGAAATCCCGGAGAACGTTTTTAAGACCAATATTGTATTTCTTCCCCCAATGTCAGGACTATCATCTAATGAATATATGCTCCAACCGGGGACTCTGAATGTCAAGATTGGTGAAGGAAGAACGGCTGAAGTTCTTCGCAACCTATGTTATGAGATAGCCCACGATGAA
Organism: uncultured bacterium; assembly: GCA_964421875.1. Taxonomy (GTDB): domain Bacteria; phylum Electryoneota; class Tariuqbacteria; order Tariuqbacterales; family Tariuqbacteraceae; genus CAYQZD01. The sequence goes on from CAYQZD010000042.1 coordinate 7,169, forward strand.
AATAAATGGAGGATGATGGTCGAGGATATTAGACTTCTATTTGGCGATGAAATTATGAAACCGGTGTATGTTTCCGATAGGGGGGAGATTGAAATGAGTTTTATGAATAAAGGCGGTGTTGAATTGGACATCTCTTGTACCGGCAGAGGTATGCAGCAAGTGATACTATTATTATCCTATATATATTCAAATCCCGAATCTGTTATATTATTAGACGAACCTGACGCTCACCTGGAGATTATTAATCAGAGACGGGTTTATGATTTAGTCAATGAGAAAACCAGGTTCTTTAATAACCAATTGATTGTCGCAAGTCATTCTGAGGTTTTGTTGAATGAAGCCGCTGAAAAAGGTGTTTTAGTCGCTTTTCTTGACCGGGCGTTTACTATTAACGATAGAGGAAGTCAATTAAAAAAATCTCTGACAGATATAGGGTGGGAGGATTTTTATAAAGCGCATCAAAATGGCTGGATTTTATATCTGGAAGGTTCTACTGATTTGTCGATTTTAAAGACATTAGCGAAAAAACTTGGTCATCCTGCATATGAATATCTTGATTCCGCATTTGTGAAATACATAGGTAATTTACCCAACAAAGCATTGGAACATTACTACGGATTATGTGAAAGTAAGAGAGGATTAAAAGGATTAGCGATATTTGATAGACTGGATAAAGCTGTTACAGCTGGTGAAAATGTTGAAATTACAAATTGGAAAAGGCGGGAAATAGAAAACTATATATGCTATAGAGAATCTCTTCTATCTTTTGCTTCTTCCACAATTGAAGGTGGAATTTCGTTGTTCACCAGCGCTGAAAACGAGATGAGAACCAATTTGATGAACAGGTTACTTGAAGAGATGCAAGATGCTTTCAGGAAACTAGATAAAGGTGACATCTTTTCTTCCGATTTGAAAGTGAGCAATGAATTATTAGAACCTCTATTCGCAAGATTTTATAATGAACTTGAATTGCCGAATCTGATGCTTAAAACTAATTTTCATATATTAGCAGAACATATGCCCTTAGAACTTATTAATCCCGAAATTACTGAAAAACTTGACGCAATAGTAAAAACAGCCCAACAAGCGATTGAAGGATAAATCCTCATGCGAGGGGCTCTTCCGCGAACTCGCGAAACTTAGGATGTAAATTCACGGCTCGCGTATTAACGCAGCCACTATTTTAAAGGTAAAACTATGCCCCAAACCTTCTCCGGCGCTTTGGACGCCAAAGGTAAAAAATTCGCCATCGTCATCTCCCGCTTCAACGAGCTTATCTCCGGCAAGCTCCTGGAAGGCGCTCTGGACTGCCTGCTGCGCCACGGCTGCGCCGAAGACGCCATCCACATCTACTGGGTGCCCGGCTCCTTCGAAATCCCCTCCACCGCCGGGAAACTGGTGGACAGCGGGAAATTCGACGCCGTCATCTGTTTAGGCGCCCTCATCCGCGGCGGCACGCCCCATTTCGACTACCTCTCCGCCGAAGTGACCAAAGGCGTCGCTCAGCTGGCGATGCAGGGCAAAATCCCCGTCATCTACGGCGTCATCACCACCGACACCATCGAACAAGCCATCGAGCGCGCCGGCACCAAAGCCGGCAACAAGGGTAAAGACGCCGCCGAATCCGCCATCGAAATGGTCAAATTATGGGAGAATATAGCATAACCGTTGAGCTTGGCTTCATCCCCGCGCTGCGGGGCGTGAAGGAAATTCACGCAGCATTAAACTAATCCGGGTTCAACAATGTTATCCAAACGCTTTATTCTCCTGTTGTCCCTGACGGTGGCTATCGCCGCATCTATCGCCTGCGCTCAGAACTGGCGCAGTTTCACCTCGATGTGCGACCCCTGGGACATCGAATACGCGGAGGGGGCGGTGTGGGGGGCGACCGAGGGGGGAGTTTTCCGCTTCGACCTGCAGGATTCCACTTTCGAACTTTTCACCCGCGCCGACGGGCTCCTGGGGACCAAATTCTACTGCCTCGATATCGACTCCGCCGGTAATGTGTGGTGTTCGGGCCAGGGCGCGGCGCTGAATATCATCGGACAAAACGGCTCCGTTACCAATATCACCGACCTGGTGCGGAACGACCTTTCCATCAGAGATATAGCGGTGACGGGGAATACGGTCTTCGCCGGCGCCGACGATGGTATCTATGAGTTCTACTACGACGCCGCCCTCGATGATTACTTCATCCGCGGCGGTTATCATCACCTCGGAACCTTCCCGGCGAACACTCAGGTTAACGCGGTTTATGTTTACGATGGTTACCTCTGGGCGGCAGCCGACATCGGCGTTACCCGCATCCCCGCTGATCTCCCCAATAAGCAGCCTTCGCAAAACTGGGAAAACTTCAGCGCTTCCCAGGGCCTATCCGGCAACAACACCATCGGTTTCACCGTCCTCCGCGATACCCTCTACGCCGCTTCAAAGAACAGCGGTATCGCCTGGTTCGATGGTGAAAACTTCCATTCCGTGTATGTCTCCATCAGCAAGCGGGAGGTCAAGACCTTTAACGACACCATTTACGCCGCCACTGCCGACGGCGTCAACCGTTTCACCGGGAGCGCTTGGGAGCCGGTAGGCGGAAATATCGGTGAATGCCATACCCTCACTATGACCCCGCAGGGGAATCTATTTGCCGGGAAATCCTGCCCCGCAGGCTCCAGAGGGGGACTGCGCGGCTTCGATGGAATGCAGTGGCGGGAATTTACCCTCAACGCTCCCGCCGGAAAAGAGGTCAGAGGGATTATGGTGGACAGTCAGAACCGGGTCTGGTGCGCCGGAGCCTCTTCCACCGCAAGAGGTGTATATATCTATGACGGCTTGCATTGGACTAATATCACTAATCAGGACTCAGCATACAGAGACACCCTGTTCTTCAGAAACGGACTCCCTCAATCCTTACTGGAATATCCCAACGGCGAAGTCTGGGCGGGTTCCTTCGGAGGGGGAATTGCGATCTTCGAACCTGACGACGACATATCCTACATCACCCCTTACGATCCCGTGCCCAGAATATACAGTACCAGTATCACCGGCGATTATACCGTCATCGGCGATATGCTGCTCGATTCCGAAGATAATATCTGGATGATTAACCGTGAATCACACATCCATAGTCCTCTGCTTATGGCGCCCCGGGATTATGCGGTCAGTCATCACGATTCGGTTGCCTGGATAGAATTCACCGAATCCAACTTATATCCCTCCAACAGCCTGCTGGATTATCTGGTGATGGACCGGCAGGGCAGGCTCTGGATGGCTGGCGACGCCAACGCCGCTCCCGGAATCATATGCCTGGACTTCAACGGCACCCCGGCGCTGAAATCGGATGACCAGGTCTATCGCTTCACCGCCTCCGGAGATTTCGGTCTCTTCAGCAACACCATCTACGACCTTGCTGTCGACCAGGATAATCGGTTATGGGTGGTGACCGGAACCGGCGTCAATTCCTTCGATATACCTGATAATCTTACAGGTTACACCGGTTACGATTTCGACTATGTTTACGACCTCTACGGAAAGCGGATGAGCTGCGTGACCGTGGACCCGATGAACAACAAATGGTTCGGCACCGAGGAGGAGGGAGTTATCGTGCTGGGCGCGGATAACTACACCATTCTCTATGTCTATTCCCAGGAGAACTCACCCTTATTGTCGAACAACATAGAAACCATAACCATTCACCCCGGAACCGGCGAAGCCTGGATTGCCACTTCGGAAGGCGTCTCTGTGGTGGAAACTCCTTATCGGGGATACGGCGAACATCTAACTGTGGTCGAGCTCTATCCCTCGCCTTTCAGACCTCCGCTCGATGATAGGGCGCGGTTTGCGGGGGGCAGTCTCACCCAAAATGTCTCCTCCGTGAAAATCTTTACGTTGAACGGCTTTCTGGTTCGAAAACTTTCGCTTTCCGAAGCGGCGCTTGGCTGGAACGGGCGTGACGATGATGGCGACTTCGTAGGCTCCGGTGTTTACCTGGTGCACGTCATCACCGAGGGCGGCGATACCGCCCTGGGTAAAATCGCGGTCATTAGAACACGGTGAATTTGACAATGGTGATTTTAGTACCGATACCGGTCGATTTATGATAATAAAACTGTTTGTAAAAAACTATGCCCTGATTCGAGAACTCGAAGTTGAATTCGCCCCGGGGTTGAACCTCATCACCGGGGAAACCGGCGCCGGCAAATCCCTGCTGCTTGGCGCTTTGGACGCTTTGATGGGGGGTAAACTATCTTCCGACATTGTCCGAACCGGCGCCGATAAAGCCGTAATCGAGGGGGAATTCAACGTTTCAACCGGATCTGATGCTTGGAAGCCGCTTTCACGGGAACTCGAGGACCCGGGCGGCAATCTGATTTTGCGCCGGGAAATCGCGCGCTCCGGCCGCAGCCGGGCTTTCCTCAACGATTCGCCGGTAACCCTGAAAAAACTCAGTCAAGTCGGTGAATTGTTAGTTGACATCTGCGGACAGCACGAAAACCAGACTCTCCTGCGTGAAGAATACCATCTCGATTACCTCGATAGCTTCGCCGGCTTGACAAATCTGCGCCGGGATTTCTCCAGCCTCCATTCACGATACCACAGCCTGTCGGAAAAACTGAAGAAACTGGAAAACCGGAAACGCGATATGTTGACCCGTCAGGAACGAGTCCGGTTCGAAACCGCCGAAATTGAAGCCGCCGGTGTTGACCCTGCTGAAGAGGAAACTCTACTCGCCGAAGAACGAGCGATGAAACACAGCGAAAGGATTCTGGAAATCTGCCGACGGTTGAGTGACGAGCTGGGAAACGCGCCGGGCTCGCCGCTGGAGGTTATCGGCGGCTTGAGCCGGGAACTGGACAATATTCTGGATATCGAACCCCGCCTGGGGAAAGCGGCGGAAGACCTGCGCTCCGCCAGTGTTTCCCTGGAGGAAACGGTGCGAGGTGTTACCGCTTATCTGAAAGAGTTCGATTTCAGCCCCGAACGTCTGGAGCAAATCAGGGAGCGGTTGGGTGAACTCTCGCTGCTGAAACGCAAATACGGCGGCTCCATCGCCGCGATTCTTGACCATCTCGAAAAACTGAAGCAGGAGGAAATTTCCTTTACCTCCCTCGAAACCGAAATCGAGACTCTGCTCGAAGAAATCTATGAACTGAAGAAGGAACTCGCTTTTAAAGCCCTTGAGCTTTCACAAACACGCATTGAAGCCGCTCCCAAACTCAAAGAGGCTGTTGAGTCCATTCTTCGGGAGCTTGGTTTCGACTATGTCGATTTCGAAATTCGCCTGGAGCATACCGAAGGCTCAGATTTCGAGGTTGGAGGTGACCGTTACCGCCTGACTCCCGCAGGCATCGACCGCTGCCAAATCCACATCACCACCAACAAAGGCGAACCGCTGCGCCCGCTCAAGGATGTCGCCTCCGGCGGTGAAATTTCCCGCATTATGCTGGCTTTAAAGTCGGTTATCAGCGGCGGCGATAGCGGGCAGTTCCTGGTCTTCGACGAAATCGACATCGGTATTTCCGGGCGTATTGCGCGTAAAGTGGGCCTCAATCTCTACAAAACCGCTCAATCCCGCCAGGCGCTGGTAATCACCCATCTGCCCCAAATCGCCAGTCTTCCCGCCCGCCATTTCGCAGTGGTCAAATCCTCCGATGACGACCGCACCATCAGCCGCCTTCTACTCCTCGATAAAACCGGACGAGTCAAAGAAATCGCCGAATTGCTCGCCGCCGGAAAATTCGAAAAGAAAGGCGAGGATTACGCCCGGCAACTGCTTAATGCCGACGATGTCGAGTAAGCAAAGAACCTGAAAGTGATTAGATTCATCGAGTAGGCAGTGGGATTATTTCTGCAATTTTTAGCTTCCTTAGCCTTCCGCCACGCACTTAGTTGTAAATATAGTTGACTTTTTCCCTACTTTTTTGCATTATTATTAAATTGTATGCATTGCTGGCGTAGAATATCACTGTTCCTCGTTCCCACTTTCCCGCTCTTGAAGTATTTTGGCAACACACCCTTCAAGAATGGCTATAAGATAAACGTAAGAAATTAGCTATCTGAAGTTAAAAGCGAGATGGTCATTCCGGCGTAGCCGGAATCCTTCCGGAAAAGAAAGATTCTGGCTTGCTTCGCAGCCAGAATGACATACTCGCTTCAAATCAGTAAAGTGTTACAAATAAACATAGTCCTTGTGTGCGCAGTAAGATTTTGAGTATCTGCGTTTTCGACTTCGAGAATTATTTACTCTCTTACTTTCGGACTTTCATACTTATTATATGGATAGACTCGTAATACAAGGCGGACTGAAGCTGTCCGGTGAAATACCCGTCGGCGGCGCTAAAAACGCCGCCCTCCCCCTCATCGCCGCCGCCATTTTAACCGGGGGACAGTTTCGGATTCACAACATCCAGCCTCTGAGCGACATCAGGACTATGTGCCGCCTGCTGGGGATGTTGGGGGCGGATTCCTCCATCGAAAGCGACACTCTGATACTGGATACTACCGCTCTGGACAGCTTTGAAGCGCCCTACGATTTGGTGAAGACCATGCGCGCCTCCATCTATGTCCTGGGACCGCTGCTGGCGAGGTTCAGCCGCGCCAAAGTGTCGCTGCCGGGGGGATGTGCTTGGGGACCACGGCCAGTGAACCTCCATCTTGAGGGAATGAAGCGCCTGGGTGCGGAAATCGAACTGGAAGGCGGTTATATTCACGCCAGGACAAAACGCCTCAAAGGCGCCCGCATCAAACTCGATTTCCCCTCAGTCGGCGCCACCGGCAACCTGATGATGGCGGCGGTCTCCGCTGAAGGGGAGACCGTCCTGGAAAACGCCGCCCGAGAGCCGGATATCGCCACCCTGGCGCACTTTCTCAAAGCGATGGGAGCCGAGATTGAAGGCGCAGGGAGTTCCATCATAAAAATCCAAGGGGGGCAGCGTCTCCAGCCCTGTGAATTCGAAAATGTCCCGGACCGCATCGAAGCCGGAACCTTTATGATCGCCGCCGCCATCGCTGGCGGAAAGGTTAGACTTGCTCGCTGCCAGCCCCGCTATTGCGAAGCGGTGATGGCAAAGCTCAGGCTGACAGGGTGCCGGGTCGACGCCGGAGAGGACTGGGTGGAAGTGGTTTGCGATAACCAATTGGAGTCTGTGAATGTCACTACTGAAGTCTACCCCGGGTTTCCCACCGATTTGCAGGCGCAGTGGATTGCGCTGATGACCCAGGCTCGCGGAATATCTCAGGTCAAGGACACCATCTACCCTGACCGCTTTACCCACGTGGCGGAACTTGCCCGCCTGGGAGCGGACATCAAAATGTCGGACGGCGCTGCAACTGTCTATGGCAAAACCGAACTGAAAGGAGCCCCGGTGATGTCCACCGATATCCGCGCCAGCGCCAGCTTGATATTGGCGGGGCTCGCCGCAAAGGGCAGCACCGAGGTCAGCCGCGTTTACCATATCGACCGGGGTTACTATCGAATCGAAGAGAAACTAGCCCGCCTCGGAGCCGATATCCGCCGTGAAAGGGGATGAGTATCTCAGAAGCCCGCTCATCTGTGTCACATTATAATTCAAAGCGTTATAAGGAGAAATAGATGCATCATAGTTCTCGGAAAAAACAGCAGCGGCGTAAAGAAATAATATGGTATGGAATGCTCACGCTTGCGGCGCTGATTTTCGTGCTGGCTCTGAATTTCTCATCGAGCTTCAACGTCGATTTCAGGATTTTCTTCCTTGCGGCGATTATAGTAGTGCTGGTCGCCGTAGTTATCGTGGTTTCTAAAAAACTCTAAACGGTGTTTTTGAGAATGAATATTATGACTGCGAAAAATTTGCTGGTCTTAGTGTTGACCGTTTTCTGGCTCGCTACCGCCGGGGCGGCGGCTGAATTATCCGAATTTCTCCCCTTATCTGCTGAAGTTAATAATTGGGAAGTAACCGATACCAGGAACATTCGAAGCGACAATCAGCTCTACGATTATATCGACGGGGGAGCGGAGGTTTACCGCGCCTTCAATTTCAGGCGGCTCGCGGTGAGGACCTTCTACGGTGGAGATGATGTGGAGCTTATAGTAGAACTGTATGCTTTCAAAAATCCGGCGGACGCCTACGGAATCTTTACTATGCTCCCCGCCGGAGAAATCCTGCCCCTGGGGAATAGCGGCGGTTACGACAGCGGCATCCTCCGCTTCTGGAAAGGCCCATATTACTGTAAAGTCTTCGTCAGCGGAGACTGGACGCACTATAGGGATATTATCTTAAAGGCGGGAAGCGCGGTGGATGCAAAGATAGACGAAACGGGCGAACCACCCGAAATTGTGAGCCTGATGCCACAAAAAGACCGCGCTAAAGAGGGGCTGCACTACTTCCATGAAAATATCTCACTGAAGAATCTGGTATATATTTCCCCCTTGAATTTCCTAAGATTAAACCGGAAAACCAACGTGGTGATGGGAAGGTTCTTCAATTTGAAGGCGGAAAACATCTTCCTGCTTCTGGTGGAATACGCTTCAGACCAGGATTGCGCAGAAGCTTATGAATATGTGGTGACAGATTTTATCCGCGCGGAAATTCCGGCTGAAGGCTGCCATCTGAGAGCTATACTCGAACCGGTGAGACATGTGGAAATCGACCGGGAGGGAAAATACCTCCTCGTCGGTTTCGAAGATGTTCAATCCGAACTGCTCTCCGCTCGCCTTAAAGAGCTGAAGATAAACTTGACGGAATATCTGAAGGGGAAATGACGCCAGCCGAGTTTTCACTATGAAACTTTTAGCACTCTTTCTCAATATTCATCATTCACAATTCAGCATTTATAACTATGAAATCCGCCGACCCTATAACTACACAAGTCATCCGTTACGGATTGGAGCAAATCGCCGATGAAATGGGCTACACAATGGTCCGCACCTCCCGCTCCACCATCATCAAGGAGATAATGGACATCACCTGCGCCGTCTCCAACGCCCAGGGCCAAACCCTGGCGCAGGCGCACCACGCCCCTATGCTCCTTACCGGTTTCGAAATCACTATGGCGGAAATTATCCGCCGTTTCCCCGACCAAGACCTCCGTGACGGAGACGTCATCATTTCCAACGATCCCTACTTAGGCGGTCAGCATGTTATGGATCTACAAACCTTCGCCCCCGTGCGCTTCGAAGGGAAACTGGTGGGATTTGTCGGTTCCATCGCCCACCATTCCGATATGGGCGGAGCCGCCGCCGGAGGTGTGGCGGGCGGATTGACCGAAATCTACCTCGAAGGCCTCCGCCTCCCGATGGTGAAACTGTACAAAGAGGGCAGGGAAGACGGTGAAATCTTCCGCATCATCGAAAAGAACATCCGCGTCCCCGATAAAACGCTGGGCGACATCCGCGCCCAAGCCGCCTCCAATTTCGTGGGAGTGCGCCGGATGAAGGAAATCTACGCCCGTTACGGTGTGGAGACCGTGGAAGCCTGCACCGCCCAACTGATGGATTACTCCGAACGCCGCATGCGCGAAGGCTTGAAACGCATCCCCGACGGCACCTACACCGGCGTCGATTATGTGGACGACGACGGCGTGAACGATAATCCCATTAAAATTCAGGTCAACATCCATAAGAAGGGCGACGGCGCCCTCATCGATTTCGCCGGCACCGACCGGCAGGTCAAAGGAAATGTCAACTGTCCAGTTGCCACAGCCCACGCCGCGGTTTACTACTCCCTGATATGCGTCATCGACCCTAAGGTCCCCCCCAATTCCGGCTGTTACCGTCCCTTTGAGATTGAAATCGAAGAGGGGCTGGTCCCCAATCCCATATCCCCAGGGGCGGTCGGAGCCCGCACCAACACCTCCCAGAAAATCGCCGAAGCCACCATGCGCGCCCTGGCGGAAGCTTTACCCGGTAAAGTGATGGCTGGTTCTCACGCCAACATTATGACCTGCGGTTTCGCCGGGATTAATCCTCAAACCCGCAAACGCTTCGTCTTTATCGACATCCAGGGCGGCGGCGCCGGAGCCCGTCCCACCAAGGACGGCAGGGACGGGCAGGATTCCCACCTGGCGCGTTTTATGAACACTCCGGTGGAAGCGGCGGAACTCGAAGTTCCCTTGCGCGTTGAACGCTACGAATTAATCCCCGATTCCGGCGGCGCGGGAAAATTCCGGGGAGCCTTAGCGCTGCGCCGCGATGTCAGAACGCTTATTGACGATGTCGCCTTCAACCGTTACGCCGACCGTCAAAAATTCCCCCCGGAAGGGCTGTTCGGCGGAAAATCCGGTAGTATGGGTAAGTTTGTCCTTAATCCTGATACTCCCGATGAAACCCCGCTGAAATCGAAAGGGATGAGCGTCCTGAAAAAAGGAGATGTGGTCTCTATCCAAACCCCCGGCGCCGGAGGATACAGCGACCCAAAACAGCGAAATCCCAAGGCACTGGAAGCAGACCTCCGCGACGGTAAAATCACCGCGGAAAAAGCTGAATCCGAATACGGGAAGATAGTCTAACCCAGTGAGTCACTGTAGATGAAGGGGATTGATTCATTAAGCCCCTCACTGCATAAACCGGCGACCGGCAACTGGAAACATACAGCAAAATCGACCTCGGAATCGATTCCGGCTTTGGTTCTAATATCCTCTACTTCTCCGAAATCGATTCCACTAACCGCTTCCTTAAAGCGGGCGCGGGGGATTTCCCCCACGGAACTGTGGTCTGGGCTAACCGTCAAACCGCGGGGAAAGGCCGAGGCGGCCACCGCTGGGAAAGCCCGCCGGGTATGGGACTCTATTTCTCCCTGCTCTTGAAGCGGGGATTACCCGAAGGCAATGTCCAGCTTATATCGCTCCTCGCCTCACTGGCGCTGAAAGCTGCGGTGGAAAAATCCGAAGCCTGCGACTCCGATACTACGTTTAACATCGACATCAAATGGCCCAATGACTTACTGATTGGGGGCAGGAAAATCGCCGGGATACTGGTGGAGACGGTCACTCAAGGCGATAGGTGCGATATAGTTATCGGAATAGGTCTGAATGTGCTGGCGAAAGCCTCCGATTTCTCGCCCTCGCTGCGGGAAACCGCCGCTTCGCTGGCGCAGTTTTACCCCGGTGAATGGGATTTGCGCCGCCTACTGAAGGGGATCCTGGGGGAATTCGAAAACCGGGTGAACGCTTTCAATCCCCCCGAATTGCTGGAACAATACCGCAGCCAATCCCGCATCTGGGGGAAACCCTGCCGCGTGGAAACCGCCCAGGGCGAAATCGCCGGAGTCTGCAGGGATGTCGGCGAAAACGGTGAACTTATAGTCGACACCGGAACCGGACCGCAGAAAATATTGTCCGGAACACTATATGTCGAGTGGTAATCCCGTCCCCAATTGCAGCAGTCTGTCTGACAATTATCAAAATGCGCTTTTTTCGTGGCGCAGGATCTCCGCACCCTGCGCCATATATCTATAAATCAATTAGATGCTGTCGACTGTGGACGGTATGTTCTTGAATGTCATTCTGAGCCCGATGCGAAGCATCGGAGCGAAGAATCTCCAATAATAATAACCTATAATTATTATGGGTTCTTCGCTGAATCGTGTGGGTAAACTGGTTCTATTAAGAATAATTGCTTGACTGTCTATAAACAAATCCCCCTAAATCCCCCTTTTCCAAAGGGGGACTTTAAGATTCCCCCCTTAGAATAAGGGGGGCAGGGGGGATTTCTAACAATACACCATTGTTTATTTACCCATACAAAACAGCGAGGAACCTTATTATGTTTATATTAATTGGTGATGCTTCAATTCGTTCAGTATGACATTCCTCAGGTTCATTCTCGAACAGACTGTGGCAATAAGGAATTTTATTCCGCCGAAAAGGAGGAAGGTCTAAGGGGGGAACTTTCATGCTTTCATACTTTTACACTTTCAAACTAACAACAATGCCCAACCTTCTCGCTATAGATATCGGCAACACCCAGGTGGTGATGGGAGTATTCCTGGGTGAAAAGATGTCAGCCTCCTGGCGTATCGCTACCCAGCCTCAACGCACCGCCGACGAATGCTGGACTCAGGTGATGGCTTTCTGCGCGGCTTCCGGTATTACCCTCGACAGCCTGAAAAAAGCCGCCATCTCCTCCGTAGTCCCCCAGGTGACAGCCGCCTTCCGCCGTATGGTTTATGAAAGACTGCCGGGGGTGGAGCCTTTCATCTTTCTGCCGGAGGAGTATAATGGAATAAGGATTCACTACGACAATCCCGCCGCAGTGGGCGCGGACCGCATCTGCAACGCCGTCGCCGGATTCAAACGCTTCGGCGGGCCCCTAATAGTGGTCGATTTTGGCACCGCCACAACCTTCGACCTCATCGCCGACAACGGCGACTACCTGGGCGGAGTTATCGCCCCGGGGATGGAAACAGCAGCCGCTGAACTGCTCCGCCGCGCCGCCAAACTGGTGAAAGTCGATTTGAAATTCCCCGCCGCTGTGGTCGGCAATTCCACCGAAAAAAGCACCCAATCCGGCATTATGTTCGGCGCTTTAGAGATGGTTGACGGGCTGGTGAAGCGCATATGGGGGGAAATCGGAGGGCGGTGCCGGGTGGTCGCTACCGGTGGTTTAGCCCCGCTGATTACCGAATTCAGCCAAACCATCGAGGTCTATATCCCCTTTATGGTGCTCGAAGGATTGAACCTCATCTACCGGAGCAGGAAGGAATGAAACCGACAGCTTCACTGATAACTGCCGCGATGTTAATCACCGCCGCAGGATATGCGGTTGAACTGGACGTGGTATATCCCCGTCCCGCCTCGGAAGGGGAAATACCCGTCGTAGCCCAGGTCGATTCCACCTTCGTCTTCGGCTCTATCCATCCCACAGACTGCTTTCTGGTGATTAACGGCGCTGTCGCCGCCATTTACCCCAACGGCGCTTTCATCGCCTATGTCCCCCTTGATTATCAGCGTATGGTCTTTGAATTCGTCTCCTGCCCCGATGGAGAAGTTCTGCTTCGGATGCCCTTCAAATTCCCGGAGCCAGCCCCAGTGGAAGAGTTGGAATATTCCCTTCCCCTCACCCTGAAAGTGACCGACTCCCATTCCGTGATGCGCTACGGCAGCGCGCAGGGCGTATATTACATTTTCCCCGCCCTTGGAGCGTTGTGCCTGGCGGAAAAAATCGACCGGAACTACTTCGGAGTGCGCCTAAAAGGCGGATTGTACGGGTGGATTGAAGGGAGGTTCACCGAGCCCCTGATTGAGACCGCTCCTCCGCTACGGAAAATGGTCTATTCTCTTGAGGTCGAGGAAGATTCCCGCGGAGCCCATATCATAGTCCCCTGCGGCAATAGTCCCCTGCACCGCGTTCAAGAAATGACCCATCCCCCCCGGCTCGAACTAACCCTGTACAACCTCGAATCCCACATCGACGTCATCCGCAACCGTTCCGACCTCATCAAGGAAATCCGCTGGAGGCAGGATTCCCCCGAGGTGATGACTCTGACCATTTATCCCGGCATACCCCGAGTCTGGGGCTACTTTGCGGAAATCGATTTCGCCGGTAATTTCGTCTTTAACTTGACCCGCCCCCCGCAGTTCGAGTTCAAAAGCTTGAAAATCGCCCTCGACCCCGGACACGGCGGAGAAGACCTCGGAGCTATCGGCCCCACCCGGCTGACGGAAAAAGAAGTCAACCTCCGGCTAACCCTACTCACCGCGGAAAAGCTCCGTAAAAAAGGAGCCGAGGTCTTCCTCACCCGTACCGATGACAGGTTAGTCGGCCTCTACGAGCGGATGGAGTTAGCCAGGGAATGGGGGGCGGACATTTTCATCAGCCTCCATAACAACGCACTCCCCGATGGCAAGAACCCGGAACTTCATCGGGGTTTGGGAGTGTATTATTACCATCCGCGCTCGCTGAATTTGGCGCGTTTCCTCCACCAAGGGCTGCTGCAGGAAACCGGACAGCCCGATAACGGACTCTATTACGATAACCTCGCAGTGCCGAGAACCACCTATATGCCCGCGTTGTTGATTGAAACCGCTTTCATTATTCACCCGGAGGGAGAAATGATGCTGAGGAAGCGCAAGTTTTGGAAACGTGTTGCCGAAGGTATTTATCAGGGTATGCGGGATTTCCTCAAATTCGCGCGAGAGGAAGAGAAGAAGTATATCTCAAATCCTGAATAACAGTTTCACACCATAAATAAATTATGAAAGAGGGGCTTTGGACACTGTATATCTATCCAGAGAAGGATTGGCGAAATTGGAGGCGGAACTCCGCGAATACACCGAAATCAAACGCCCGGAAATCGCTCGAAAATTGGAGGAAGCGCGGAAACACGGCGATTTGTCCGAAAACGCAGAATACGACGCCGCCCGCGAAGAGATGCACCGCATCGATATACAAATCCACAAACTGACAGATACGCTTTCCCGCGTGCAGATAATTGACGCCAAGATGATCGATTCCGGCAGCGTCCGCATCCTCAACCGGCTCCGCCTCAAAGACCTCGACAGCGGCGCTGAATTCACCTATACTCTGGTCTCGCCGGAAGAGATGGATGTGGAGAGCGGTAAAATATCGGTGAAATCCCCCGTAGGCAAAGCCCTGCTGGGAAAAAAAGTCGGCGAAACCGCCGAATTCACCGTCCCCGCCGGCCATAAGCGCTGGAAAATTTTGGAAATCAAGCCGCCGGAATAAAAAAAATAGCATATAAACCAATCAATATTTTATGATTGCTATGCCCCAAACAACCATCGAAAAAATCGTTAAGCGCCACTCCGATGCCCCCGCCAAATCCGGTGAAATAGTCTGGATGAACATCGATTTCCGCTCCGCCCGCGATTTCGGAGGCCCTAATGTAGTTAAAAACCTGCTGAAACAATACGAGGGCGATTACATCGATAACAAAGCCCGCACCGCCTTCACCTTCGACACCAACGCCCCCGCCAACACCATCGCCTACGCCGACAACCAGCACCTATGCCGCACCTTCGCCCGTCAGCAGGGCGTCCCTCTCTACGACGTGGACCAGGGCATCGGCACTCACATCGCTATTGAGAAGGGATTAGTTCTTCCCGGCGAAACCGCGGTCGGTACCGACAGCCACTACAACATTATGGGCGCCATCGGCGCCTTCGGCCAGGGGATGGGCGACCAGGACATCGCCTTCATCTTTAAAACCGGCAAAACCTGGTTCCAAGTCCCCGAAACCGTCAAAGTAGTGGTCGAAGGCAGCCTCCCGAAAGGAACCACCCCCCGCGACCTCACCCTGAAAGTGGTGGGAGCCCTGGGCACAGATAAAGCCCTGGGCAAAGCGGTCGAATTCTACGGCGGCGCAGTCGACTCCCTCGACCTTACCGGGCGCATAACACTCGCCTCGATGGCCACCGAAACCGGCGCCATCGCCTTCTTCATTCAGCCCGATTCCCGCGTCCTCGATTACTGCAAGGGCAGGGCGGGGGAGAGGAGCTTCGAACCGGTCTGGGCTGACCCCGGCGCGGAATACACCGCCGAAATCGTCATAGATGTTTCCAACCTGAAGCCCCAAATCGCTCTGTCGCCATCGCCTAACAAGGTGGTCGATGTCAAGGAAGCCCTGGGCAAACCGGTCGATTCCATCTTCCTCGGCTCCTGCACCAACGGGCGCTACGAAGATTTCGCCGCCGCTCACTCCATCCTGAAGGGAAAGAAAATCGCTCCGGGCGTGATGTTCAAAGCCGTCCCCGCCACGCGGGAAGTTTACAGCAAGCTCCTGAAAGAAGGGATAATCGCCGATTTGTTCGAGGCGGGTGTAATCCTCTCGCAGCCCGGCTGCGGAGGCTGCGCCTCCGGCCAGCTCGGTATGACCGGCAAAGGCGAAGTGCAATTGTCCACCTCCAACCGCAACTTCCCCGGCAAACAGGGCGCCGGCGAAACCCACCTGGTCTCCCCCGACACCGCCGCCTACAGCGCGTTGGAAGGGGTAGTGGCGAATCCGAATGCGTGAATTAGCTGCGAGCTGCAAGCACCAGGAATGGACGATTTTCATGTGAAAAACCACTTCAAAACGAGCATTCTACGACTATAAAAGAACGATTGCTTAAAAAGCAGGATTTTTAAATGAAAATTCTCAACTCAAGACAAATAGAAAAACTCAAGTACAGGATTCAACCATAATCGTTATATTTAACACTGCTTAATAAATGCGAATACATAATATTCTTAGCATCATGTTATACCAAGAACCCAAATCAATAAAATGGTTGTTAATAGTAGAATGTACAAGCCAACCAGAGGGAACTACACCATCATGTCTGTCAATCCAATAATGTCTATTACTACTCCAAAAATGGTATCCATCGCATGTAACTAAAAATCCATATGGATAACCATTTAGCATGTCGATACTATCTGCCCAAGCAACAATATCATATGTTTGACTATAACTAACGAGATCATTCCAATCAGCTACTCTATAGTCTGAACCATATAAAGCAGTTACTATAGAATCTAAGTTTGCCGATTCTGGGTAATATTCGATTGTTGCTATCCATAAAGAAACTGATGTAGTTTCAGTGGTGAAATTCCATATATTCCCACTGGTGGAATTTCCGTGATCATCTTCGGCGTTGATTTTCCAGTAATATGTTGTACTACTATTCAATGCGCCGGGGATATAAGTCGCTCCAGATAAATTACTATTGACCAATGGAGGATTCGAACTGGTTCCAAAATAAACATCATAGGTCAAGGGGTCGCCGTCCGGGTCGCTGCAGGTCCAGGATAAATTCGTGTTTATAGAGATAGCTGTTGCATTGTCCGCAGGATTGGGATTGGAGGGCTGATTGGGCGGAGTGTTGGTCGCCGGGTCCATCATAATGGTATGGGTCTGGCTTTCTCCCCGCTGCAGGTTTAAGGTAATCTGACCGAGATAGGTTTCAGTCTCAATCTGCGCGATGACAGTGATGCGAAGGTCGATTTCCGCTGGCAGCGACACTGCTTTGGTCGCCATGTACTTGGTGGTGTCCTGGGTATCCCGCTGGACAGTGAGGGTGTGAATCCCAACCTCCGACTGGTCGCTTGTTCGGATCACCCGCACCGTTATAGGGAATTCCGCCGGCCAGACCGCCGCCCTGCTGACGTCTGACTTCCCCTTCGTCCCCGCTTCTCCAATGATATCCCCCAAATCGAGCTGGAAAGTAACCGCCGCCTCCCGACCATCGCTCACTATCTGGTCGCGATCGCACCCCCCCAGAAGTAGCATTGATACGATTAAAAGTATTCCACCAAATGCTATTATATATAGCTTGCTCATTATTATACTCCTTTTCCCTGCGCTAAAGATTGTGGCAGATTTTCAACAGCACGGTCACACCGCGGGAATCCTCTGTGTTGGCCTCATTCCTCTCGGTGACTACCGGGATTCTCATAAACAGCGTGATGTCCGCGCCCCATAAGTAGTAGAATAGATTGGGTGCTACATCCAGCAGGATCATATTCTGCTTGTTGGAAATCCCGGTTTCACTGCTGCCGTCGTTGTGTTCTATGTCGGTGGTACCTTCGCCCACAGAGGTGAAGATTATCCACCCCCCGGCGACCCAACGGGAGGAGAGGAAATAATCGAAGTTCCCGCTGAAAGTGAACATATTCCCATTGGCAATTTTTTCCGTATATGTAAGATGCGCCCGCTTGCTGACTCCGTTAATCTTATAAACGCATTTGGCGTTGAAGGCGAATCTGCTGAAGATTTTCATCGACGACAACATTGCGACATAATCGGTGGCACCGGTGCCCAATGGCATCAGCCGACCGTCAACCATCTTCTCATCGTCGCCAGTGGGGAGTTTGACGAAAAGCCCCCCGTTCAGCATCGTCGTTTCTGTGCCTAGGGTGTAGCCGGCGTTCAGAAAAATATCCCCCAGTCCCGAAACTTCCCGGACGCCGTCGCTGTATTTTATCTTTCGGGAATGAATATAGGGCAGTCCCGCGGCGAAATTGAAATTCTTATAGGCGCAGGAAAGCGGCAGCGTGAATGAACGGTTGCGCTCCGATAATTCGGCGTCGAAGCCGACCGCTATCGTCAGCTCCCTCGCTTTCTCCTCCGAAGCGGCTAAAGCTGTCTTCCTTTTCTCCAGAAAATTTGGGGGAGTGAATAATGAAATTTGGTTCACCAGTGGGTCGGAAAGAAGAAGTTCAGTGCTCTCGTTGATGTTATCGCCGGCTGCGGTGAAGGTTATGTCAATCTGGCCGCTGGCGCAACTCAAACAGGCTGCAATAAACAACGGAATCAATGTGACTTTCATAATGCTCTTGATGTATTAGTTTAACTATTGTGCCGCAGACTACCCGCAGTCTGTCCAAGAATATGGTTGAAGCAAATATTCACTGGATATGATGGAAATAATGGATATAGTAAGTTACTGTATTACCATAATATCCATAATATCCAGTGAATCAGATTTTCTCATAAATTCCGATTCTGTGCATTCTCAGACACACTCCCCGCACTCTGCGACCATCCGCTTTCTTAAAAGAATATGATGTAAAATGTGGGATTCCGCGGTGCCAAAATCGGCAGTCAGTGAAAAAAATCACGACGAATAAAACGAATTAAGATGCGAACCGTTGATAATCCGCTTAATCTGTGTAATCCGTTGTGAATCTTCCCTCCAGCCCCCAGACCCTCATCCATGTCTATCTGTGCTATTCGTGATTCAAAATCACTTCACCAACAGCATCTTCACCACCGAACTTTCCCCGCCTGCGGTCAGCCGGGCGAAATACAATCCGGAAGGCATACTTTCCGCGTTCCAAACGACCTGATGCCTTCCCGTAGATTGGAATCCATCCAATATTATCGCCGATTCTCCGCCCGTAATATCGAATATTCTCAGTGAAACATTCCCCGGTTTTGGCAGGTCATAAGTCAATCTGGTGGTGGGATTGAAGGGATTGGGACAGGCGGGATACAATATGAAATCCTTTGGAACCGCGGGCGATGGTTTATATTCGCAGGGCGATAATTCGATTCCTTCTATCCGTATATCATCGATATACCACCCCGAAGTCGTGGTCGCGCCGTAACCGGTCCGGTCCAATACTCTGAAAGCAATCCTTACGGTTGAATCCGCGTAGGCGGACAAGTCGATGTACACCTGGCTGTATATGGAACTTGTGCCGCTGTAATCATTGGAAATTGTCTGCCAGTCCCCCCCATCGACCGATATCTGAACATAGCCGATATCGGGACTGCTGTAACCGCTGCCGAAACTGAACCAATGCCAGAAAAAAAGACCGGGGTATTGACTAGGAAGAGGCGTCAATGTGACAGTGGGACTTATTAATCTTGAATTGGCTCCGTAGGGATAATTACCGTCAAGAACTGTCGCCGCGCAGCATTGACCGGAATACGCGCTGTCAGGTCCCGAAGTCGGCGCCCCCGCTTCCCAAACACCCCTATCCGCCCACCAATAGCCTATCCCGTTTTCCCAGCCTTCCGGATTATTATAGGGGAAATTACCTACCTTGATAGTAATATTATCAATGTACCAGCCGGAGGATGTAGTAGCGCCATAACCCGTTCTGTCAAGTATCCTGAAACCTATTCTGACCGTCGAATCCGCATAAGCGGTCAAATCCACAGCGAATTGACTCCAGATTGCCCCGTCCTCGTCGATACCATCGGTAAGCGTTTCCCAGGGTCCATTGTTTACGGAAATCACTACAAAGCCATTATCTACATTGTTGTATCCGGATCCCAAGCTGAACCAGTTCTGGAACCACAACATTATCTTTTCACCGGGCTGCAGGTTGCCCGGAAGTGCTATATGGGGACTGATTAACCGCGAATCAGCACCGCTGGGATAACTGCCACTCAGAACAGTCGCGGCGCACTGATTGCCTTGATACGCTGCGCCTGGTCCTACGGTGGAATCGGGCGCACCCACTTCCCAAACGCCGTTGTCCGCCCACCAATTTCCCATACCGGATTCCCAGTCCACGTTTAAAATAGTAACCGGCTGGCTGAAAGCTGATGCTGAAACAAAGAGAACTATTATTGAAGCGATGAAGAAGTTTTTCACCTTGACACTCCTATTAAATTTTGAATTGAAAGAAAATGGCGAGGTAGATTATTATGTAAACATACAAAATATGTATGCTACGGTAAAAAAAAAGACTAATTAATGGCGGGTCATTTCGAACTCCCTTCCTTAAAATAAAACCTATGATTCATTATATCGTAGTGAATCGTAGTAAAACAATGTAATCGCTTTTACTAACATTGTCAAGCGTTTTCATCGATTTATATAAATTTCTCAAATTCAATCATCCCCCCATCCCCCGCCCCCGCTTGCATTTAATCTCCCGTTGTATTAAATTCTCTCCCATATCGACTGCTTCACCCTAACCCTAAACCCTAAACCCTCATCAAATGGCTCTGAACCTCGGATTCTGGACTGTCGAAAGCCTGCGCGGCTTAATGCGCCACCGCCTCACCGCCGGCCTCACCATCACCGGTATGGCGCTCACCCTCTGGATTTTAGGGCTGGCGCTCCTGATTTGGAGCAATGTCGAGGAATACCGGGGACGGATAATGGAAGGGCTGCAAATCGAAGTCTTCCTCGAACCCGGATTGAGCCGCGGCGTTCAGGACAAAATCGGGGAACAGATTGCCGCATTCGATGGTATCAAAGAAGTGAATTATATCTCCCCCGAACAAGCCGCGGAAATCTTCGCCCGCGAATTCGGAGGGGAAATCTTCGCCATCTTGGAGGAGAATCCGCTTCCCCCCTCCTTCAAGGTTACTCTGAACTCCGACCGCCGCAGCGCCGGGAATGCTTCCCGCGTCTCCGGAAAGATTGAGGGGATTTCCGGCGTGGACGAAGTGGCTTTCCAGGGGAGCGTGGTGGAAATGCTCGAAGCCCGCTTCGACACCCTGCTGAAAACGCTGTTAGCGGTGGGGGGATTGATTTTCATCGGCACCGCGGCGCTGTTTTTCCAGGGAGTGAAAATCTCCCTCGCCGCCCGCAAAGATTTTATCAACGCCCTATTCCTCACCGGAGCGAAAATCGGGACTATCAAGTTCCCCTTCATCCTCGAAGGCGCGGTCGCGGGGCTGATTGCCGGAGCCGCCGCATACAGCGGTGTAGTGGTAACGCATTTGATACTGAATAAATACTTGATGAGCCTCTCCTACAGCGGCGAAATGTTCCTGTTGACTCCGGTGGGAATAGTGTTAGGTTACGGAGGGGCGGTGATGGCGGTGAACCGCAGCCTGGACAAATATCTATTGGAAAAAACCTGAAATAATGATGTATACGGTTATTTTTGGATTTACGTGTGTTTGTATGTGTAATTATGCTTCACTGAATTGACGATTACCATGGAACTTACTCCCAGAGAAATATTGATTTTACGGTCGGTTATCCACAGCTTCATCTCCGACGCCCTGCCGGTAGGCTCCCGCACTCTATCCAAGAAGTCGGATATTGACTTCTCCCCGGCCACTGTCCGAAACACCATGGCTGACCTAGAGGAAATGGGCCTGCTGGAACAGCCCCATACCTCCGCCGGGCGAATCCCCACTGACCTCGGTTACCGTATTTACGTGGACGACCTGATGAGTCAGCGCCGGCTCGCCTCGGACGTCCGACAGTCTATCGAACGTCTCGTTTCCGAGATTTCCTTCGACCTCAAGGAAGTGATGCGGCGCACATCAGGGATGCTGGGAAATATCTCCAGTCTCCTGGGTGTGGTGCTGTCGCCCCGCTATGAGCAGAGCATATTGCTGAAGGTTGACCTTACTCCCTATTCCAGTTCCCGGCTGATGGCAATCGTGGCTTTGAAGTCCGGTCTGGCAAAAACCGTCCTGCTTGAAATCGACTTTGAAATTGATGAAACCGAACTTCAGGAAGGTTGCTCGCTGCTGAATCAGAGGTTGCACGGTATGCCCTTGAAACGCATCCGAAAAGATATCGTGGAAATCCTCCGCGAAAGACCTCCAAACGTTAGAAATGAACTCCTCGACCTTGTAGTTTACAATTCCGACATCCTCTTTCAGTTCGAAGAGGACGAAGATTTCTTCCTCAACGGATTGAAAACCCTGCTTGAGCAGCCTGAATTTTCCCAGAGTGAAAGGGTGCGAACCATAGTGGAACTCTTCGAAAACAGAAAGGTCTTAATCCACCTGGTCAGCGGTTTACAACCGGAGGAGGGGGTGCGGGTCACTATAGGCGGTGAAAATCCGGTGAGACAGTCCCGCGAATTGTCAGTGCTAACCGCAGCCTTCAGTGTCGGCGAAGATGTGGGGACAGTCAGCGTTATCGGTCCCACCAGGATGGACTACTCCCGGCTCTGGTCCGTGGTAGACTACACTGCGAAGACTATACAAAAGCAGTTTAATTAGACGTTTATTAGGTTATGATTAACCGGAAGACGCGTCACATATTACAATATTAACAAATCTGAATATGTATATATGACAGGAAAAAGTGTGAATTCCGAAGATAAAAATACAGTAGATATCGAAGCACCCGCAGATAAATCCCCCGATGAAAAATCTTTGATTGAGGATGATACGAGGGAAAATCAGCCGGAAATCGCCGCGAAATCCAAACGATCGGTCTCTTCGAAAAAACTGAAGGCTGAGATTGAAGCGCTGAAAGCTGAAAAAAACGAATTGTCGGACAAAAACCTCCGCCTCCTCGCTGAATTCGATAACTTCCGCAAAAGGAAACAGTCGGAAGTGATGGAGACGGCAGCGTTTGTGAAAAAAAACCTGATACTGGAGTTGCTGCCCATCCTCGATGACGCCGAAAGGCTGCTCGACCATCAGGATGAAAGCGCCGGGGATTTGACCGAGGGAGCTAAACTGATTTTTGAGAAACTCCGAAAGTCCTTGATTGACGCGGGTTTAAAGCCGATGGATTCGAGGGGAAAACCTTTCGATCCCAACCTCCACGAAGCGATGATGACCGTGGAATCATCCGATGACGATTCCGGTGTTGTCGTAGAAGTGATTCAACCGGGTTACTACATAGGCGAAAAAGTCCTGCGGCACGCTAAAGTCATTGTCAGTAAATAGTTACTGATGCAAAACTCTGGAATTGTCATTGCGAGGAAGCGAAGCGACGAAGCATTCTATTTACCGTGGTGTCGGGTCTCCGCTGTCTGTCCGAAAATGTCATTCTGAGCCCGATGCGAAGCAGCGGAGCGAAGAATCTCCAATTATA
>CAYQZD010000043.1:0-29776 GCA_964421875.1 uncultured bacterium
TCGCTACCTTAGGACCGTTATAGTTACGGCCGCCGTTTACCGGGGCTTCAATTCAGAGCTTCTTCCGACAAGTCGAAATAACTCCCCCTCTTAACCTTCCGGCACCGGGCAGGTGTCAGGCCTTATACATCATCTTTCGATTTAGCAAAGCCTTGTGTTTTTGATAAACAGTCGCCTGGGCCATTTCTCTGCGCCCCCCGATTTCCCGGGGGGGTCCTTTCTCCCGAAGTTACAGGACTATTTTGCCTAGTTCCTTGGCCATGGATCACTCGAGCACCTTAGTATTCTCTACTTGGCTACCTGTGTCGGTTTGCGGTACGGGCTGCTATGCTCGCTTTTCTAGGAAGTGATTTCATACCTTCGCTTCGCCCGAAGGCTAGGCTCAACGTGCATTTCCGTCAGCACGTAGGCACTACGCCACTCCGTCACTTTTATTGCATAGCAGGTACAGGAATATTAACCTGTTGTCCATCGACTACCCCTTTCGGGTTCGCCTTAGGACCCGACTAACCCTGATCCGATTAGCGTTGATCAGGAAACCTTAGCCTATTGGTGTGCAGGTTTCTCACCTGCATTATCGTTACTTATGCCTACATTTTCTTTTCCAAGCGCTCCAGAAAGCCTTACGGCATACCTTCAACGCCCTTGGAATGCTCCCCTACCCCCCGCATTGCTGCGGAGCCACTGCTTCGGTAGTATGCTTTATGCCCGATTATCATCCACGCACAATCGCTCGACTAGTGAGCTGTTACGCACTCTTTGAATGAATGGCTGCTTCCAAGCCAACATCCTAGCTGTCACTGCAATCGCACTACGTTTGTTCAACTTAGCATACATTTGGGGACCTTAGCAGGTGGTCTGGGTTCTTTCCCTCTCGGGCATGGACCTTAGCACCCATGCCCTCACTCCCGGGGGTATGTCATAGCATTCGGAGTTTGTCAGGGTTTGGTAGGCGGTGAAGCCCCCTAGCCCAGTCAGTAGCTCTACCTCTATGACACGCAGCCCCGAGGCTGCACCTAAATGCATTTCGGGGAGTACGAGCTATTTCTCAGTTTGATTGGCCTTTCACCCCTACCCACAGCTCATCCAAAGACTTTTCAACGTCTACTGGTTCGGTCCTCCACGTAGTTTTACCTGCGCTTCAACCTGGCCATGGGTAGCTCACTCGGTTTCGCGTCTACCGCATGTTACTTGGACGCCCTATTAAGACTCGCTTTCGCTGCGGCTCCGGAGCTGAACTCCTTAACCTAACGCAACACACGAGTAACTCGCTGGCTCATTATGCAAAAGGCACGCGGTCATCAGCCGTACGGCTGACTCCCACAGATTGTAGGCGTGTGGTTTCAGGTACTATTTCACTCCCCGCACAGGGGTGCTTTTCACCTTTCCCTCACGGTACTGGTTCACTATCGGTCACGGAAGAGTATTTAGCCTTAGGAGATGGTCCTCCTGGATTCCTACAGGATTCCACGTGTCCCGCAGTACTTGGGAAATCGGCCGGAGGAATCACCCTTTCGCCTACCGGACTATCACCGTCTACGGTCAGCCTTTCCAGAACTGTTCGGCTAAAATGATTCTTTGTAACTCCGCGGCCCGTCCACCGCCGGACCTGCCGCTCCCACAACCCCTGCATCACTAAGCCGGTGAGCAACATGTGATACAGGTTTAGGCTGGTCCCCGTTCGCTCGCCGCTACTTGGGGAATCGCGGTTGCTTTATGTTCCTGGGGGTACTAAGATGTTTCAGTTCTCCCCGTTAGCCGCATACGGCTATGTGTTCACCGTATGCTGACGCGGCATTACCCGCGCCGGGTTGTCCCATTCGGGAATCGTCGGGTCTACAGTTGTTTGCACCTCACCGACGCTTATCGCAGCTTACCACGCCCTTCATCGCCTTTCCGTGCCAAGGCATCCACCGCACGCCCTTAGTAGCTTGACCTCAATATCTCCTTCCGAAGAAGGCGGATGGAAGTTCAGAAATCTATTGGTGCCTCGAAATCGCTTTTACGCAACCCGTTATATCCATTTGTCAAAGAACACCCGCCTTGAGGCGGGGTAAGTCATTGTCAAAAGCAAAATATAATATAAATAAAATTTTCTAATTTGTCAAGAATTTGATATAACTATTTTCAACTTTGAAAAAACCTCCTCATCATTTCAAGCTTGCTCTTCAAACAACACCTACAATATAACAAAAAAGTTCCGCTTTGTCAATCCTCTTCGCGAAAAAACTTTATTGCTATGGCTTATATCAAGCTGAAACAAAGCTCTTCACAATACCACAGGAATAAAATCCGCGCAAAACTTGACTATTACCTGGAAAATTATTATATTTGTCAGAAAATACAGATAAATCAGTAATAGCAGATAAATCAGTTGAGTCTGAGATGAAGAAATACGATTCCTCCAACCAAGAATCCTGCTGCTCCGAAAAGAACGCTTGTTGCAGCATCGAAGCCGTTGTCACTATTGATGAGCGCGGTCAATTGGTTCTCCCCAAGGATGTGAGGGAAAAGGCAGGTATTAAAGCCGGCGACAAATTTGCGGTCCTCAGCGTGCTGAAAGAGGGGGAGGTCTGCTGTCTTATGCTGATAAAAGCCGACAACCTGTCCGGGATGGCTCAAGATTATATTGAGCCGTTAATTCGAACAGAATGATTTCCGGCTGAATTGGATTAAGCCGATAGAGCGCTGTTACAACTACATTTAATATTGAGAAATGAAATATGGAGACTGAAATGAAATCCAATAAAGTCAGGCGAATCGTCCGGGAACGCTATGCGTCTATCGCCCGGGGCAGCGCCTCTTGCTGTACGCCGGTCTCATCCTGCTGCGGCGGAGGTGGAGCCGAATCCATCAGCCGCAGCCTGGGATACAGCGAAACGGAGCTGTCCGATGCGCCCCGGGGAGCAAATATGGGCCTGGGATGCGGTAATCCCTTGGCAATTGAGGCGTTGAACCCGGGCGAAACCGTCATCGACCTCGGCGCCGGCGGCGGATTCGACTGTTTCCTCGCGGCCAAAACTGTGGGTGAAACCGGAAAGGTCATCGGGGTGGATATGACTCCGGAGATGGTGGAAAAGGCCCGGGAAAACGCGGCGAAGGGAAATTATGACAATGTCGAATTCAGACTGGGCGAAATCGAAAACCTCCCCGCAGCCGACAACACCGCGGATGCGGTTATTTCCAACTGCGTGATCAACCTCTCGCCCGACAAGGCGAAAACCTTCCGGGAAGCCTTCAGGGTTACAAAGCCCGGGGGGAAACTGATGGTGTCAGACATCGTCTTGACCCGGGAACTCCCGGAAGCGGTGAAAAACTCTCCCCAGGCTTATTCCGCCTGCGTATCCGGAGCCATCAACAAGAATGATTACCTGCAGTTGATAGGGGACGCGGGTTTCGCCGAGGTGAAAATAGTGGAATCAGCCCCCTTCAAGGTGGAAACCATCGTAATCGACGCCGCCACCAAATCCCTCCTGGATGAAATGAAAATCACCCCGGAACAACTGAAATCCATAGAGGGAACGGTGCTCAGCATCAAGGTGCGAGCGGTCAAGCCGCTGTGATTTGACAGAGTTTGATACCGGGAAGGGCGGGTCTTATCCCGCCCTTTTTTCGTTCAGGATCCGCGTCTACTTCGCTTCCTTGTCGTCCTGCCAGATTCCGAAAGCGTTGTTCTCCGTGTCCAGACATATCGCGAACCACCCCATCCCGGGCACGGCGGTCTTGGGGAAATCAATCCGCCCGCCGCCGGCTTCGACCTTCTGCAAGTACGCGTCCACCGAATCGACCTCCACATAGATGGTGGTGGTCTGTTGCGGAGCCTGCCGTTTCATCAACCCCCCGTTGATACCCCGCTCCCCCTTGGACTCTATCATCCAATATTCCATCCCCTGAACGTCCTCGATTTTCCAACCGAAGACATCGTTATAGAATTTCCGCGCCCGCGCCACATCGTCCGCAGGAATCTCGTAATGAAGTACGGAAGCCATAAGATTTCCTCCAAATTAGAGTATTTGTAGGGCGGAATCTCATTCCGCCGAGTTTCAACTATGAAATTGCATATTCCAATATCATCGCCCCCGGAATTAAGCCCGCCGCGCCAGCTTGTTGGCGAATATGGAAATCAATCCCCCCAACATCACATAACCCAAAATCACTTCCAGCGTAATCCAAACCTGCCCCGCCAAATTCAGCGGCGTCACATCCCCGAATCCCAATGTGGTGAAAGTCACAATACTGAAATAATACGGCGAATACCAGGTCTTGGCGGTGTCCAGCGCATAATTCAACTGAGGATTTACAGAATCAGCGAAATCGGCGATGAAACCCCATTTCGGCGATATAGTGTAATCGGCGAATATGAAACCGAACAAAGTTACAAAAAATAGACACCAGAAGGACCACCTGAAAAACGAGCGTCCGTAATCGCAGGTGATATTCCATAATCCCAAAACGAATCTCAGAAGAAAATTCGTCTTCGCATTTTCCTTTAATTCTTGAATATACTGTTCATCTTTGATATATCTCTCGAAAGCGCGGCTGTTAGCGAAGGATGCGCCAGCGACCAGAGTCTTCTCAATTTTTGGCGTGTTTCTGCGTTCAAAACTTGGTATAAGTCTTCTTACAGTTATACGATAGCCGCTATTCCATTTAACTTCGGACATAATCGCGTTTCTGAAATCAGTTCCGTACAAATCAGAATTAAGAAATTCCGATGCAGATAGATCGCTATGATCGAAGTGTGTTCTTCGCAGATTAGCATAATTCCAAATAGTAGCTGCCATAGAAGCTTGATGAAAATTTGCAGCGTAAATATGTGAACACTCAAAATGAGCAAATGGTATAAAAATGAACTTACAATCCTTATAACTTAAGTCGATACCTCTTAAGTCCAATCTATAATAATTAAATTCTCCGATTTTACTATAATAGTCACATATGTAATCAAGTGAAGGAATTGAATAATGTTTAAGTAAATCATTGGCTTCTTTCATTCTTTTTTCTGCCTCATCTCTATCGTGATCTTTAATAATATTTGAACCTTTTAAAATATTAATTAATTCATTAACAACATCTTCCAATCCCATCCACCTCCCCCTCAACTCCTTAATCTCCTCCTCCGTATATTCCTCCTTCACCTCCCCCGCCCACTTTTTCCTGAACTCCTCAGCCTGTTCCGGTGTGTATTCAGCCATAATAAGCCTCCCGGGTTAATTAATTAATCGGAAATAACGGTGTCTTTTTCTGCGCCTTCAGTGTTTTCAGCGTCCTTCAGTGATTCAAAACCACTTTCATCGGCTCCGAATGCCCCGCCTGACTGCGTAATCCACGTTTATCCCTGATAATCTGCGATTCGGAAATTTCCGCGCCGTTCATCGCGGCGGATTCACCAAGATATGATACTGAAAAAGCTAATTAAAAGCAATTAGTTTCATCAACGGATGAGAGTGATTTGACAAAACTGCGCCGTTATGTTGCATATGATGCATTATGCAATATATACGACAATATACGTTTCAGTTTATGCAATATTCTTATTAAACATAATACGCTATCTCAATATTATTCAATTATATACATTTAATTTGTGAAATATGGCACGAATTATGCAAACTAAAATACTCAAATATATAATACAACAAAAAAAACCCTGGAATCATCCCGGCTTCCCCTCGCGTGGATAAGAATCAAGCAATAATAATCGCCATACCCCGTTTCCAAGACGAAATCGCCCCCTGCTTCGAAGCGGCGGTAAACTTCGATGTTTACACTATCCCCAAAGGGGAATCCCCGGCAAAGAATCTCCACCTCTGCCAGGGCGAATCTCCCCTGGAGCGGGTCCGCCTGCTGCGAAGGGAAAAGGTCGATACCCTCATCTGCGGAGGTCTCCAATCTTTCTACAAAGATATGCTGGAAACCGATGGTATCGAAGTCATCGACGGCGCCGCCGGAGCGGTGGAAGAGGCGCTCGATTCTTACCTCAGCGCCCGACTCTACCGGGGAAGGAACCTGCGAACTCGGCAAGGTTACTTCACGGGAAAAACCCCGCTCCTGGAGGAATTAATTATCTGGACCAGGGAACACTTCGATAAACACGGTTACGAAGTGCGCGATGGCGAACAATTCGCGGCTTTTCCGGTGGATTTGGTGGCGCTGAAAAAATGCCCGGTGTGCGGTAAGAATGTGAAAATCGCAATCTGCTGCGGAGCGCATACCTATTTAGCGGGAAAGGAAATCAAAGAGTTCTATCATGTCGCCGCGCAGTGGTTTGAAGCTTATGTTTACGTTCACTCAGCCGCTCCCGAAGTCGAACAAATCTGCCGCCAATACGGAATTGAACTACTCGACCCGGCCTTCGGTAAAATAAAGAAAACTACACTGAAAAAAACTTCAACTACCGCCTTTCCCTTACTAAAAAATCCCGTCAAGGGACACGAAAAAGCCTATGAAACCGTACGCTGACACCTAATCAGTATGTCTGATAATATGTCATGCTGAGCGAAGCGAAGCATCTGCATTTTATTAATTCATTTATAAACAAGAGATTCTTCATGCACCGTACGGCAGATCCAGAATGACATAGCGCGAAATTATATATACTTTAGGACAGATGTTAATTAGTCAGAAACCAATAGCAAATTTCCTACAACCAAAATACAAGGCGCCGTTAATGAACCTAAATATCGACGAGGAAACCATAAAGAAAGTCTGTTCTCCGCTGAATAAGAAGCCGGACATTATGGAGAAACAGAATCTTTGGACCCGCTATCACATCGAAAATCCTCCGACTGAGGATCGCCCGCAACGCTTCCTATTAGCCTTCGCGGCTATCCTCCGGCACGGCAGTTACCGCCACGTCCTCGACCAATACGTCCGCGTCAGCGCTAAATGCTCGAGATGCACCGCCTCCTGTCAGGTTTACGCAGTCACGCACGACCCTAAAGACATCCCCTGCTACCGATCGGAACTGCTGTTGTCTGTTTATCGGCGGCATTTCACTCCCGGCGGGATTATGTGGGGAAGGCTCACCGGCAAAGGAGCCCTCACTGACGAAAAACTCCGGGAGATGGCGCAAGCCTTCTATAACTGCACCGCCTGCCGCCGCTGTATGAACAACTGCCCGATGGGTATCGACCACGGCCTAATCACTCATTTGGGACGGATTATCTTCGCCGAGATGGATATGGGTCCCCGAGCGCTTCTGGTCAGCACCAGAGAACAGCTCCAAGGCAAAACCCGCAATACCTCAGCCATCCCCCTACCCGCAATCAAAGATACCCTCGAATTTCTGGAAGAAGACCTGGAAGAAGAGACCAGCCAGCCCATCAAATTCCCACTGGACGTGGAGGGCGCAGATTTTGTATTTTTCGCTCCGGTTTCCGATTATATGGTAGAGGCGGAAACCCTGATGGGTATCGCCGCGGTTTTCCACGTCACCGGAGACAACTGGACCATCGGCTCTCAATTCTACGATTCCATCAACTACGGCTTGTTTATGAGCGACTGGCACCTGCAGCGCATCGAGCAGGAAATCGATAAGGAAACCCGAAGGTTGAACGGTAAAAACATCCTCATCGGCGAATGCGGACACGCTACCCGCTCCGCCAAAGAATTCATCCCCACCTTCACCGGTGGAAAAAACGCCCTCCCCGTTGTCAATATTATGGAATACACCGCCAAAGCTCTGCGTGAAGGTAGATTGAAACTCCGGCCCGGAACCATTACCGATAGAGTCACCTATCACGACCCCTGCAACATTGCCCGAAAGGGCTTGATAATCGAACCCCCGCGGGAGCTCATCCGAGCCTTCTGTTCAGACTTCGTCGAACAGCGATGGCACGGTGAAAACGGAGTATGCTGCGGAGGAGGCGGAGGCACTGTCTCACTGGACGAAGACCGCCCCTTCCGCACCGGTATCGCTGGCAAGATGAAGGCTGAGATGATTCGCGAAACCGGCGCGAAATACTGCTTCGCCCCCTGCGCCAACTGCAAAAAACAGCTCCGGGAACTGATGGAAGACCAGAAAGTGGACTGCGAAATCGTAGGAATACACGATTTACTATACAAAGCCATCATTTGGGATTGATACCATATAGCAGATAGAATTATTGTAGGGGTGAATCCTGCGATTCACCCAATAATAGTGCAACAGGGTCTCCGCACCCTGTTGCAAACAATTGAGGGTGGGTTTCAATCCACCAATATTTAAATATTTAGGGTTTAGTGTAAAGGGTTTAGTATCAATTTTAGGTATATAAAGCGTCTACCCAATTTGTCATTCCCGCAAGTGAACGAAGTGAACGCGTCGGGAATCTGACAATCTCATTGATTGCGTTAAGTCAGGTCTTTAGCGCAGCGGAGACCTGACTTCCACCGGACTTCAGACTACTACAAACAAAAAATATAAAGGACATATTTTGGAAGGAATGCTGAGTTTCGCCAAGGGTCCGCTTTTCAGGCTCTGTTTCGCCTTGATGGCGCTGGGACTGCTCAGGATTTTGTTCCTGACAGTGTACGGCATTGTCAAAGCCTGGCTCAGAGCCGGAGACAAAACCCTGCGATGGGGGTATATTAGCCGTTACACGCTGCATTGGCTTTTTCCGGTTAACAAACTCTTACTCCAAAGGCCGCTGTACAGCGTGTTTTCTATTGTGTTCCATATCGGACTACTGCTGGTGCCGATATTTCTCTACAGCCATATCCAACTCTGGGCGGCTTCACTCGGATTCGATTGGCCCGCCCTGAAAAAATCCTATGCGGATTGGCTGACCATATCCACTTTAGTCACCGGATTTTTACTGATTGCGATGCGTGTCGCCTCTAAACCGGCGCGCTTTATCAGCCGAAAACAGGATTTCATATGGGTGCCGCTGCTGATGATACCCTTTATAACCGGATATCTGGGAACAAACGCCGGACTAAGTCCAAAAACCTATCAAATAGTGATGCTGCTGCATTTTCTCTCCGCTGACCTCATTCTATTGATGATTCCCTTCACCAAGGTCGCCCATTGCGTGCTGGTGCCCTTTTCCCAGATTGTCAGCGCCCAGGGATGGCGTTTCCCCGCTGGATACGGCGAAAAAGTGGCTGAAACGCTGGGCAGAAAGGGGATGCCGATATGAAAGCTATATTCACTGATATCACAAAATGCATCGGCTGCAGCGAATGCGTGATAGCCTGCAAAGCTGAATACGGACTGCCGCAAGACGCCCCGCGCCGCTGGCAGAGAGGAGACGGGCTCTCCGCCGACAACTGGACCTCAATCCTGCGCCAGCCCGGAGAACACTTCGTGCGCAAACAGTGCCGCCACTGCATTGAACCGGCCTGCGTTTCAGTTTGCCCGGTGGGGGCGCTGGAGAAAACTCCGGAAGGTCCCGTTATCTACCATAAAGACATCTGTATGGGCTGCCGTTACTGTATGATGGGATGTCCCTACGGAATACCGCGATACGACTGGGACCAGGCGATCCCCTACGTCCGCAAGTGCATTATGTGCGCCCCCAGACTGGCGCAGGGAAAACAGCCCGCCTGCACCGAAGCCTGCCCCACCGGAGCCACCATCTTCGGAGAACGGGATGAACTAATCGCCGAAGCCCGCCGCCGCATCCGGGAAAATCCCGGAAAATACATCAACAAAATCTGGGGTGAGCACGAAGTAGGCGGAGTCTGTGTGCTCTACATCTCAGACATCGACTTGAATTTCCTCACCGAAGGAAAGGACTTGGGAACCGAAGCGCTGCCGCACACCACGGAAACCGCAATGCTTGCCGTGCCCTTCACCTTCGTAGGAATGGGAGCCTTGATGACCGGACTGCACTGGATAGTGAAACGCCGACAAAAGCTTCAATCCGAACAAAACGGAGGAGGTGATGAAAATGGATAGAGTCAAAACCGTAAAGACAATTCTCTGGAGCATAGTCGGTCTGGCGGCTTCAGTGGGCATTACCCGCTTCCTATTCGGACTGGGCGCAACCACCAACCTTTCGGATTACACTCCCTGGGGCTTATGGATTGGCTTCGATGTGGTCAGCGGTGTGGCTTTAGCCGCCGGAGGATTCGTTATCACCGCCACTGTCTATATCTTAGGCAGAAAAGAGTTCCATCCTATCGTCCGCCCCGCAGTGTTGACCGCCTTTTTAGGCTACCTCGCCGTTATCGTAGGACTGCTGTTCGACCTCGGCGCGCCCTGGAACATCTGGAGGATGACAGTGCATTGGCAGCATCACAGCGCCCTCTTCGAAGTCGGCTGGTGCGTAATGCTCTACACCGCCGTGCTCCTGTTGGAATTCAGCCCCGTCCCTCTGGAAGAAACCTCCCGATGGGCGAAAATCCGAGGATTCCTGGTCAAATACCGCCTCGTATTCGTTACCCTGGGCATAATGCTTTCCACCCTGCACCAATCTTCGCTGGGCTCGCTCTTCCTGATTATGCCCTACCGCCTCCATCCCCTGTGGCACACTCCCATCCTGCCGGTGATATTCTTCATCTCCGCCGTAGGGCTGGGCTTGATGATGGTGACCCTGGAAAGCTTATTCACCGGCCACATTTACCGCCGAAAGCCGGAAACTCATCTACTGAGCAAACTGGGAAGGGCGGCTTTTTGGGTGCTCTGCATCTATTTGCTGGTGCGGATAGTGGACCTCGCCGCCCGCGGAAAATTCCCCCTGATTCTCGAAGGTACATTCTATAGCTATCTCTTCATCATAGAACTTTCAATCGCAGTGGTGATTCCCATAATCCTATTGGCTATTCCCAAGGTTCGAAACAGCCTCGGAGGATTGTGGACTGTGTCGCTGATGGTAGTAATCGGCTTCGTAATAAACCGTATCGCCACCAGCGGTATCGCGATGATGGGCCGGGAAGGCGGATATTTCCCCGCCTGGACCGA
This sequence comes from uncultured bacterium, assembly GCA_964421875.1. GTDB lineage: Bacteria > Electryoneota > Tariuqbacteria > Tariuqbacterales > Tariuqbacteraceae > CAYQZD01. The sequence continues at coordinate 10,889 of CAYQZD010000043.1, forward strand.
GTTCGCCATCAGCGCCGGGGTGGTGTCAGCCGCGGTTCTCGCCTTTATGTTCGCAGTCGAGCATTTCAACATCTGGGAAACCAAAGCCCGCGATGAAGAATATCCCCTCGTTGAGCCCGCCCATCTCGATTATTCGCAATCCTGGAGCGGTGAGCCCGGTTACGCCGGACGCATCAGGTATTCCCTGGCCTTCATCATCGCAGCCGCAGTAGGATTCGCACTCATACCAGGGCAAAAACTCTACAGCGAAGGCAAAGATATGCGCCCAGCCGCCGAAGCCCGGGGAATGGACATTATGCTCATCGACGGCAACCGCGACTTCAACGCGGTTACCTTCAAACACCTGATGCACACTGAAAAGTTAGGCGGCGAAGCCTCCTGCGACAGATGCCACCATATGAACCTCCCGATGGACGAAACCTCCGCCTGCAGCGACTGCCACCGACTGATGTTCCAACCCTATGACGCCTTCAGGCACGATTGGCACGCTTCGCCATCGGGAGCCAATATCTCCTGCGGCAGGTGTCACCGCGAAGGAACCCATAAGAACGAGGAAAATGTCGTCTCCTGCGATACCTGCCATCAGAACCTGATTCCCCCGGCCGCGCTGATAAAGGTCGACCAGTACACCGCTATGAGCTATGTGGACGCGATGCACGGACTTTGTGTCACCTGCCACAACCAACAGGCGGTAGCCCTGGACAAACCCTGCCTGGGACGGTGTGCCACCTGCCACAAAGGAGACCTTACCACCGAAGGCTTGAGCTTCAAAGACATCGACTCCAAACTCTGGCAGAATTGGATCAGCCTGCCGAAATGCCCGCAGGAAGAGAAATAAAAACACCCATTGTCATTCTGAGCGAAGCGTAGAATCTCATTTTATCTCGCTCCCACGCACCCTATAGGAAATATATTCAATAAGATAGTAGAAGCGTATGAAAATCCTAGTCATAGATGACGAATCCGATGTCGTCAGGTACCTCAGTATGGTACTCGGAGACCACGGCTGCGAAATCCTCGCCGCGCAAAGCGCCGAAGAGGCTGAGGAATGGCTGAAACGCTCTAAGCCAGACCTAATCTGCCTCGATATTATGATGCCCAAAGAATCCGGGATGAATTTCTACGCCAAATTGAAAAGCAATAGTGAAACCAAATCCATCCCGGTATTCATCGTCAGCGCCGTGGAACGTGAAAGGGAATTCGATATAGGACACTACATCTCCGATAATAAAACGGCCCCGCCGGAAAAATATTTCGAAAAACCAATAGAAGTGAAACGATTCCTCGAAGCGGTGGACCAAATTCAAAAAACTAATCGGGCGGATTCTGATGAGTGAATCCGAAATAAAGCAGAGACTGCACCGAAAACTCTACCAGAGTGTCCCCTTCAACATAGCCTTCATCGACCGGGACTATAACATTATCGACGCTAACGAAAATTTTGTGGAATACTTCGGACCCTGGCAGGGAAAAAAGTGCTACGAAGCCTACAAAGGACGATTCACACCTTGTGAAAACTGCCCCTCGCTGAAAACGTTTCAAGACGGGATGGTGAGAGTTACCGATGAGGTCGGAATCGACCGTTGGGGACGTACCGCCCACTATGTAGGACATATCGCTCCGGTCAAGGAGAAAGACGGCAGTATCCCCTATGTCATTGAAATGACCACCGATGTCACCGAAACCAAACGATGGCAGCGAGAATACTCCATCCTCTTTGAACGCGCCCCCTGCTATATCGCGGTGGTGGATGAAAACTTCCATATCGTCCGCGCCAACGAACGTTTCCGCGATACCTTCGGAGACGCCACCGGAAGACACTGCTACGAAGTATACAAACGCCGTAAAACCAAATGCGCCAACTGCCCCGCGGTAAAGACGATTAAGGACGGCGGAATTCACAGCTCCTCCCAGAAAGGCCGCACCAGGGACGGAAGGGAAGCCCATTATATCGTGACCACAGCTCCCCTCTCCCGCGGTGAAGATAAAATCGCGCACATCATCGAAATGTCGGTGGATGTAACCGAAATTCACGCGCTGAAAGACGCCCTGGAACAGTCCAACATCATCAGGGAAGCCCTGATTAACAACTCACCCTTCGGTATCCTTGCCCTCGATGTGGATGGAGAAACCACCATAATCAATCCCCAGGCCAGCGAACTGCTGAGCCAGGCCGCGCCGGGAAAAATAAGCGGCCAGGATACGAAAAAAATACTGCCCCCCGAATTCCAGCGCCTGGAAGGGAAGAAAACCACCTGCGCACTTCCTGACACGCATCTTCATTCCCCGGAAGGTGAGGACATCCCGGTCAGCCTCACCGGCGTTAACCTCAAGCGAGGACGAAAACGAATTGGCAAAGCCGCCTTCATCCAGGACCTCCGGCATATCAAGGAGTTGGAGAAGGGCAAACTTGAAGCGGAACGGCTCGCCGCGGTGGGACAAACCGTAGCGGGGCTGGCGCACAGCGTGAAAAATATCCTGATGGGACTTGAAGGGGGAATGTATATCGTCCGCTCCGGACTAAACCGCGACGACCGCGACCGCATCGCCGAAGGCTGGGAAATATTGGAAAGAAATTTCCAGAAGACAACATCGCTGGTGAAAGATTTCCTTTCCTTCGCCAAAGGCCGCCTGCCGGAAGTCAAAATGGTGCACCCCAACGACCTGGCTGACGCTATCGTAGAACTATACCGGGATACTGCGGCGAAACTGGGGGTGAGGCTTGAAGCGGATTTAGGCAAACGCGTCAAACCCGCGCCCCTAGATCCCGATGGCATCCACACATGCCTCACTAATTTAGTCTCCAACGCCATCGACGCCTGCGAAATGAGCGAAAACAAAAACTGCCTGGTAGCCATCAGAACCAGGGAACGCAACAATACCCTCGTCTTCGAAGTTCAGGACAACGGCTGCGGTATGGATTATGCTATCAAACAAAAGGTGTTCACAAGCTTCTTCACCACCAAAGGGGGAGAGGGCACCGGATTGGGACTGCTCACAACCCGAAAGATTGTGCAGGAGTTGGGCGGCAGCATTGATGTCGATACCGAACCGGGCGTTGGCACCACCTTCAGAATGGAATTCCCCCGAGACCGTCTCCCGGAATTACCGCCGGAAATAAATGAAACGTAAACACGTCCTCCTCCGGTAATAACAACTGAACTTGACCGTCTCAAATAAATGACATATATTTAATGCAATGTGCAGCCGACTCCCCGCAGTTTATCCGATAATACCCCGAATTTGTCATTCCGGCGCAGCCGGAATCCTTCTTTCCCCCCTTTCTTAAAGGGGGGCAGGGGGGATTATGATTTCTTCGTTCCCCTGCTCTCGTGCGAAAACGCACACCACATCCTGTCATTCCCGCGAAAGCGGGAAACCGGGGGGCGGCTCTTGGAGCGGACTTGTTACTTGATACTTTTGAACTTTCACACTTTTTTAATCATACGGAGTTCTTAATATGACTACTCCACAGGAAAAGACAATACTGGTAGTCGATGACGAGGCGGACGTCCGCCGTTTCCTCTCCCTGGCGCTGGAAGACGCAGGATTTAAGGTGATAACCGCCTCCGACGGATTCGAGGCGCTGGACAGATTGCAGGAAACCAAGCCAGACTTGATATCCCTCGACTTGGTGATGCCTAAACGTTCCGGCGCCAAATTCTACCGTGACCTGCAGCAAAACAAAGCCTGGTCGAAAATCCCCATCCTCATCGTAACCGGCCACGCCCGAGACGAACTGGGGAAAACCGATATGGAGGAACTAACGATGTCCGGCCCTGGCATCTACCTCGAAAAACCGGTCAGACCGGACAACTACGTCGCAGCCGTGAAAAAAATGCTGGGACTCCCCACCGAAGAGCGGGAACCGGACTTCACCGAAGTCAAGGATGAACTGAAACAGCTCCTGGATGAGGCCGACCCCCAAACCCTGAAAACACTGATGAACACCCTGAAATTAGCGAAAAAGAAAAAGTGAAATTTATCGAGGGACAAGATTATCTACGCCATCGGTGAACACATCGGTGGCGTTTTTTATTAAAGTCATTAGCGTTGTGTCAGGTCTTTAGCGCAGCGGAGACCTGACACTATCACTGTGCGCGCCGTACGGCGTAAAGCAGCAATCCGGAGGGCGGCTCCCCGGGCGGACTTGATACTTGATACTTGAAACGTGATACTTATTAAAGTGCCCGCCGGGTCTCCGCACCCGGCGGATAAGATTCCGCTAAGTGCAATTTGTCATTGCGAACGAAGTGAAGCAATCTAGTAGTTTATAAAAATATACCGATTACTTCGTCCGCCAGCGGCATCATCGAAATGACATTCTTGAACAAACTGTAACACTTTACCGATATGAAGTTGAGAAATCTATGTAAAACTATGTTATTGTATATTAATGATATAATACAAGTCTTATTCGTTTAATCCGTTTAATTCGTTGTGAATATAAAGCTATAAATAACATCTACATAAATAATGTCAAATTCATGAAGCTAAATTCTTACGCAATCTCTCTATGTTACAGAAGCGGTTCTAATTGAAAAAATTGACATTTATGCTAATTAAGCTATATTTGTTCTTAATCTGCTTAATCTGCATAATTCGCTTAATCTGCTGTGAATCTTTATTCTTAATAATCAAATACTTGTAATTATTACTTCAGACCTGTAAACTGTTACCAAAATTAATTTTCCTCGTTCCCACGCTCCCGCGTGGGAATGCATATCATTATCAATTATAAAATGGCAGGCGGGAGTCTAATACCCCCGCAATATAGTCTTCCGGTTCCATAATTATCTAAAGGGCAGGGGGGATTATAATAAATCTTCAATCTGTTTTAGCAAATCCGCCCGGGCCTCCAAGTACGCGCCCTAAGTATAAAACCAATTTTTTTACCAAAAAACTTGACAAATGTTCACCGATTTTGTAAATTACCTGAGAGGGGCTTATATAAAACCCCGGCACCCCCGGAGGCGAGGTACTTATAAGGCGCCGCCCTCTTTCTCATATCATCTGCATCATTTCGAGAAAAGCGAAGACCTGCGGGAAACTGTAAAACCAATTTAGGAGGAGAATCACTATGTATAGAATTTTAGCGCTTATTATCTGCGCTTTAATGCTTACTGCCTTTTCAGCGGGCGCCTCCACCCTGCGCGTCCCCGCCCAGTACCCCACCATTCAAGCGGGAATCGACGCTGCAGCGCACGGCGACACCGTGCTGGTCGCTGACGGGGTTTACACCGGCCCGGGCAACAAAGATATCGACTTCAGAAGTAAACAGATTACGGTAATATCCGAAAACGGCTCGGAATACTGCACCATCGACTGCCAGCAGTCCGGCAGGGGTTTCAACTTCCAGGGCAGTGAAACCGCCGCATCGGTGCTGTCAGGCTTCAGAATCACCGGAGCCCTGACCACCGGAGGCAGCTACACCAGAGGCGGAGGGATACACTGCGGCTCCGGCTCCAGCCCCACAATCGAAAACTGCCATATCGTCGCCAACACTGTGACCGGCGACAACTATTGCGGCGGAGGGGGCATCGCCACCTATTCCAACAGCAATCCCATCATCAGGAACTGCCTCATCGACAGCAATGTCATCAACGGTCAGAATTACACCAGAGGAGCGGGAATCTATGTCTATTCCCGTTCCGCTCCAAACATCATTGGGTGCGCTATTCGGAACAATACTCTAAACGGCGGCGGTTATTCCAGCGGAGGCGGTATCTATATCCATTCGGACGCTAATCCCACTATCGAACGGTGTGTCATCAGCAATAATTCTGTCATCGGCGCCAATTACACGCGCGGCGGGGGGATTGTCAGTTATTCCGACGCGACTCCGCTTATCCTCAACTGCACTATAGCCCGCAACAGTGTCTCCGGGGGATCATTCACTGCGGGCGCGGGAATATATATTTCCCGCTCCTATGTGACAATCCGTAACACCATTGTTGAAGGCAACACCGGCAGCGGCGGCGGAGTGAACTTCAGCAGTGTGGATAGCGCAGCTATCACCTACAGCGATTTCTATAACAACGCCGGCGGAAATTTCACTGGAAGCGCCCCTGCGGGATTAGGGCAGATTGTAGCAGTCAACGCTAACGGCGACCCCTGCGATATATATTTCAACATTCTCTTGAGTCCTTTATTCGTCAATCCCGCTGCCTGGGATTATCACCTGCAGGAGACCTCCCCCTGTATCGACGCCGGAGACCCCGCCAGTCCTCTAGACCCGGACAGCACGGTGGCTGATATCGGGGCGCTGTTTTTCGACCAGCGCGGAGTGTCGCCGCTGGTGGTTACCGCCGCCCCTCATAACACTCCTATCATCATTCCCGCCGGCGGCGGAATGTTCAGTTTCACAGTCAGCATTCAGAACACTGGACTCGTTCCCGCGCAGTTCGACGCCTGGACCGAGGCGGTGCTACCTAACGGCGCGGTCTATGGGCCTATAGTAAGCAGAAACAATCTGTTGATACCACCCGGCGCGACTATTTCGCGGGATTTGAATCAGGCGGTTCCCGGATACGCGCCGCCGGGGAATTACCTTTATATCGCTAATGCGATGTTTTTACCCGATTCTGTGACAACTGATGACAGTTTTCCCTTCACCAAGCTGGCGGGAGATGTTGTTTCGCCGGGGAATGAGGGTTGGGAGTGTTATGGCTGGGATTATGTACAATTACAAACCGATGACGCCGACCGCCGGGTGCGGAGACCCGGCGGCACGATGAGTGTTTCGCCAAATCCGTTCAACGCAACTACAGCTATCAGCTACAAGCTGCTAGCTGCAAGTCAAGTCGAGTTAGTGGTTTATGACATCGCCGGACGGGAAACGGCGCTGCTGGCGGAGGGTTTTCATCTTGCGGGGAGTTATCAGGCGGAATGGGACGCTTCGTCGCTGCCCAGCGGGGTGTATTTCGCGCGTTTGACTGCGGGGAGCGTCACGCTGACGACTAAGATGCTGCTGGTGAAGTAGATGCAAGCTGCAAGATGTAAGCTACCGGCAGCGAGATATAAGGCGGGTCAGTAATGGCCCGCTTTTTTATATAGTGATTTTATAGCGATTCCCAAAAAGACTGTCCTATGATTTGTCAAATCTGCGTAAGCAGGAGTCCAGTAAATAATGCAAATACAAGAAGATGGATTCCCGCTTTCGCGGGAATGACAATTATCAGTCGCAATTCTTTTCAAGAATTGCTATAATACTCTCAATCGACATAGGTAGGTTCTCACGAACTTTCCCTGTCACACCACCGTGCATACGGGCCCGTATACGGCGGTTCGGATTAGTTCTACGTTTGAATGTTCAATCTGGGAAGTCCCAGTTGGTCGAAGTAAGCTTTGGGGAAAGCTATCAGCAGGGCAGAAAAGGCGCTGGCTTTCCAAGGTTTGGGACAGCTTGCCACCGTGCGCGCCGCTGAATCCTTCCCAATACCCCTTTTGCGCAACTCCTCAAAGCGTCTATGTCCCCGTTTCCATTGTTTCCACATCACGCTTCGCAGCCGCCGTCTTATCCAGCCGTCCAATGCTTCCAATACCGACGGCGTGTCGCATCTGCCAAAGTAAGCCCGCCATCCCTTAAGGTAAGGGAATAATTCCTCTACCATCCGGGACAGACTTCTCCCGCTGGAACGACCGGTCAGCTCCCGAACCCGTCCTTTGAACCGCTGGATGCTTTCCGGGCTTACCCGCAATTTGGGGCGTTTCCCCCCGGTGAAACTAAAGCCCAGGAATTTCCGCTGCCGGGCTTTCGGTCTTCTGTTTCGCTATGACAGTTTCGTCCCTTACATCCGCAGGGTCGAAGGCTTCACCCTCTCCCACTGCAGCAAAGGCCAATTCATACTGGATTTTCTGACGCTTTACCGCCATAAGTTACAGTTCCTATTTGCCACTCTAATCCGTTCAAGCCTTCATCAGCCGTACGGCTGACACATAGCAGGTCTCCCAAGGTAAGCTCAACCGCCTTCACTGCATACCCGCCAAATCTACAGCCAAAACCCTTGAGGGATATGGACTTCGTGGTCTTTGGCCCACTCGTCCGGTTTTGACCGCCTCATATTTGGTTTCTGTTCGTCGGATCGCAGTTTTGCTCCACGCTTCCTTCAGACATCGCCTCGCGACAATGCCCTTGCGCTTCGCTAACACTTCAGCTCCCTCAGCCTGTGTAAGGGACTTACACCCTCAAGCTGTTGAACATGCTTGGCACACCAAAAAAAGAGGGCTTCGATTGAAGCCCTCTTTTCTCCTCTATCCATTCTGTCTGCGCTATTTGAGAAGCAGCATCTTCCGCATCGCTTTGAAATCGTTAGCTTTGAATGACGCGAAATAGACTCCGCTGGCAAGGGTTGAACCGTCGAACATAACGGAATGACTCCCGGCGGGAAGCAGCCCCTCAACTAAAACCGCCACTTCCCGGCCGGTGATATCGAACACTGTCAGCGTGACATTCGCCGCCTCCGGAATTGAGAACTCAAGGCGGGTTTCGGGATTGAAGGGATTGGGGCAAGCCTCGGCGATGCTGTAAACATCGGGAACCAGTTGTGGAGACCCTTCATCGCCAAACCAGCCGGTAACTGTCCAATCGGAAACATTACTGCCAGAAGCGTCTCCAGCCAGCTTGGCGAAGGGGAAATTGTCCGAATCCACCACTGTTCCCGGATGCGTTCCCGCATTGCCCACATAGGTATAGTTACCCGGGGGAGCCATACCGGGCACGTTCTGGGTAACAATGCGCATCACGGTCTGACCGGGAGCGATGGGCAGATTGGTGCGCAGTACCAGGGGTCCTACTGTGGCGCCGGTGGGAATAACCACTTCGGTCCAGCCGTCAAATGTCAGCGCTGAACTGGTATTATTGGTGATTTCCACGTCGAACATAAAGCTCCCGCCGGCGGCCGGGATTTGAATCGGAGGATTGTGCGGGATTAAGGTCACTACCAAATCTGATGTCTGAGGATTGACCGAATAGATTCTTATACCAAGGCTGTCAGTAGGTTCAATAGGTCCTGAACCGTTGTAGGTGGTTTGAAGGCCGACAGTGCCGTCTCCGTTTTCTATTCCCACCGTGGCTGAATTAAGCGTGGAGGAATTCAAAGTATGATACATATAATCGATATCGCCGTTAGGATATAGAATCAATTCAAAGGTCAGGGCGCTCCCTGTTGCGCCGTATCTGCCCACTGTCTCCCACTCCACAACGTAACGGTCGTTAGCGGCGTCGTGATAATAATAGACGTTCGCTCCGGCGACATTGCACTGCAGGTCATCCCAGTAAACCGCCAGCAGGTCGTTGGGTTGAGCGGGGTCGGGAATGGCTCGGTTGGAATATGCGGTGGCAGTAGAGGTGAAACAAGCAAATCCGTTGGAACATACGCGTAGAGAATTGAAATAGGTGCTGTCGTAGAAGGGGAAATCGAACCCTATGGGGAAGGGGCCCAGGTTCTGGTCGTCGCCGGTTAGTTGGGTATTGGTTCCGCAGGTGTTGATTTCCACCCAGTCGAAGGGGATTTGTTCAAAATCAGGAGCGCCGACCTGAACCGCCGGAGCATCCACCACAGGTCCCTCGCCGGAAGAATTATAATAAGATACACCGTAAACATAAAAACCGGGTGCGGGGACGGTATTATCGAGATAGGATGTGTTGGTTCCGGTTATATTAGCGATTTCCACACCGTCGCGGTAGACTTTCTGTCCGTCCCAGGAGCCTGCGGGCCAGTATGCGTTATGGGCGCCTTGACTGGGAGGAGCCCAGTTGACCGTGCATTCCAGCAATTGACCGGGGTCGGGCGTCGCGGTGACATTGGACGGTTCGCCCGGAGTGTCCAGTCCAATCCAGGCTGAAGCCAACGCGGCAAGACCTTCTCCCGAATCATTGTAAGCGATTACTCGGTAATTGTACATTCCGGCTAAGGTCAAGGAACTGTCGTCGTAAGCCGAGGGCTGGCCTATCTGAACGTTAGTAATATTAGCTATTTGGTTCCCATCGCGGAGAATATATACACCGTTAAGCTGTGTCAACGGTTGTGCGTTTACGGTTTGGGTGGGATTGGTCCAGTTGAGTGAAGCCACAAGTTCCGCATTGTTGTGCGTGACGGTGAATCCGGTAGCTGCACCAGGAGCTAACGGATTTGAACTTCCGGGAGGATTTGTGCCTTTCCAGAAGACATCATAGTTCTGGGCGCCGTCATATCCTCCACCATCGACCAGATAGTTTACGCCATCGCAATAAACTGCCATATTAGTTCCGGTATTGAGGGGGCGGGCGGTTTCCAGGAACCAGGTATCGGTCGCCGGGTTGTAAACCTGAACTGCGTCCACTGCAGGCCAGGAAGAATAACCTCCCCCGCCGCCGACGATAAAGAGATACAGGTCGTTATATGTGGTAGCCCAACAGGTAAAGGCAGTGGCGACGGGGGAAGAGGTCTTTGTGGCCCAGGTGTTTGTGGCTGGATCATATTCATATAAATCAGTAGAACTTTGACTACCGGCGTCGAGCCCCCCTACTACATAGAACTTTCCTCCGATAAAAGCGCCTCCGGAAAATTTTAAAGTTCTTGGCGCGGAAGCGATTTGGGTATAGGTGTTGTTAGCTATGTCATATTTATAGGCGTCGTCAAGCAGTCCTGCGCTCCCGGTTCCCCCGGCGCAATAGATGAAATTACCTCCGTCCCAAGCGACGGTCTGTACCCCCACAGCCTGGGGATAATCCGCCACCGTGGTCCAGACGCCTGTAGGTCCGCCGCCGGTGGGAGTAAATTTCTGAACTGTGGAACCTCCAAAGACTCGAGGGAACACATACATCGACCCGTCGGCTACCGTTCCAACCCAGTTGTAGCCGTCGATGGGCGGCTGTGTAGTATTAACCCAGGTTTCGGTGCTCAGGCAGAATGCGTGGGCGAAGTTGGAGGTGGTATAGCTGCCCATAATATAAACATAATCACCGATTTGCCCGATTGCGCAACGGTTGAAATTTTGGGGGCAGGGGGTTAACATAGTCCAGGCGACATCATCGGAGCCGCCGGGAGAGTTGACCGGAGGCACCCTGTCGTTAGTCGGCACCGGATACAACATAAGTTTTTCCAGCAATGGGTTTTGTGCCGAAACGGATGCAGCAAACAACAGGAAACATAGGATTGAGACTGTTACGATGAGCGAGCGTTTCATTTTCTTCTCCTTGTTTAAAGAAACCTGTTTTCTGTTTATATAATCGTTTATATTATTTTAGAACACTGTTAAGGACAATACTATTTAATAAGCAATAACTTCCGAGTATGTGTGGAAGACTTTGATGTGTAACAGGCGAAATACACGCCGCTGGGCAAGTCGGCGCCGTCGAAACTGAATTTGTGCATTCCGAGATTCAACCATCCTTCCGCCAGCCGGGTGATTTCACGACCGTTTATATCGTACACAACCAAACTAATATTTCTTCCTTCGGGGAGGTAGAAGCTGATATCAGTCTTGTTGTTGAAGGGATTTGGGCTAAGCGTGAAGGATGAAATTTCTGTTGATCCGCTCGAGGTAACGAGTTCGGTATTCCTCACCGGCCAACCATAGAAATCCCAGCCTTGATGAATACAGCCGCCGTTATCTCCCGCCAGTTTCTCGAAGGAGAATTCATCCGAATCAATCACCGTCGACGGATGATTTCCCGCCTTGCCTACGTATGTGTAATTTCCCGGAGGGGCAGTTCCCGGCACGGACTGTGTCAGCTCCCGCATAATAGTCGCGCCTGCCGGTATTACTAAGTTCGTGCGCAATATAATGGGACCGTATGTGCTCCCTCCGGGCAGAACCGCCTCGGTCCAGGCGTCGAAGTTAATAGGATCTGTCGTCGAGTTGACAATTTCAGCGGTCAGGGAGAAACTGCCGCCATTCGCCGGAACTTGAATCGGCGGATTGTGCGGCGTCAAGGTCAGTACCAGCGGGGTTGAGCCGCTCTGGTCGAAGAAGTAGCGTCCGATGTCGGAAACCGTGCTGTCCGGGTCGAGCGGCGCGGCCGGGTCGCCGGCGTCGATGCAGGGGGAACCAGTCTGCAGATGAAAATCACCAGCGCCAAGATTGACGAACAGCGGGTTGCAAAAGATGTTCATATAGCTGTCACAGGAATCTCCGTTGGCGTTTACTGAAACTAATTCACCGATTCCTGTCGGTAAGGCGCCGGCGAAATTCCCTACGAGGTTATTATGAAGATCATTGTAAGAAATTGAAACTGTCGGCGATGCGGAAATATATATAGCAGGTAAAGAATCCGTCCCTTCCACAATGCAATTGCTAACGGTGGAGCTGGGACCGTTTTCAATGTAAACCGCTCCAGCCAGCGATTCCGCATTATTCCCGGAAATGGTACAGTTGATAACTTGAGGATTTGAGTCGAAAGCCGAGACTCCCCCGCCCTTCCCGCCGCAGCCTGTGAGAGTTTTGTTGTTACTAATAACGCATCGCGTAATATTAGGATTTGAGGAAAGCCTGCAGTATATACCGGCGCCATGAGTATGGGCAGTATTACTATCGAGCACACAATTGGAAATGATTGAGTTAGCGTTAACGGCAAGGTGGATCCCACCTCCTGAACCGTTGGCGCGTCAACCGGTTCCGGAAATATTTCCTCGAAGGATACAACGGTCGATGGTAGGGCTGGCATCGGTAATATAAAGCCCGACGCCGTTACTCTCATAGATGCAGCAGTACTTTAGGATAGTAGAATCCGTAGCGAGACTGTTGATATCTATCCCATTCCACCCTTCGACGCTCCCGGCTCTAAAGATAATACTATCGGTCTCGGTTCCAACAGCGTAAAGATGACCATAGACATCAAAATCGTAGTCACCGGCAAATACAAATTCCGTTCCGGGCTGAATGTACAGCGACTGCCCGTACAATACCTGGATACTGCCTGTAACATTGAAGGTACCGGGACCTAATGTACCGCTTTGAGGACCGGATATGTTTTGAGCCAGGCATACACTGCTGATAAAAGAAGCAGCATACAGAAATAAGATGAAGCGTGAGAATCTCGACATATTTTCCTCAGAAGTTTGTTATTGACGCTTCGACTTCAATTAGCAATTAAAATGTAAGTTCCTAATAAGATAATCGGTTATTTAGTCAGTTTCAGCTGAAGGAAGAATTTTTCGTTTCCATTCATCATATTCAATCGCTTGGGTCCAGAAAAAATAGAACAACGCAACGTATCCTTCCACCATAGTTTGCTGCTTGATTATAGACATCGACAATTCCCCTTCTCTGGCAAGTTTACCCTCGTCGGCAAGCAAGAGTATTTCTCGGTCGAAAATCATCATTTTCAGGGGAAGTTTGTCTGAGATACGGAATTCCTCACCCTTATTGGCGGCGATTTCACATACTTCAAGTTCATGCGGGTCGGGATTTGAGGTCATTTCCCTTACCCAGCGAGATTTTCCGCCACGCTCCCTAAAAGCATAAAATTCATCGAATTGCTCCTTGTCCATTTCCTTTGTGGCGGAAGCGTATGGCGGCCGGGTGAAGCTTAGAAGTTCCTTTTTCGTGGACTTAAGTAGTGAGATATATTTATGATGGATATTATCATTTCCGTGGATAATCTCGATATATTCGAAGGGTTCAGTCTGTTCATCGCTTGTTGAGTATGTTTTTTGAAGTTCATCGGCTAACAGTCGGGCGTCCTCCAAACGATTCTCGATGTTTGTTATGAATTGAGACAGAGCGATTCGAGGACTGACAGCTTCATAACTAATCAGATTATCGACCCGTTTTTCACTACAGAGCCCCTTGTAGGATAGGCTTTTCAGAATTTCATAAATCTTTGTGCGGTGGATGCCAGCCATCTTTTGCAGCGAAGCAGCGGTTGTTCCATTATTGTTTATCAACGCAAGATAGACCTTTGCTTCCCGTTTGGTCAAGCCCAGGTTGGTCAGACGATTTTGCAATCCGGTGTAGTCCATATTGGGTATGTAATCTCATTGATTTTTGAGTTGTTCCCCATCGAGGGGGAACAGATTTAAAATAGTATGTTTTAGCCAAAAAGTCAAGAGTTTTTTATAATTTTTTCGATTTATACATCTTAAGGAAAGTTTGTTCCTCGGATTCTGTGTTATCCGATTGATACTTTCACCCAAAGGTTTAATTATCTGTTTCTTATCTTATTTATGTTTATTTATTATGATTAGGACTCAAATATTTGTTTTAATTGATTATGTATCAGCGAAATCAGCGAAAATCAGTGATAATCAGTGATTCAGATAATTTAACACAGAATTAATCTGGATGGAAGACTTTAGGTTTATGAAGCTGCATATTAGAAGTCATTCCGGCGCAGCCGGAATCCTTCCGGAAAAGAAAGATTCTGGCTTGCTTCGCAGCCAGAATGACATTTGCGCTTCAGATCAGTAAAGTGTTACATCTGAACGTCTTATAGAACACAAATCATTATAATACAATAACATTAACTCTCGCATCCGTTAGTAATAGCAGGTATAGTCCGGGAAATTTATTTCAATAGTGAGGAAATTTGGCTAAGGCGAGAAAAATATCGGTGTAAAGCTGCAGTGAAGAATCGCTTTGTTTGAGAGGAATAATTCACTGGCTACAAAGGCTATTACGGCTGTGTAGGGCGGGTTATTCAGATCCGGCGGAGATATGAGTAGGCTTTGAATAAGCCGACATACAACGGTTTGTACTACCCCTTTTATTCTAAGGGAGGAATCTGAAATTCCCCCTTTGGAGAAGGGGGATTTGTCATAGGAACAATCAGCGAATTTCTTTGATAGAATTAATTTACCCGCACTATTTAGCTGAGGGCCCCAAAAACCGCCCGTCGGTACTTTGCCTAAGGTTCGGATTGACCATCTCGGCGGCTATTAGAATATAGCGTAAATAAAGGGCGCGAAAGCGGAACTCTCGCCCAGTATTATAGCGAGGCTGAGTAGCAGCAGGAAAAAGACTATCGGAAACAGCCACCATTTTTTCCTGACTTTTAGGAAATCCCAGATTAATCCCAAACGGTGAAACATTCAGTCTTCCTGATATCTCTTGATAGTAAATACAACGGTATAAAGAAATTCAATACGGTTTATCCGCACTGCTTTTACTCCCTTCAGAATCGACTACTATCCAATATGAGTCTGCTTTCTTCGAACGTTTAATAAGCAGTAAATCCTTTCCAAACAGGCGAATAATTAAACCTAAAGGAGTGATTAATACATAGAAAGTAATCGTCAACAATATATTGGTAACGATGAAACCGAGGATTTTCGCGAATTTCATCCAAGCCCATTCAATCGGAGCGAGAATCTTGGGGCACACCAATCCTGTTACTGCAAATAACAGGGCTGCTGCGATGAAATAAACCCAAATCGTATGCCCCTTAAAAAACAAGATGACGGCGATGATGGTCAGGGGAATCGCCATCACCAGCCCGAAGTTCGTCAATTGTGCATTTGATTTTTGAAACATATTACTCCGTCTAATCCAATTGATAGATACTGCGCCAGTCCTTATCTTCTTTCAATTCTGGCTGTTCTTCCTTATATAAAATCATATTCTCCAGAACCAGGACATCCATTTGCGTTCTCATAAAACACAGATAAGCGTCTTGAGGAGAGCACACGATTGGTTCTCCCCTGACATTGAAGCTGGTATTTATAATCACACCGTATCCTGTTCTCTGCTTAAACTTGTCTATCAGTTCATAGTATCTCGGATTATCTTCCTTACTGACGGTTTGGACACGGGCGGAATAGTCAATATGCGTCACCGCCGGAATATCACTTCGCGGAACATTGAGCTTATCGATCCCGAACAGCTCATCCTGTTCCGGGGTCATCTGTCTGCGCCTCTCTTCCGTGACAGGGGCAACCAGCAGCATATAAGGAGATTTACGGTCCAATTCGAAGTAATTACTCACTTCTTCAACCAGAACGGTAGGAGCGAAGGGCCGGAAAGATTCACGGAATTTAATCTTCAAGTTCATCTTGGACTGCATCTCGGGACTTCTAGCGTCGCCGATAATACTTCTACTCCCCAGCGCTCTGGGGCCGAATTCCATTCTTCCCTGGAACCACCCCAAAACCTTTTCCTGAATCAAGAGTTCGGCGGCGACATCGGTCACTTTACCATCGTCATACTTGTGATATTTGTAGTCGTTTTCCTTTAACCACGTTTCAATCTCTTCAACGCTCCAGCTTGGTCCCAGAAATGATGCTTTCTGAGAATCAGCGCCATTTCCCGGAATATCGCGCTGACTGTCCAAATACTGGTGCCAGAGGAACAGCGCCGCTCCCAATGCCCCGCCTGCGTCGCCGGCAGCGGGTTGAATCCAGATGTCGTCGAAAACACGCTCACGCAGAATCTTACCGTTTCCCACACAATTCAGCGCAACTCCACCGGCTAAGCAGAGATATTTCTCGCCGGTCTCCTTTTTAACATGTCTTGACATTCTCAACATTATCTCTTCAGTAATAGCCTGAACGGAAGCGGCAATATCCATCTCCTTCCGGGTCAGTTTGGTTTCCGGTTTTCGGGGCGGACCTCCGAAAAGACGGTGAAAGCGCTTTGAAGTCATCGTCAATCCCTGGCAGTAATTGAAGTACTTCATATTCAGCCAGAAACTTCCATCCTCCTTTAAGTCGATGATATTATCGAGTATGGTTTGAACATATTTAGGACTGCCATAGGGCGCCAGTCCCATTACTTTGTATTCACCGGAATTGACTTTAAAACCTGTGTAGTAAGTGAAAGCTGTGTATAAAAGACCGAGGCTGTGAGGGAACCTCATTTCACGCTTAATCTCTATTTTGTTGTCCGCGCCTACTCCCCAGGAAGCCGTAGCCCATTCTCCCACACCATCCATAGTCAGGAAGGCGGCTCGAGTATAAGGACTGGGGAAAAAAGCGGAGGCGGCGTGAGATTGATGGTGTTCCGGGAAAGAGATTTTACATTCATAACCGCACAGTTCTTTTTTTATCAAATCCTCCATCCACAGCTTTTCTTTCAACCACAACGGCATAGCCTTGAGAAAAGAGGCGATTCCCGCCGGAGCAAAGGCGAGGTAGGTTTCGAGCAAACGTTCAAATTTTATCCAGGGTTTGTCGTAGAATACGGCATAGTCCAAGCGTTCCGGTGGAATTTTAGCTTCTTTCAGACAGTATTCGATGGCTTTGCGGGGAAAGCGGTGGTCATGTTTCATTCTGCTGAAGCGCTCCTCCTGAGCCGCAGCGACGATTTCCCCATCTCGGAGAATACAAGCCGCTGAATCATGGTAGAAAGCTGAAATACCGAGAATGTATTTGTGCTGTTTACTCATTTAATATTTTCATACATATTCCTTGGGAAGCTGTCACTTATTAAAACTAACACTCACACTTCAACTTAAACTATAATTCACTTGTAGAACGTTGTATAGAATGAATTTAGATTCACCTGTCAGGATGGTGATAAAAGAGAGGTGTTTTCAGAATGTCCTCAGAGTATCCCTGCAATTAGTCGATTGAGGTTTAAAACAACTTACTGATTCTGGTATGTTTCAATTTTTTCTTTCAAAATCTCGCGTAGTTCCTCACCCTCGTAGGCGTCCAGGTCAGGCTTCACATCGCTAAGCGCCCGGCGCAGCTCCTTAGCGCTTTGATTCCGCGGATTGAGCTGCAGGGCTCGGTCGCAGTTTTGTATGGCAGCTTCAATCTTCTCTACCGGGTCTCCCCAGCCTGGGCTGTCGTAAAAATAAGCGGTTGCCAGGTTGGAATAGGCGACATCATCGTTGGGTCGGAGCGAGGCTGCGCGTTCGAAGGCGCCGATGGCGTCGGTGTATCTTTGAGAGGTAAAGCGGGCGAAGGTGAGCATCACGATGCCCAGGTTGAAATGCGCCAGGTACTGCATCGGGTCGATTTCCACCGCGGTTTTCAGGGTGTTCAGCGCTTCCCGGTAACATTGGCCCCAGTCTCGTCCGTATTTATCAGCGTTGCTCCCGATGTGGAACAGGGTGCTGCCTAACGCGGTTAGAAACTCAGGTTCATTGGGAGCGGCTTTCACCGCTTCTCGAAAATAATCTTCCGCTTCCTGCAGGGATTCTTTGGCAAAGGATTTGTTCCCGAGCTCGAAGAATTTCATCCCGGTTTCTCTTTCTTCTTTGAGCACCGCGGGGTCCATACATTCCGGGCAGGGGATTTTACGGGTGGAGGCGCAGCGTTCGCATTCTCCGAAATATTTTTCTCCCTTGCATTTGGGGCAGACTTTTATCCCCGCGCCGTCGCAGTCTTTACATACTACGACCTCTTTTCCTTTGCAAACGGGGCAGATCTTCTTAACGTTAAAAAACGCCACCTTCCCAATCACATATCCCATTGCGCCGCATTCGGGGCAGGGAACGGTCTTCCGCCCTTTACATTTACGGCATCGGACTTTCCCTTTACCGGCGCAGACATCGCATACGCAGTCGGGACAGTCTGCAATTCGAGTTCCGTCACAAATCGGACAGATATTGCTCACTGTGCCTCCATTCTATTAATGGAAAATCGTTTATCTTGAATAAGATAGACTTTTTGAGGATATAGTCAAATATTACCATTTCTGGAGTATTAACAGTTTTAGTCCGATTTAAAATATGATTGAAGGCTTTGCTTGAAATAAAATATCTGTTATTATTAAATATACTATCGACTGTAAAGAACCATCTAAAAACCGCCTATTAATAAAAAAAGGCTCACGACCATTGTCGTAAGCCCTGGTAATTTTTAAAGTGGGCCTAACTGGAGTTGAACCAGTGACCTCACGCTTATCAGGCGTGCGCTCTAACCAAGCTGAGCTATAGGCCCATTATGTGATATCAAGAATATATTTTTGGCTCTTCTCCATTTTAGTTGCAAGTATCAAGTACAAATCAAAGCTGGGGCA
>CAYQZD010000044.1:0-29425 GCA_964421875.1 uncultured bacterium
AGATGCGAGATGCGAGATGCAAGATGCGAGGCGCGAGGCGCGAGATACGAGATGCGAGATGCGAGATGCGAGATGCAAGATGCGAGGCGCGAGGCGCGAGATACGAGATGCGAGATGCGAGATGCGAGATGCAAGATGCGAGGCGCGAGGCGCGAGATACGAGATGCAAGATGCGAGGCGTGAGATGCGATTTATATAGATTTAAGTAATCCACTAAGCAGTTTTCCAACTTCAGTGCATAGTTCATTTAATTCTTTGTGTTGAATATCGTTAATATATCCTAAATCGTGCGATAGCTGAATCCAAACCTCCATTTCCGCCATAGAACCTTTAGCAATATGAATATATTGTTTATATTCTCTATTAGATTGACGCATACTGCCTTCAGCCAAATTCGCGGGAATGGACGCAACTGCCCTCCGCATCTGAGAAGTTAATCCAAAAAGTTCTTCTTTGGGAAAGTTCTTTGTGGCTTTGTACACTTCAATTGTGAATTTATAAGCCTTTTGCCATGCAATAAGGTCTCGATACAAATGTATAATCTCCTGAATTTTGACTCGCAACTCGAATCTTGCAGCTTGCAGCTAAAAAAGATCCTCCGCCGCTATCATTTCTAAGAACGCTTCCACCCGCACCCGGAACTGCCCCAAAGGCACGGTGACATCGAACTCCAGAAATAACGTGGGGATGTCGTTCTCATCCAGGAACTGCCTGAGCGGCATAATGTCGCATTCGTGGGGATCGCAGAATTTTTGCTGGATGATTATCGCCCCCTGAGCGTCGAAGTCCTGCGCCAGATTCAATATATGGGGGAAGCGCCAGCGCTCTTCCCAGTCTTTGGTGGGGCAGGGGGGCCGCTTCACATAGCGGTCGGCGACAGCCCACATCCGGTCGGCGGCGGGTTCGACCTGGTTCCAGAAATAGCGGGTGCCGGTGCAGTGGTCGTCCACCACCACGGTCGCCCCCACATTCTCCACCATTTCGATGAAGGCGGTATCGTCATCCTCGCTGCCGACAATCATCAGCCGCACTCCGGTGTCGCGGTCGAGTTGGCGGTCCGGGAGCTGCGGCAGTATGCGTTCAATTTCCGCCGAATGCTCTTCTTTATCCACCCACATCGAGGAAACAGTCATATACATCGCTTCCAGCCCGGTGAGTTTGGGATCGGCGCCCTTGCGGAATTCGTAAACTTGATGCATCAAATCGCGGCTGCGGTTAACGGCTTCGATGCCGCGGTCGAGGTCTTCGACGGTGATTTCCCGCCCGATGAGGTTTTCCACCGCTTTACGGTAGGCTTCGAACTCGCTCTTCATATAGGGGGTGGCGGCGCGGGTCTGCACTTTATTAGGGGTGTAAATGTAGTGGTCGAAGGGGACTTTCGGCGCCACATGTTCGCGCCAAGCCACATAGGACTGCCGCAGGTGCAGGCAGGACTGCGCCAGGGTGACGCCGTCCAGATAGTCGTAGCGCCCTTTCAGCCCCTGCGCTAAAACGTCCCGGCAGAAGGGGCAGAACATCCCGAATAGATAAGGCTCGGTGACATTCTGCGGCTCGTGAGAACCGAGCACCCTCACCGGCAGGACCTTCCCCGCCACCAAGATTTCCTCCGGCACATAGGAGCAGAAGCAGCCCATCACTTTACCGCCAGTGTTCTGTTTCCAGGCGCGGGCGTAGTCGTGCCGGTTATCGTACCATTCTTTAAATTTTGAGAACATTGGTTACCTGTGTTTATTTTGATTGGGATTTTGATTTCTTGATTCTATCTGACATAATTTGCTCACATCCAAATTTATCTAAGGGATTCATATTTAAAATCTTTATAGCCAACATTTCAGTTAAATGTGTAAAAACATTGGCATCGCCTAACGGTGAATCCTCAAAACATTCCTTATAATTAGAACAAGTGTTGGAAAACTTCCCATAGTGCATAAGTTTATTGCGTACTTCAGAAAATAGTCTACTTGCAATTTCATTATCTTCCTTGCTGAACCTTCGAAATAGAGTATATTTATTCAATATAAACAGAATCTCTTCTCTTTTTGAACTCCTCTTAACTTTCTGTTCAATAGATATTTGTCTATATATATGCCAATAAAGATGTTCCCATATGATCCAACATAATGTAAACATTGGCTCTATGTGCAATTGTGAGATAGCGTCTTCAAGCATAAATAGGAAATGCCCATTTCCGTATAGTTTTATCCATTCAGGATTTCTTATGTTTTCGTACACTTGGTTCAAACCATTTTCAAAATACTTATCGCATTCA
Organism: uncultured bacterium; assembly: GCA_964421875.1. Lineage (GTDB taxonomy): Bacteria > Electryoneota > Tariuqbacteria > Tariuqbacterales > Tariuqbacteraceae > CAYQZD01. The sequence goes on from CAYQZD010000044.1 coordinate 2,270, forward strand.
TTAGGATATACACCTTTATGAAAATTGTTTCTTAATGAAGTTAAAAGAACCTTTCCACCTGGGAAAATCCTCGGATCTACTATTGGAATATTCTTCTCTGCTAATTGTTCGTCATGTTTAAATACTTTCCTTCTCGTGAACAATGAAATCAATAGAAGAATGTCATCTAAAGCTGTTGTATTAGTATTAACCCAATCAATAACAGAGGCTTCCTCTTTATCTTCTATTTCAACTTTCGCTGTAATTGAATGAACACCGATTTTTACAGGAATTTTAAACTCACCATCCATTGGCGCAAGGTGATATAGGTTTTTAACTTTAGATTCATAATTATCAACTCTTATAAACCTATATCCAAATATGGTCATCTCATTGCAATAATCAGGAAACACCAGATTATACACATCATAAGTCGGCATTTTTTCTCCTCCTGTCTTTTCTGTGTTTTCTGTATTTTCAGTTTATTGGTGGGTTAAGAACCCACCCTACGAATACAGATTCACAGCAGATTAAGCGGATTAAGCGGATTATCAAAGTCGAACCAGGCGGCGGAATGAGATTCCGCCCTACTATGACCATAAGGCAATGTATATTGGTGGGTTAAGAACCCACCCTACAGGGTTAGATTCACAACGAATTAAACGAATTTTGGAAGTCGAAATTCACTATTCAATCGCAACAGAGTGCGGGGATTCTGCCGCACAAACGCTTGGCGGGTTGAAACCCACCCTACGACTCCAGCGCCCAGAACCCAGCCCCCAGCGCCTATCTGTTTTTCCACTCTGCTTTGCGTTTCTCCAGAAACGCTGCCAGTCCTTCGTGGGCGTCGTCCAGGCGCATCAGTTCGTCGAGGTAGGTTTCGTCCGCTTTGCGCAGGGCTTCGCGCACCGGGAGGAACATACAGCGGTCGAGGGTTTTCTTGGTTACGGCGATGACGGCGGCGCTTTGAGCGGTTATCCCCGATACGAACTTGTTCACCTCCAGGGGAAATTCGATCGAGAGGAAAACGTGGTTCACCAGTCCCATACGCTCCGCCTCCTCCGCAGAAATGACCCTCCCGCTGGCGATAAGTTCCAACGCGCGGTTGCGCCCCATCAGGTGGGGCAGAATCACTACCGCCACCGGCGGGAACACTCCCACTTGAATCTCCGGCTGTCCGAATTTCGCCCGGTCGGAAGCGAGGACGATGTCGCAAAAAGTCGCCAGCTCGCATCCTCCCCCCAGCGCTGAACCATCGACCGCCGCCACCGTGATTCCGGGGAACTCGCTGATATAGCGGAACATCCGCCCGAACACTTCTATCATCGCCTCCACCATCTCTTCCGTGTGTTCAGACACATCCGCGCCTACGGAAAAATGTTTCCCCTCCGACTTGAAAACCAGCGCTCGCAGGCTCCGGTCACCGGAGGCTTTTTCCACCGCATCGCAGATCTCCTCCATCATAGCGATGGTGAGGATGTTCAGCGGGGGCGTGTTCAGGACAATATCGACCCGTCCTATCTTCTCTTCAACCTTGATATGTTGATATTGGGACATACTTCACCTCTGCCTTTAAAGAATCCTTCTATCGATTATCGGTATTCGGTTTTCGGTTTTCGGTTTACTGTTCCCTTTTAATCACCATCGCCATACTTACTCCGGTGCCGCCGCAGATACCCGCGACGCCGAATTCCTTGTCGTGATTTTTCAGCGCGTAATAGAGGGTGATAACGATGCGCGCCCCGGAGATTCCCGTGGGATGCCCCAGAGCGATAGCGCCGCCGTTTACATTGACCTTGTCAGGGTCCCATTTCAGCATCCGCTGGTTGGACAGCATCTGGGCGGCGAACGCCTCATTGGCTTCGATAAGGTCCATATCCTCCAGCGACATCCCGGCGTATTCAAGCGCCGCGGGGATGGACACTCCCGGACCCTCGCCCATCGTCTCGTTGGGAACCGCTATCTGGCTGTAACCCAGCAGCGAGAACAGCGGCTTCAAGCCCAGCGCTTTCGCTTTGTCCCGCGAGGTCATCACTAAGGCGCAGGCGCCGTCTGACATTCCGCAGGAATTCCCGGCAGTCACGCTGCCGTCCTTTTTAAACACGGCGGGGAGTTTCCCCAGCTTTTCGCGGTTCACCGGGTAACGGATAGTTTCATCGCGGCTGAACTCCACCGGATCGGCTTTCCGATGCGCCGGGGGGACGGTGATGGAGATTACTTCGTCGTTGAAGAGCCCCTTTTCCCAGGCTTCATGCGCTTTTTCATGGGAGCGGGCGGCGAATTCGTCCATCTCTTCGCGGGGGATGCCGTACTTCTCCACCAGGTTTTCCGCGGTGCCGCCCATCCCCTGCCCTATCACCGGGTCGATGGAATCGGACCAGCCGTCTTCCAGCTTCTTGTCGCCCATTTTGAAACCCTGCCAGCGGGCGTTTTTAAAGAGGTAAGGGATGGTGGACATCGAATCGAATCCGCCCACCAATACGATTTCGTTGTCCCCCAGCCTGATTTGGCGGGAAGCCATCGCCATGGCCCGCATCCCGGAGGGGCAAGCCATATTCAGGGTGATGGCGGGGACTTCCTTGGGGATGCCTCCCCAGACTGCGGCGGTTCTTGCGGGATTGACCCCGTTGCCCGCTTGGCGGCAGGAGCCGAGGATAACATCGTCGATTTGCCCCGGTTCGATACCTGAGCGCTGAACTGCGGCTTTAACCGCTGCTGCGCCGACCTGGCAGGAGTGCATATTTTTCAGGGTTCCGCCGAAACTTCCCATCGGCGTCCGGCAGGCGGATACGGCGATGATGTCGGATAATTCCATACTATGCTTTCCTATTTTAAATTGTATATTTACTACAGCTAATAAAAGGTGCTGGGTGCTGGGTGCTGGGTGCTAGGTGCTGGTTAATTTCGAAAACAATGAACGGATTTGTTTTCCCTCTGTATCAATCATCTCAAATATTGAATTACATTCGTCTTCCGAAATATATTTTAATTCTTTGGCGATGATCAATTGCGTTTCAAGCTCAGCACAACTACCCAACGCAATATTTAAAAATTGAGAAAATTCCTTCTTGTGATAACGATTATGGCCTTCAGCGATATTTGAAGGTATAGAGACTGCGGCTCTTTGTATTTGACTTGCTAATCCGTACATTTCACTTTTGGGGAATAATCTCGTTAGAGAATAAATCCTCTTAACGATTTCTATCCCCTGCTGCCAAATACGTAAATCTCTATAACTTTTTATCTCGGACATAATGATCCCCTAAGCAAATCTTTACCAGAACCCAGTCCCCAGCGCCCAGCGACTAAATATACTGCCCTCCATCTACTTTTATCACCTCGCCGGTTATATGGCGGGCGTTGTCGGAGGCGAGGAAGCTCACCAGATGCGCCACATCGTCCGGTTCGCCCAGGCGTTTCAGCACGGTTTCGCTCAGGGAGGCCTGCTTGGCTTCCTCCGGCATAGCGTCCATCATCGCCGTTAAAATGAGTCCCGGCGCTACGGCGTTGACCGTGACGCCCTTGTTTCCCAGTTCCCTGGCGGCGGCTTTAGTTAGTCCGACGATGCCGGCTTTGGCGGCGGAATAATTTGTCTGGCCGAATTTCCCCCGCAGGCCGTTGATGGAGGTTAAATTGACGATGCGGCCGTACTGCTGACCCCGCATCACCGGCGCGGCGGCGCGGATGTAATTGAAATACCCTTTGAGGTCAATGTTGATGACCGTGTCCCACTGCTCCTCGGTCATCTTCCAGATGACGCCGTCCCAGTTGATTCCGGCGTTGCAGACCAGGATGTCCAGTCTGCCCCATTCGGCGGCCACCTTGTCCACCATCGCCTGAGCGTCGGCGAAACTGGATACGTCCGCCTTGATCGCCATCGCCTTGACTCCCATTTCGCGGCACTGCGCCGCCACTTGTTCCGCCTCTTCGGCGTGCTTGCGGTAGTTCAGGGCGACATTGGCGCCGTTGCGCGCCAGGTCGAGACTGATGGCGGTCCCGATACCAAGGGAGCCGCCGGTTACGATGGCGGATTTGGATTTAAGTAGGTTGCACATAAAAAGTCCCTTTTTCTTTATATTTTAAATTCTATTTTGCACGCACTGAGTTCTTCTATTAAATCACTTCTAATCTCAGAAACATCTTTATTAAATTTATAATAAATAATCCCATGAATATCTGAAGGTTTTTCCACACCATCTTTATAAGCGACTAATACTTTTTCTCGACCAAGCAAAGCATAAAAATAACCCAATTCAAGAACAACATTTTGTCGCGCTCTCGCATTTAATCTCTTTTCACTTTTTGATTTTCCTTCATCATCAGGAGTAAGTAACACTATTGCAAAACAACATTCTCTCGAGATTCGTTCAAGCTTTTCGATTATAGTCTGTCCTTTAGATTCTCTATAAGAGAGACTAACGGGCTCCAATCCTAATTCGAACACCATGTTTCTTGCAGATTTAAGCGCTTTCTCATCATGACCATGAACAATGAATATCTTCCTTGACTTAATTTGAGGTTTTTCAATCTCATCTGTTCTAAAATGAAATTGTTTATACCTATTTGTCTCGTCTTCCCAAAAATTATCTATTCATCTTTCAATGCTACAAGCAATGCTCGAGCTTCGTCTAATCCCTTAAGAAATGTTTTCGCATACATACCAGCATTCATACCTGATAAGGTAATTCCTGGTGGTGTGTAATAAATATCGTTAAATGACTTCAAATGGGTGCTTTCAGAACCAAATATACCCGATATTCTCGATTGTGCAAGTTTTATAAACTGTTTGAACGCTATGCTATTTATCCCTTTATACCCTAAAGTGTCTATTTCGTGAATTAATTCTGTTAAGAGTACAATGGCTTTTTCCTTTTTAATCTTTTTCATTATACCTCCTTAAGAGTAATTTATATCTAATATATATAATACCTTATTATATTCATTAAATCGATATCTATTTAAAACTAAGACCATTATTGGCTACTTTATCAGCCACTTATCTGCCCCTCCTACAATCAGCGCAATCAGCGTTCATCTGTATTCATCAGCGATTCGGAATTTTCTGTGTTTTCTGTGATTTCAGCGCTATTCTGTGTTTCAAATACCCTCTGCTCCCCTTATTCCAAAGGGGGGAAAGGCTGGATTCCCGCTTTCGCGGGAATGACAATACGCATCGTTTGTAGGGCGGGTCATTCAGACCCGCCGTAATTCCGCCGGGCGCTGGGACCCGGCGGCGCGGGGGTTTGTCGGCTTTGCATAAGCCGACCTACATATCATCGCCGCCACCGGCAAACAGGTGTTGGTGTTGACAATCAACATTGTAGCACACTTCAAGTAGGGATTTAATATATTAAACCCCTACAAAACATCGCGTTATATAGCAATAATTGTAGTATAATCTGATGCGTCAATTCAGGTGTTCAGTCGAACTCCCTCACATCTGCGTCATCAGCGTTCATCTGTATTCATCAGCGATTCGGAATTTTCTGTGTTCTCTGTGCCTTCTGTGCAATTCAGTGATTTAAAATCCCCTCTGCCCCCCTTTTCCAAAGGGGGGAAAGGCTGGATTCCCGCTTTCGCGGGAATGACAATACGCCCCGTTTTCAGGGCGGGTCTTTCAGACCCTCCGTAATTCCGCCGGGTGCGGAGACCCGGCGGCACGGGTGTTTGTCGGCTTTGAATAAGCCGACCTACATATCATCGCCGCCACCGGTAAGCGGGTATTCAGTTATCCTGACCAGTTTCTTCTTCTAAATCACCCGATTGCTTCACTTCGTTCGCAATGACAGAATCCTTTTTTTCAATGTCAGGTCTCCGCTGCGCTAAAGACCTGAGATAACGCATAACGAGTAACGAGTAACGAGCAACCAGCAACGAGTAACAAGTTTAAAAACTCCAGCCAATCGACAACTCCCCGCTCAAGCCCTCCATTATCCACAGCATACCCTCGATCAACCCCGCGCCCTCCTCGGGTTTGGGACCTTTCCATTTGAAATCGACGAAGGGATAGCCGTATCCCACCCGGAACACGATGCTGAAGCCGGACTTGTAAAGCCACCGCTTCCCGGTGCAAAGGCCAATCGCGACAGATTCGATGGAGTAGCGCCGCCAAAAAGTTCCCTCGTCGGTCTTCTCTTTCACCTCGGCTTCATAATCGGCGATTTTGAGGAACGGTCCCCAAAATTTCCCGCCCATCCGCCCCTCGCGGTGCCGCCAGTAACCGAAAGTCACAATGTTTCCCAGACTATGCGGCGAATCCATCAGGGAGCCTTCGAAATACAGCCCGTGTCTCTGGTTAATCAGGAACTCATATCCCATCGTGTATTTGCCGAAAATCGGATCCAGCGGTTTTACTTGAAGACCGTGCCGGTAGGTCTTCACCGCCTTGACCGATGTCGAATCCTGCCCCAATACCGCCGGCGCCAGTAAAAAAACCAGCGTAGCCGCGAACAGTGTTTTTACCCGGTTAATCACCGCTCCTTTATCGTGATATCTTTGAAAACCGAATTACTCCCCTTTCCAGCGCCTATTTTTCCTCGCTATACCCGTATTCCACCAGACTGAGCGCGCCGTCGATTATCAAACCCACACCAGGCGCATAGACCTTGTATTCCTTCTCGCCCGCCTCCAGCGGATTGGTCTCTTCCATCTTGACACAATCGTTGAACTCGCCCGCTTTGGTCTTGACAGTCAATCCCATCGCCTTAACTTCCGCCCGGTCCATCGCTATTTTAGGAGCGATTTCCTGGTAGTATTTTGCGCCGAGGAGGACGATTCCGGGCATCATCAGTCCGAATTTGGCGTTGTTTTCGCCGGATAACCAGGCGCCTTCGTGTTTGACCACTTTCCCCTCTTTGTAGATATCCACCGCTTCCCCAAAATAGAACACGCCGTTGGTCTTTTTACTTATAGCGAAGTAGTTCAGGGATATTTCCTTCAGCTCTCCGCCCTCAAATTCCCGCTCCTCCACTACACGGGTTTCCACATTCCCCACCTTCTTGGTTTCATCCAAGACGGTGATGATGAGCTTTTCGCCCCCCTTTTTGTCTTCCTCCTCGAATACCAGCCGGTAGCCCGGCTGCAGAATGAAATAGGGATTGGAACCGGCGGAAACGAATTCCGCGTCCTCCGTGATAAATTCGCAGGTCCATTGACAGGATTTACCGCTGCACGGCCTCTTGCATCCTTCGCCCGCGAAAGCTCCCGCCGACAACCAGAACAGACCAGTGAAAATAATCACCGCTATTCCGCAGATTTTTAACGAAGACATAATACGACTCCTCGCTTATGGATATGTAATTTGCTCCTTATTATGTCTGGGTGACGCCAAAATATAATAGTCACAGCAAACGGGGTATATCTCCCCTGCAAGGTTTGCGGGGAACAACCCGCCTCCCAAATCACACTCCTCGAAGTGTCTATTTAGTAAACCGTTAAACCAGCTCCCAGCGCCTAACACCCAGCTCCTATTGAGGTTTGCCCAGCACCGCCTCGAACAGCTCCTCGTCCATCGGATGCCCTTCAGCCAGCATCTGCCGGTACTTGATGAAATCGATGACGTCGGCGCCGGTGATTTTCCGGGTGTTGAAGGCGTGGAAACCGAGTAAAGCCTCCCCCTGCATATTCGCCGCCAGCCAGTGCCGGTTGGCAAGTTTGGTCTGGTCCCAGAAGAATTTCTTCTTCTGCCGGATGCCGTCGATGGATTTAATCAGGCAGCCGGGGAAAAGGTTGGTGAAATTCCAGACAATCTTCTCCACCTCCTTGTCCAGCATTGCGAAATCGACGGCCGCCGTTTTCAGGAACTCGCGCGCAGCTTTGCCCTCTCCCCCTCGCTTAAAGTCGCCGTAAACGATTTCGCCGTCATCGACCCATTTGTCGGTGACCACCGCCGGATTGGGGATGAACTTATCCCCTTCCTTAATCACCCGCGCCACCCGGCTCACCAATCCCAGACGCTTCATCTTGTACGCCGACCACAATTCGCAGGAGATGCAGTTCCACATCGCATCCTCGATGGTCAGATACCAGGGGAGAAAGTCGGTGGAGCCGCCGTCGGGAGCGGAGCCGTGCCGGGGGCCGGCCTGGCCGAATATCGCGGTATCCGCCGCCACCGCCAAATCGCAAGCCATACCGATTTCCTGCCCGCCAGCCACGCGCATTCCGTTCACCCGGCAGACAGTCGGCTTCTTGCAGTTCAATATCGCGTCCACCATCCCGTTGAACAGGTCCATATAGAGCCCGTATTCCGTGTTGCGGCCGGAATAATACTCGGCGTATTCCTTGGTGTTGCCTCCGGTGCAAAAAGCCCGGTTCCCCGCCGCGGTGAACACCACCGCCACCACCCGCCGGTCGGTCGAAGCCCGGTTGAAACCGGCGATGACGCCCTTCACCATCGCCGTGGTGTAGGAATTGAACTGTTTGGGATTGTTCAAGGTTATCCAGGCGGTGTAGAGCCCGTCCACCGCCTTGCCTTCCGGGTCGATTATCGGTTTCAGTTGGTACATCGTGCAGGGCGGCTCAGTCCCGAACCATTCGTCTCCCCAGAGGTCGTGATTTTTCAGTTCCCCTTCCCGGGGCAGCCAATCGAGTGACATAAGTCCTCCTTGAAATTAGAGATAAGATATGTTATATAAGATATTAGAAATCGATATGTAGGGTGGGATTCAATATACTCCATCATTCTCCTTCAAACTCACCCACTGGAACCTCCATTGAAGACATTTTTTCTCGTTTCTCAATGATTGTTTCGACCTTTTTCAACACTTCCGCTTTGTAGAATCTTTCTCCGCACTGAACGCAGACACCGGTGGGCACATCATTGACCAAAGCCACCAGCCGTTCACCCCACCAGCAATCCTTAGTCATCGCTTTCTCGATGACTTTTCCACCGCAATAACTGCAGTCTTCATATGTTCTTTTACGCACTGTTTTATATCCTTTGAATCGCATAGTTGTAGGGTGGGTTCTTAACCCACCAAATATTAATAATTTATCCTGTAGTGTGTGTTTTAACCCACCAATTATTAATAGCTTATCCTGTAGTGTGTGTTTTAACCCACCATCTTTAATAACATCACTCCCCTGCTTGAAAATCATCCTCTATCGTTTCCAACTTACGGCTATCATTATAATATCCATCCCTTATGTATCGATGGTAAGTTGACCAAGGCCAATCTTCAAGATTTTCAACTAATCCATGTTTTATCGGATTGTAATGAATGTAATCGATGTGCCGGTTCAAGTCTACATCATCTTTAATCAGATGTTCCCAAAAGCGTCTTTGCCAATAGGCTCTTTCCGATTTGTTAATTCTCGATATGCCACTATTAATTTCAATCGCTCCATTCTTAGAATATTCCCGGCTGAAAATCGATTTAATCGAAGCCCATCGCTGAGAATAATCCACATCATTTTCAGGAAGCCGCCAGATACAGTGAAGATGGTCCGGTAATAAACAAAACGCTATCGTTTCAAATGGTCTCACCTTTTTAACCTTTTGCCAAGCGTGTTTGAAACACATCCCCGCAGACTCTTCAGTAAGAAAAGGCTTCCTCTTAAAGGTCGTTACGGTGAAAAAATAATATCCACCTGGTTGATACGCTCTCCTGTATTCGGGCATTTTGATTAGTTAAATTCAATAAAATCAAGTGGTGGGTTAAGAACCCACCCTACTGGATTATTCAATTCAAAGTAAATATCCTGAATAATGCTATTCAGAAAAACTATTAATAGCTTCTTTAATTGTATCGTAAGTTTCAAACTCAAGAATCAAATGTGTGATTCTAAGTGTAGAATATACATTATCATTGATTTGCACTAACTTTAATTTGCCATTAGACTTTCGAACAATCTGTGATACAGAGATTAGTAATCCAATACCAGAACTACTAATATATTCAACTTTCTTTAAATCAATTATAAAATACTTTTTACCTCTATCAATATATCCGTTTAAGGTATCAAAAAGCACTCTCCCATCTGGTCCTGTTATAATCCCCTTGATTCCTATCAGGACTATTTCCTTACTTTCATGAAAGTAAGTCTTCTAATAATAGAGCTTCATTGTTTTCTTATTATTTATTAATGGCGAACAAGTTATGTAAAACATTGAAGCATAAACGATTATTAAGATTCGAAGATATCTATACATAATTACCTCACATTTATTTATAGTTGGATGGGTTCTTAACCCACCATTTTACAAACACATATATCTTGTCGCCGAATCTCCGTATCCAACGGAATTTCCTGAAAACAAATATCCCCCTAATCCGCCCCCGTCAATTTCATCCACTTCCCCTCGTGCCAATACCAAACCCTCGACCCTGAGTAGCCGAAAGTGTCTTCGATACCAAAATGGTCGATTGGCGGCGGTTTGGTTCCGCCGTAGGCTTGGTAATGACCAATAATGAATTTTTCGTCAGCAAGTCCAATCGCCCGGAAAAATCCGATTTTATTCCCTCCGACTCCCTCCAGATAATTCTTATCAGGAGCTTCGGCGAGCTTATAGTAATCCTCAATCGAGCCGCCCCGGAACACGAATATCGCCGACACCCGCTCCTTTGAAGCTAACACCGCCCAATCGGTCTGCCCCGGAACCGTGAACTCGCCCCGGATGACATTGTGCGGCTCTTCCGTATCGAAACACTGGGGGATGGTGTATCCTCCCTCGGCGAGGAAACCGGCGATTTCCGGGGGTAAATCGGGGAAATCCGAGGGGGATAGGCGCAGAGTGTTTTTATCCGCCTCAAGCCACTTGTCGGGTATCGGCTGGGCAAAAAGCGAAACTCTTGTACAGGATAGAATAGTCAATATTATTAAAGTGTTACGCATAGTGTTTTATCCAAGACGCCGCCGGTTTATGGATATATTGATTACGATAAATCTTTTCACATATTTATGTAAGGGCGAACTGCCGTTCGCCCCTACAAATAGAGCAAGGCAAATCCCCCCCGTCACAATATTTGCCATACAAACACCCCGATTATGGTCAAGGCGATGGCGAGCTTCACCACCACCCCGGCCAAGAATCCCACCAGCGCTCCGAAACCCGCTTTCAGCGCCCGGCCGCCGGACTTGCCGGCGATGAGTTCGCCGACGATGGCTCCCGCCAGCGGCCCAAAAATTAGCCCTATTGGGCCCGCAACAATCAGCCCGATAATGAGTCCCAGAATCGCTCCGGCGATGCCCCATTTGCCCGCGCCGAACTTCTTAGCGCCGACAATGTTGGCGGTGTAATCGACCACCAGCGAAAAGACGGTCAGCCCGGTGAAAAGCGCCAGCTCCCAATCCCCGATTTTTTCGAATCCGGTGGCAATCGCGTATATTAAGGTCCCCAGCCATATCAACGGTATCCCCGGCAAAACCGGCAATACCAGCCCTACCAGTCCGACAATAAAAAGGATGAAAGCGGCAACGACTGCTAATATTGTAGTCCAATCCATTTCGTTAATTCTAATGATGATAAACGTTTACGCGAACTCATATTCAATCGATTCTATTCGCTTAACATAATCAGCTATTTTGAATTTTCTCTCCAGCCCCTGAGCGTTCATATAGCGCACTTTGCCGAACACCGGCCGTTCCTGCCAGGGCCGGTCATGTTTGCCGAAACACCAGGCTACTCCGGCAAAGCCGTTAGGGTCGCGCCCGTCAAGTTCGTACTTATTGTTGAGGTAGAGCATAGTTCTAAAAGCTTCTTCAGGGCTTTCTGTCCATTCAATTATTTTCTTCCCCCAGTACATCCGCATATAATTGTGCATCTTTCCGGTCAGCGACATCTCTTTCTGAGCCGCATTCCAGTATTCATCGTGGGTGCGAGCCTCTTCCAGTTGCTCCAGTGTATACAAGTACGTCCGTTGGTCTGCTCTATGCCGCTTCAGGCTCTCCTTCGCCCATCCCGGAACCGCTCCTTCATACCGGTCGTAATACGGATTGTAGTGCGCAAAGTTTGCGCTGAGTTCCCGCCGCACTATAAGTTGTTCCAGGAAAGCCTCCTTCGATGCAGGCGGCGCGTCGGAATCCATCACCTCCAGCGCAGCCTCCACCGGAGAAATATGACCAAAATGGAGATAGGGGCTCAAATCCGACTGATAAGCTTCAGCGGGATCGCGTGATAATTCGTGATACCGTACAAGATTAGTCTCTATAAAGAGTCGGAGCCTCCGCCGCGCTTCATCCTGACCGCCCTTGAAAGCATGGACCGGAGCCACTCTGCGGTCGATGAGCAAACCCTCCAACAGTCCAATCCCTTCACGGATGTCTATGCCGTTCACATAAGCGTCAAATCCGCTGCGCCGGGGAATAAGTTCAGGGAGAGGCTGTAGAAAATCGCCCCAACACCGGTGAATCTTAGGGCGCAGCGTCCTTGCGCCGATCTCCTCTTTGTCTGAAACCATGGCAACCGGGACGACCACATCGCTTTCCACCAGTGTAAAAGAACAATTCAAGCGCTCAGCCACCTCCCGCCGCCACTGGCGCTGGATCCGGAGATAACCTGCATCAGATACCACCAGCGCCGCATTAGCCGCCAGCTTCAGCACCTCTTCGACCATATCCCCCCACCGGAGCGCCCAGGCTATTCCCCTCCTCTTGAGCGAGTCTGCAATATTTGCCAGCCCCTCCAGCATAAAGGTATAGTGGCGGAGGTTCGCCTCCGGGAAGCCGCCGGTTAAAACGAATCCCACAACCAGCGGCAGGTCAAGCCGGTTCGCTTCCGCAACCGCATACTCTAAGGCGTGATTAAATCTGGTCCTTTGAGAAGCCTGCATCCAGTACAGAATATAGCGCCCACCCCTGAAAGGAACGGATTTAGCCTGGTGAATACGCTCCTTTTGAATCATCGTTTGAGCTATCTCCTCCAACGCCCTTTGTCACTTCACATTGTTCAATTTTGGTTTAAATAGACCCTCCTTCATCAGGCGGCCGATGGTTGAAGCCAGCTCTACCAGTCGCAGTTCCGAAATCCCCAGGTGTTCATACTCCCGATAGAAAGCTTCGGTGGCGTTGAGGAAACTGTCGGAACGGGTGCGTTTCTGCCGGGCGTCCTTCACGAAGACAGTCACCGCTTGAATCAGCTCTTCCGTAATTTCCACGCCGTCGCGAGCCAAGCCTTCCCTATATATTGGCTGCTCCAGCACCGCCCGCACCGCGGCTTCACCTGAGTGTTTACCGAATACGTACTTGATTTCAGCGCCCACCAGTTCCGGGTCAATGACCTGGTAAATGGATTTGTCGATGAGCAATCCTGCGGTATGTATCCCCGACTCGTGGAGGAAAACACCTTCGCCAATAATAGGGGTGTTGGCGGCGCAGGGTATGCCGGAATACTCCTCCACCATCCGCTTCAGTTCACGCAGTTTGTCATAATTGAAGTGCGGCAGTTCGACACCGTACAGAAGCTTAAGCCCCACCACCACTTCGTGCAGAGGCGCGTTGCCCGCCCGTTCCCCCATTCCGTTCACGGTGCAGGTTGGAATATTGATACCGTGGCTCATCGCCCGCAGGGTGTTAATCCCCGCCATACCGAAATCGTTGTGGAAATGCACCACCAGGTCTTGGCCGGGGAATTCATTAACGATGCGGGGGATATAATAATCCACGCCCTCCGGTGAAAAGCAGCCCACAGTGTCTGGAAAACTGTAACGCGTGGCGCCAGCCGCATATCCCGCCTTGGCAAGGTCAATAGTATAGTCCAGGTCAGCCCGGCTGCCGTCCTCGCCGCCGAATTCAATCGAACATATTCCCTTGCTGCAGGCGTAGCGGATAGCGTCGCCCATCATCTTCAAATTCGCCTCCCGGTAAAACTCCACCGGCAGGTCGAGCCATTCCGATTTGTCCCGTCCCATATATTTCAACAGGGTGGGACCTATCTTGTACTTAAGGTGCAGGTCGGAACCGGAAGTGAAAATGAAGAAGGTAATGTCGTTGATATCGACATTGATTTCCTTCAAGGTCTGGATAGTTACGTCGATGTCCTTGGGATTGGAGCGGCACATCACTAACAGTTCCACATCCTCCCGGATTTCCCCTTTGCGCTTGCCCTGGACTATAAGCTGCAAAGCGTGCCGGTCGGAAATCGCCGCCATGGGAAATCCCAAATCCATTATATCCACACCGACGTCGGACATAGCCTTAGCAAGCTCGTACTTCTGTCCCGGAGAAAAAGCTACCCCCGGAGACTGCTCCCCGTCCCGCAGGGTCGAATCGTAGATTCTAATCCGCTCCGGCGGAGGGAAATTCAGTCCCTTAGTGAAATCCAGGGGGGAATGGATAAGCTGATCCAAAGGTTCACGAAATTCCATCGCGAGTATTCCTCCTTATGAGGGATAAGTTAAGTTATATTATGGATTACGATTCGAGTAGCCCCTTCAATCCCTCATCGTTAGGCGCCGGAATCCCCTGGGAATAATCGTAGAATCCCACCTTCTTCTTCTTGCCATACCAGCCCTTGTCCACCATCTTCTGCAACAGTTTCGGGGATTCGTATTGGGGCAGTTTGAACTCTTCGCTCATAATCCCTGCGATGTAATGTGTGGTTTCCAGTCCTACGAAGTCGAGCAGGGTCAGCGGCCCCATAGGATAGCCGCAGCCCAGCATCATCGCATTGTCGATGTCCTGCACCGAAGCGATTCCCGCCTCGAAAGCCCGGATAGCGTCCAGCAGATAAGGCACCAGCAGCCGGTTGACCACGAAGCCGGTGGTATCGATGCAGGCCACCGGAACCTTGTCCAATTGACGCGCGAATTCCATCGCCGCCTCGAAGGCTTCATCCGAGGTCTCATCGGTTCGGACAATCTCCACTAATTTCATCACTGGCACCGGGTTGAAAAAGTGTGTGCCGATAAAGCGGTCTTTACGCTTTGTGGAACGAGCCATATCCACCACTTTCAGCGACGAAGTGTTGGAGGTGAAGATGGTGTCTTTACCCACGATACGGTCCAATTCGGCGAAGAGACCGTTCTTCAGTTCCAGGTTTTCCGGAACCGCCTCGATAATAATGTCGCAGTCTTTCAAAGCGCCCAGTTCCGTAGCGCCGGTAAGGTGATTTTTCACCTGGCGCAGTTCGAAAACTGTTACTTTGCCCCGGCTGATGCCCTTCTCGATATAGCCGTAGATGTTGTTCAGGCCTTTATCCAGAAGTTCCTGGTTGATTTCCCGGACTATGGTGGGAAATCCGGCTCGGGCCGCGGTGTGAGCAATCCCCGCTCCCATCAATCCGCAGCCGAGCACGCCGACTCGTTTTATTTCCATTTCTTAATTCCTTATAAATTCGATGGTTTATTGTTAGTTAAACAGTTAAACAGTTAAACAGTATTAATCGAAGGTTTTCAGTCTTTTTCTAAGTGAACTTATTTGCTTTGACTCAGAAAGAATCAATTCAATCAATTGTTTAGACTGCTCACCGTCAATATAAGATTGATTTTCAGCGATTAATACCAAAGTCTCCAATTCCGCGCAAGACCCAAGAGCAATGTTCAGAAATCTGGCGAATTTCTTTGTTTGGCCTTTAATATGTCCTTCGGATATGTTTGCAGGAATTGAAACACTGGCTCTTCGCATTTGATTTGTAAGTCCCCATATTTCTTCTCTTGGAAAATATCGTGTAACGCTATAAATTGTCGAGACAATCTCCATTCCAAGCTGCCAAACCCGCAAATCTTTAAAATCTTTGATTGAAGCCATACTCTCTATCAATATTTGCCAGACCGTTTAACCAGTTCACCGTTTAACTAGTTCACCGTTTAACTATTCACGATTTCAACCAGCAGCGCAATCCCCTGCCCGCCGCCGATGCACATCGTGGAAATCCCGTATTTAGCGCCCCGGCGGCGCATCTCGTTAATCAGTTTAATGGTCAGCACACAGCCGGTAGCGCCTAAAGGATGTCCCCAGGCGATTGCTCCGCCGTTGACGTTGAACTTTTCACGGTCGAGTCCCAAAGCCCGCTCGCAAGCCACAGTCTGAGGCGCGAAAGCCTCGTTGATTTCGATAAGGTCGATATCCTCCAGTTTCATCCCGGTTTTTTCCAGGACCTTTATAACCGCGGGAACCGGTCCCAAAGCCATTACAGTCGGGTCCAAAGCGGCGATACCCCAATCGACAAGGCGCGCCACCGGTTTCAGACCTTCACGCTTTGCCACTTTCCCAGAGGTAACCACCACCGCCGCGCCCCCGTCAACTATCCCTGAAGCGTTCCCCGCGGTAACCAGTCCGTTGCGGCCGAAGGCGGCTCTCAGCTTTGCCAATCCTTCCAGTGTAGTGTCGGGACGGGCGTGGTCGTCTTCGTTAACCAGTGTCACTTTCCCCTTACGGTCCTTGATTTCCACCGGAATTTTCTCCGCCTCGAAAAGGTTATTTTCCATCGCCGCTTTGGCTCTCATCTGGGTGAGATAGGCGTATTCGTCGCAGTCAGTCCGCGATACTCCGTACTGCCGCGCCGCCTTCTCCGCGGTTTGAGCCATAAACATATTGATTAGCGGGTGGTTCAAGGATTGGAACAGCACGTCCTCCAGCATCACTCCGGGCCCAAATCTGGGGGGAGTGCCCCGGAGACCGCGAATGGCGTAGGGGGTTTGGCTCATACTCTCCATCCCCCCCGCTAAAACCGCTTCCGCTTCGCCCAGCATAATCATCTGGGCGCCGTTAACGATAGCCTGCGCCCCGGAACCGCATATCCGGTTCACGGTCAAAGCCGGCACCTCAAGTCCGATCTCTTCGATGCGAATCCCCACATCCCGCGCGCCGTAGAGCCCGTCGTAACCAGCCTGATTAGCGTTACCCATCACCACGTGCCCGATGAGCTTGGGGTCGAGGCCTGACCGTTTCAGCGCCTCCCTTCCCGCAATCGCGCCCAGCTCGCAGGCGGTGATGTCTTTCAGTTTACCCGCTCCCGGAGTCCCGGCGTACTCCGACATCGGAGTGCGCGCTCCGGATAAAATTACAATGTCCTTCTCCATCTCAACTCCTTATATTATTTGAGAAAATGTATTACTTTATCATTCAAGCAAATCCTCCGCCCACCACCCCAGTTTCTCCTTCAATCCTTCTTCGTAACCCACCTCTTCATAGCGGATTTTACCCTCCTTATCGATAACGAACAATGTCGGTATGCCCCTCACCTCGTAGAGATTGCCCAATTGCCTGCTGCCAAAAAGCAGCGCCATAGAATAGTCTTTATCCCGCATAAAACGCTTGACCTTCTCCCTGCCTCTCTCCCAGAGGTTAATGGAAAACACCGCCACCTTCTCATCAGAATGTTCCCGAGTGAATTCGTCAATTTCCGGCATCGCTTTCAAGCAGGGCGCGCACCAGGTGGCGAAAAAGTCCAGCACTACTACCTTGCCCCGCAAATCCTCCAGCCTGACCGTATCGCCTTTTCCGTCGGGGAGCGCCCATTCCGGCGCTTCCATATCCATCTTAGCCGCGAGCGCCGCTTTCCGCCGCTCCGCCTTCCCCTTTTCCCAATTCACAGTGAATTCAGAGATGATTACGTCCCATTCCGCGCCGCCTTTGAGGCTGGCTAAGTCTTCATCCTTTTCCGCTCGGGAAAGGAAGCTGAAACCCGCTTTCGCCGCTAAACGGAGAGATTTAAAAGCCTTGTTCTTTTCCTCCGCCAACGCACTGTAACAGGCGATATCGTAAAGGGCATCAGGATTGTTTTCATAGCCTTCCTGGCTTATGATATACTCTATAACCTCCCCGTAAGCTTTCGCCTTGCGTAAGGTCCGCTTGATATAATGATCGGTGTATTCAGCTTTCGCCGTTTCAGGAATCCTGCCTCCTTCCACAAGCGCATTCACATACTGCGAAACCAGTGGCTCAATCCGGTCGAATTCCCCCATCAATGCGTATATCCGCGCCTCCTCCATCGGACCTGCCCAATAAGCCTCCATCGATTCGCCAAGCGCCAGGATTTTCAACGCTTCATCGTAAGCCCCGGTGTAAACCTTGAAGCCTTCGAGATAACCTAAAGCCGCCGAGCTGTCCCCGCCAATCTCCAGATACTTATCGAAATGCGCTGCGTCCTCCGGCAGTATATGCGCC
Organism: uncultured bacterium; assembly: GCA_964421875.1. Lineage (GTDB taxonomy): Bacteria > Electryoneota > Tariuqbacteria > Tariuqbacterales > Tariuqbacteraceae > CAYQZD01. The sequence goes on from CAYQZD010000044.1 coordinate 20,294, forward strand.
ATTTTCTCTAAGACCTTGGCTTCCCCGCTGTCGCGGAAAAGCGTATTGGCGTAAGTTGAACACACTAAACGATATCCGTAAGGGATTTCCGGCGAAAGCTCTATTACCCTCCGCCCCAGTTCAACCGCTTCCAGGGGATTCTCCAATGCCCTGCCGTATAAATACACTTTCTGAGCGTTATTCGGTGAAGATTCGTAACCGGACTTAAAATATTCCCTCGCGCTGAAATCGTCCACCTCCATCCAGGCGTCCTGAGCCTCGATTATGAGGACCATATCACCCGTGTTTTTAATATAGTCCTTTGCCAGCGCGACGACCGCGGCGTCCTCATCCAATGCTCCGATTTCAGCCCTGAAACTCTCCATCGTATAATCCTTCTGCTTCCCGCAGGAAACGAAGGTAAACAGCATAGCCGCCGCCAAAATGTATTTGATTAATTTCATTCTATTCTCCAATAATAACCGATTATTGACTGATTAATGAACCTCAGAGGTTAATCTTCTCCGAACATACTCCTCCAATCCTCCCGCGTCGATAATCTCCCTTATCCGTTCCGGGAAGGGCGCTGCTTTGAATTTTCCCCCCCGCGTCAGGTTCACTATTTCCCCGCTGACGATGTCGATGGAAAGCGCGTCTCCATCGTCGATACTGTCCGCAGCTTCCGGGCATTCGAAAATCGGCAGACCCACGTTTATCGAATTGCGGTAGAAGATTCTGGCGAAGGATTTAGCCACCACCGCCGCCGCTCCGGCGCCCTGAATCGCCAGCGGCGCGTTTTCCCGTGAAGAGCCGCAGCCAAAATTCCGCCCCGCCACGATGATGTCACCCGGCTGCACCCGCTCCGCGAAAGTGGCGTCCAAATCCTCCAGACAGTGCGGCGCCAGCTCCTCCCGGTGGTACGAAGTGCAGTAACGAGCCGGGATAATCACATCGGTGTCGATGTTGTCGCCGTATTTAAATGCTTTTCCCTGCATATTTTGTGCTTCCTTTGTAAATTGCCTGTGAAAAACTTAGTGTCCGTTCATCGCATTTAAATTGCCGCGTATGGTATGAAGCAGTTCTATCAGCTTCTTGATATCGCTGTCGGAAATATTTTCCAGCGCTCTTCGGTTTACCTTACGGCCCAATTCGTTCCACTCTCGATAGACCTTCCGGCCTTTGGCGGTGAGCGAGACGAACTGGACCCGGCGGTCGTCCTTGTTCTGGTTGCGCACAATCAGCCCCATTTCGCCTAATTTATCCAGGATGCGGGTGATGGTGGCGTTGTCCAGGTTCACCATCCTCCCCAGGTCGCTCTGCGCTTGATGGCCCTTTTCCCCTAATGCCATCAGCATCATCCACCCCGAAGGTGAAATTCCCAGCGACGATATCTCCTTCTCCAGCGCCAGCCGCATCGACCGCGCTACAATGTTAACCTGAGTGCCCAGACTTTCGGTAAATTTCTCCATTTATCCGTCTCTTTACGATTGCTCCACTTTGTGCTGCTTTATAAAATCAACATCTTCATCCGGAATCGGTTTTAAGACAATTGTTCTCTGTTCTCCGTTCTCAGTCTTCAATCCGGATACGCTATCTCTCCCGTCGCCGCGGTCGCTCCCGCCACCGCCGGGCCTGCAAGGTAAACACGGCTGCTGGGATGGCCGTTACGGCCCACGAAGTTGCGGTTGGTGGTGTAAAGCCCCACCTCTCCCTCAGCCAATATCCCCATATGCCCCCCTATACAGGGCCCGCAGGTGGGCGGGCTGATAACCGCCCCCGCCTTGACAAACAAGTCCGCCAGCCCCTCGGAAATCATCCCCCGCAGCACCTCCGGCGTCGAGGGTATCACAATCAGCCGGGTATTGTGATGAACCGGCTTCCCCGCCATCGCCGCCGCGGCGATACGGAAATCGCTCATCCTGCCGTTGGTGCAGGATCCCAGCACCACCTGGTCGACTTTAACGCCCGCCGCCTTTTCCACCGGAACCGCATTCGAAGGCAGATACGGCTCCGCCACCATCAGCGGTAAATCACCCAGGTCGAAAGCGTATTCCGCCGCGTACTCCGCGTCAGGGTCTGATGACAGCGGCTCATACTTCTTGCCAGGGAATTGGGACATAAACTTGGCAGTGACCTCGTCCGGTGGGACAATCCCGGTCTTAGCCCCAGCCTCTATCGCCATATTGCACAACGCCAGCCGGTCGTCCATATTCAAGCCGCTTGTCCCCTCGCCAGTGAATTCCAGCGCCTGATACAACGCTCCTTCCACCCCTAACTCGCCGATGACCTTCAGCGCCACATCCTTTCCGCCCCGCCACTTGGGCAGTCTGCCCTTGAGTTCCACCTTAATCGAAGCTGGCGTCCGGAACCACAACTCGCCTAAAGCCCATGCCGCCGCCATATCGGTGCTGCCGATGCCGGTGGCGAAAGCCCCCAGCGCGCCATAGGTGCAGGTGTGGCTGTCCGCCCCTACAATTAAATCGCCCGGCTTCACCAATCCCTGTTCCGGCAGAAGCACATGGCAGATACCGGAGCGGCCCACCTCGAAATAGTTGCTAACACCCATCTCCCGGGCAAAACTCCGCATAGTCTGCGAAAGCTGAGCCGCCTTCAAATCCTTGGCCGGAACGAAATGGTCGTTGACTAAAGCGATTTTATCCGGGTCGAACACCCGCTCCGCCCCCATCCGGCGGAACACTTCCACCGACAGCGGCACCGTGACATCCGTCCCCAGCACCAAATCGACTTTGGCGAACACCAGTTCGCCCACCTCTACTTCGTGCTTCCCGCAGTGTCGGGCGAAGATTTTTTGCGATATGGTTTGACTCATAGAATGTATCTACCCAAATTAGTTTCTGTTGTAAAAGTCACCAATATGTCATTGCGAACGAAGTGAAGCAATCTTTAAACTATTATATAACAAATAGATTGCTTCGTCGCTTCGCTTCCTCGCAATGACAATTTCTAAGTTTTTTTAACAAGAACTAATTAGTGAATTCCACCACATCGGCGGTGATGGTGACAGTGGACTTGCTGACAATGAAATATGTTACCAGGGACACATCCTGAGTGACGTTGACAAAGGAATAGCTCCTGCTGCCTGTCGACACTTTCATCCTGATATCGTTCATCGCGCGCTTGTAAAGCTCGCTGTCCCCTAAAGGTATCACATTCAGAAAATACCAGGCGCTGGCGCTGCCGGTGACTCCGGTCTGAATCACCTTGTAATTGCTCTGGTTAAGCTGAGTCTGGGTCTCAGCGATACTGGGATACATCCCAATGGTCGAACCGCAGCCGCAGATTATCGCAGCGAGTGTGAGAATTGAAAAGATAGTGATGGTTCGTTTCATCTTCGGTTACCTCTCGTTAGAATCAATGAATGAGTTTTATATTTTCCAAACAGGTGGTTATGGTGAAGATACGATCGTGCGTTTTTCCGGTATTATTGGTACTCTACAGATTCGCCGGATTAGTCGCATTGAAAATAACTAAATTCAGGTTAAGGGACTCTTTGAACCTGTTTCTTCCTCCTACCTGATATAACTGATAAAATCGATTGACGCGGTAGCGGAATAAAACGCGTCAGCCGGTTTACGCGCCGGATACCAATTCGGCAGATTCTCCTCGTTCAGTTTCCGGCACTCGATTCGGAAATTGACCGCAATGTCCTTCCGCAGGGGAACCTTCATCCCCAAACACAGATACAGCCCGGATATATTCGCATGATAACCTTTCTCAAGTTTATACGCTCCCTGCACTAAACCGGGAACATTGACATAGTGCATCTCTTCATTCAGGAATTTCCGGCCATACATCCCACCGCCTATGCCCCAATACAAGTCGCAGCTAAGGAAAGGATTAAAAGGAGCTTCTCCTAAAAACACTAATTCAACGCTTTTATAGGTTAATGTGTGGTCGGTATCCGTATGAGCATAGATTTCACCGATTTCATTCACCCAATCGTGACTACTCTCACCGGTAAAACGGTGGTATGAGACAATCAGCTCAAACGAATAGGGATGCGTCCACCGTTTCAAAGGAAGCCGCAGTGAACCGGAATAGCCCTTGTCGAATAAAAAGTCGAGATCGCCGGAATAGACTATTACTCCCCCGGCAGTCTCTTGCGCCCTGGAGACATTACTGGCGAGAGAAGCAAATACCAAGACACTAACAAGCGTTAAAAGTATATATCTTCTCATAAAAGCTCCTTTTTCAACTCAATAGTGTTTTCACTATGTAATCCCCAGTTGCCTTCGTCCCCAGCTTCCCGCCCAAATCCCGCGGGACATTGCCCGTCTTGACCGCCTGAATCACCGCCTCTTCAATCCGCCGGTGCCATTCCGGCCATCCCAAAAACTCCAGCATCATCCCCACCGTGACAATCGCCGCTAAGGGATTTGCCACGTCCTGTCCGTGGTACTTTGGAGCGCTGCCGTGCACCGGCTCGAAGAGCGAAGTCCGCCCCGGGTGGAGGTTTCCCGACCCCGCTAATCCCATCCCCCCGCAGAGCTGAGCCCCCATATCGGTCACAATGTCCCCGAACATATTGCAGGTCACAATCACTTCGAACTGTTCGGGCCGTTTCACCATCTGCATCAGCAAAGCATCGATATACCAGTGCTGCTTGTCGATATCGGAGTATTCCTCCCCCACTTCGTAGAACGCCCGCTGCCACAAATCCCCTTCATAACGCATCGCGTTCGACTTGTCGGACATCGTCACCCGCTTCCGGCCGGTTTGACGGGCGAACTCGAAGGCGTAGCGGATAATGCGCTCCACTCCCTTGCGGGTGTTTATCGAAGTCTGCACCGCCACCTCGTCCGGAGTCCCTTTCTTCAATATGCCGCCGGTGCCGGCGTAAAGCCCCTCGGTGTTTTCCCGGAACACTACGAAATCGACATCCTCCAGCGTCTTGCCTTTCAAAGGACATAAACGCTCGTCATAGAGCCTCACCGGACGGTAGTTCACATAGAGGTCGAGCTTGAACCGCAGACCTAAGAGTATATCCTTGGCGTGCCGCATATCCGGCACTCGAGGGTCGCCTACCGCCCCGATGAATATGGCGTCGTAGTTATCCCGAAAATTCGCCACTTCCTCATCCGGGAGTGTGACACCGGTGGCAAGGTATTTATCCGCGCCGTAATCGAATAAGTCCCATTTGATGTCCGCGCCGGCGGATTTAGCCGCCTCCATTACTTTAAGCGCTTCATCGGTGACATCGATGCCGATTCCGTCCCCCGGTATGACCGCAATTTCTTTCATATCGTCTCGTTGTTTTAGTGGTATGATTTTACAGGTATGTCTGAATCAATCACAATATAATCTCTTTAGAGATATTTGTCAAGTAAAATATTGCAAATGCAACTATTTTTTACAAAAAAATTGCAGGAGCAAGCAATTTAAAAGATTAATGTAAAACTCTAACGATTCGAAGCGAGTATGTCATTCTGGCTGCGAAGCAAGCCAGAATCTTTCTTTTTCGGAAGGATTCCGGCTGCGCCGGAATGACTTTTTCGCTTATGACTTCAGAAGGCTTTAGTGTTATGTAAAATTGTATAAATTTTCTAACTTTTTTAACCCTCAAAAGTTGACAATATAAAAAAAATCCATATAGTTTATAGTATGATGAACTTCAATCTCAAAATCTTCTGAAATACAAATCTGCTCCAGTGTAACTGGATTTGGTTTCTTCTCTGTTTCCGGATAGCGGTGTTGTTCCGCAGCTCTCCAAGGTATACCACATCTAAATCGCCTTTGTTTCATTTCGATAATATTCCATTGAGACACATTTTTTCTAACCTGACAACAATAAACCGGAGTTAAAGCGCTCCGGTAATAAATAAACCATCAATTAATGAACGGAGAATCTAAAATGGAGACAATGGACAAGAAGTTGGGCGAAGTTATGGGCAAGATGGCCTTCGTGGCGATGGAGGAAATGCCCAAGCTCGTCAGCGCCTGGTGCGCCGAAAGCGGTTGACCGGGGATGGAGTCCAAGTCCTTGGACACCGGCGAATTGACCCCTGATATGTGGGAAGGGATGCTTCCTACTTGAGTGGCGATGGGTCTGGGGAAGGTCCTTCCCAATATGGATAAGAAGCGGGTTTACAGCTTCGCCCGGGAAATAATCACCACGGTGATAAACGAAGGGTCACCTTATATGACTGAGGACGCTAAATCATCGCTTATGGGCAGCACTTGAAAAGAAATTTAGGCCGGACTGGTCTATAATCCATTTGAAGACAATACCACGATATACATCGACAGTTAGTTTTGACTACTTTACAAATCCCCTCGGTATGAGGGGATTTGTTGTTTACATCGGACAATCATCAGATCTCGCAATCCAAAGCCTATTTCCGTCGCAGATGAAATGTTTTAATAAAAAAACCGGCGCTCAACGAACGCCGGTTTTATCAGCATTTTTAATAATGTACTATTCCTCCGGAGGCGGGGGAATGAATCCCTCCTTCATCAGCATCTGCGTCTCTTCCCGCGCCCGCTTGATTTTTGACGCCGCAATTTTGAAAGCCTCTTCCGGCGACAGCTTGATTCGCGCCACACCCTGCTCGATGGCTTTCTGCCCTACCGCCACCGCCTCCCGAGGGAACACTTCCCAATCTTCCATCGTGGGCAGCAGGTACTCCGACGAAAGGCCGTGGTCCTCGGCGCACCTGGCAAGTTCCTCCGCCGCAGCGATGCACATCTCGTCGGTGATATGAGTAGCCATCACATCCAGAGTGCCGCGGAAAATTCCGGGAAATCCCAGCGAATTGTTGACCTGGTTGGGGAAATCACTCCGTCCGGTGGCTACCACCGCAGCGCCCGCTTCTTTGGCTTCCCAGGGCCAGATTTCCGGATTTGGATTGGCGCACACGAACACTATCGGATCGCTTCCCATACCCTGAATCTGCTTCTTGGTGATGACTCCGGGCCCCGACGCCGAAAGTGAAATCAAAACATCGGCGCCTTTAAGCGCCGTGGTAAGATTCCCTTCCAGGTTCCCGGCATTGGTTTTTTCACAAAGATTCCACTTGACCGGCTCTTTGTACTTCAATTCAGTGCGTCCTCTGTGAAGTGTCCCCTTACTGTCAACCATAATAATCTTCCCTGGGTCCGCTCCGGCGGTCATCAACAGCCGTGAAATAGCCACATTGGAAGCTCCGGCGCCGTTCAGGATAATGGAAACATCGTGGATTTTCTTGTTCACTATCTTGAGCGCGTTAATCAAGCCGGCTACAGTCACCGCCGCTGTGCCCTGTTGATCATCGTGCCACACCGGAACATGGCAGTCGCGGCGAAGCGTGTCCAGGATGTGGAAACACTTAGGCTTGGCTATATCCTCCAGGTTGAATCCGCCGAAAGAAGGCTGCAGGATTTTCACAGTGCGGATTATGGCTTGAGGGTCGGTAGTATCCAGACACAGTGGAAAAGCGTCCACTCCGCCCAAATATTTGAACAAAATCGCCTTCCCTTCCATCACCGGCAGACCTGCCTCGGGCCCGATGTCGCCCAGCCCCAAAACTCTGGTGCCGTCAGAAACGATGCCGATAGTGTTGGCTTTATTGGTGTGTTCGAACACCTTCTCAGGATTCTTGTGAATATCGGTGCAGGGTTCTGCGACGCCTGGAGTGTACCAAATAGCGAAATCCTCGAAATCGCGGATGATGCACTTCGGAACCACCTCTATCTTACCCCGATAGAAAGGATGCAGACGCATCGCATCCTTCGCCGGCTGGTAAGCCTTCTTTAAGAGCTCATCAACGGTCTTCTTATCTTCCATTGTTTTTCCAATAAATATTTTTGATGTAATTTAATAATAGCTATGCCGCTGTCTCGCGAAAAGCTATTTCATCCAAGCTGGCGCGAGGTTGCGACAGAAATCTCTAAGAATATTCAAATGTAGAAACTGCGGTAGCACAAACTCTCGAGCTGTTATTCTCATTCTAAAGTGTGATGGATTCGATTGTGGCTTTCAATAAGGAAGTTTACGCCCAAATCCATTCAATTAATAGAAATCGGCTGCTGCATCCCGTCATAATCGTCACTGAAAAAATCATCGAACCAGTATGCCTGGTCGTTCCGGGGAAATACCATAATCCTGGACTCGTCGTCAGGGTTTCGCGAACGATGGTAACGAAGGTAAATCTTCTCTGTATCCAAACCCACGATTTCTAACTTTCCCGTAGAATGAGACATCACCAACCTTGCTCGCTTAGACAAACCGCTGAGACCCTCCCGCGCCCGGTCGAATATCTCGAAAGCCTCGCACACTGGAACGCAGTAAGTCCGGTTGCCAGCAGTGGGACGGTTGATGAAAAAGTAATAGGGAACCACCCCTACTGAGGAAAGCCGGTGCATCAGCGTGGAAAGCGTTTCAGGATTGTCGTTGACTCCCCGAAGAATAGGTGTCTGGTTGCATAAAATCGCCCCAGAATCCAGCAAGATGTATATCGCCTTCAATGACTCTTCTGTTAGTTCCTTGGGATGATTGATATGCGTAATGATGTATATCCGCTTCTCACGCAGGCTGTAACGCTTAAGCAGTTCGGGTAGTCCAGAGTCATTCAATATCCGGTATGGATTGAACACCGGCATTTTACTGCCGATGCGTATAATATTGACATGCGGAATCTCCCGCAGTCGTCGTAATATTATCCCAAGTCTCTCAGTGGACAATAAAAACGGTTCCCCCCCGGTAAGTAATACATTGTTTATCCGGGGATGCTCCCTGATGTATTTCAGACCGGGACGCACATCGTTGATAATCTCTTCATTCTCCCCCATAAAAATCCGCTTGCGGAAGCAGAAACGGCAGAAAGAACCACAGACCTTAGTTAGTAAAAGCAGCGCTGTGTCGCGATATTTGTGCTGTATTCCCTTCGATACGTAATTAATCTCTTCTTTGCTGATATCAAGGTCGCCCCATTCCTCCAATTCTTGCTCCGAAGGTATTATTATCCTCCTTATCGGGTCATCAGGATCGTCCCAGTCAATTAGACCTAAATAATACTCATTGGCACGGAATTTATATCTTTCTGTTACACGGTTTAACGCGTTTCTTTCCTCAGAAGATAATTGTCCGATGCGGTTAATGTCCTGAACATACTTAACTCTATGCATATTTCCTCCATCATTTAGACTACAAAACAG
>CAYQZD010000045.1:0-27757 GCA_964421875.1 uncultured bacterium
AACAAGATACCAGGAGAAACTCAACAGGTATTTTGTTTTAACACAGAATTAAGGGTATATATTTAGTGCTTGTTGCAAAACTCCGAAATTGTCATTGCGAGGAAGCGAAGCGACGAAGCAAACGTATATTATTTAAGAAGTTATAGATTGCTTCACTGTGTTCGCAATGACAGAAATCCGACTTTTGCATCAGAAACTATTTATAGATGTGTTTATTTGGAGCTTATATTCACAACGAATTATACGAGGTTTTACAAGAAATAGATTTGTGAGAATTTATTCCCCGGATTATGGGTAAAGATTTTTAGAATCGCAGATTAGCGTAGATGTTCGCAGATTATGCAGACGCATAATCAGTTGTAACATACATTTGAGTGTATATCGGTATAATTTTCGTATTAATAAATTCAGAATCAAAATATCACCTTTTGTGTAAATGTTTTTTGGCAGATAACACAGAATCCGGGCAGCGGTGATAGGTCTCCGCTACTCGAAAGGCATAAATAACGCAAATAATACGTGGAGATAATATTTCCGCTTACCAAATAGAATGAATCTCCATTCCGGTTCTACTTCATTTCTTGACTTTTTTATGATGAATCGTTATATTATACACCAGTATATGGGAGATCGTCCAACGGCAGGACATACGGCTCTGGACCGTAGAATCGGGGTTCGAATCCCTGTCTCCCAGCCGAGTAAGAAACTTGGGCGCGCCGGATTGGATATAAGCGATTTCAGTCCGGGCGCTCTTTTTTTATTGGTAAGTTTGCCATTTATGTGGTATAAAATTGCTGGAGTATTCTTGGTTTGGACACGATGTAGCGTTTTAATATTGATTCAAAACTCAAAAAACCATATATTGTAAACCGTTGAGGGTGTAGGATTACCTTTCAACCGGGGACTTGTTGGTATTAATCAGATTAAGCGGAATGCGATAGGATGTTTGGGACTTCGGAAATAGTGGTTATCCTTTTGGCGGTTTTGATACTGTTCGGGGGGAAGAAACTGCCGGATTTGGCGCGGAACCTGGGGAAGGGTATCAACATGCTAAAGCGGGAACTGCGGGAATTCAAGGAGAGCATAGACCTCGATAAAAGCGGGGACGATGAAGACCTTAAGGGGTGATTTGGTTCGTTATCAGTATGAACGTTTTCAGTAAGCTTTTTTATTAGCCGGAGAATCTATTGGATAAGATAATCGCCAAGTGCGGATTGATCTGCAGTGAATGCGAAGCGTTCCAAGCGACGCAGAAAGACGATGCGAAAGCCTTAGCGGAGGTGGCGGCGAAATGGACTAAGTTGTACAATCACGATTTCACTGCGGAAAGCGTGGTTTGTGACGGTTGTCAGGCTGTCGAAGGGCGGCTTTCGGTTTATGCGCGGGAGGTTTGCGGCATCAGGCAGTGTTGTGTGGAACGAAGGATTGGGAACTGCTATTATTGCGAAGTTTATCCTTGCGAAATGCTGGAGAAGTTTTTCGAGCTGGTTCCCGAGGCGAGAAGCAATTTGGAATGAGTGACAAGTATCAAGTAACAAGTAACAAGTATCAAGTAACAAGTAACAAGTATCAAGTAGCAAGTAACAAGTCCACGCTTGGGAACCCCCTCTGGATTCCGGCTTGAGCTAGGGATGACATTTTTAATGTGGTGGGTTGAAACCCACCCTACGGTTTTGGTGGTTGGTGTTTAGTGGTTGGTTGATAGTCCACCCTGAATAGCCGCGCTTTAATCAACGATTTGGTGAGCAAAGTAATTACGGGTTTTAGTATGGATAAAATCAGGCTGGAGCCGCGGACTTTTCTTTATCCGATGCCTACTACACTGGTGGGGGCGAATGTGGAGGGTAAACCCAATTTCGAGGCTATCGCCTACGCTGGTATTGTGAATCACAGTCCACCCGCTATTTCGGTGGCTTCCAATAAGCGGCATTATACCAACATCGGCATCCGGGCAAACGGGACTTTCAGCGTAAACATCCCTTCGGCGGAGATGATGCTGATCACCGATTACTGCGGCATCACATCGGGGAAAAAGGTGGACAAATCGAAGTTGTTCGAGGTGTTCTACGGGGAGCTGGAGACGGCGCCGATGATACGGGAATGTCCGTTATGTATGGAATGCCGGGTGATAGATACTCTGGTCATTACCACGATGGAGGCTTTTGTGGGGGAGATAGTGGCGGTTTACACTGAAGAACGGTATTTGTCAGAAGGATTGCCGGATATCACTAAAATCGACCCCATAATTTTCGCGATGCACCAGAATCATTATTACCGGGTGGGGGATTATTTAGGGAAGGCTTATAGTGTGGGTAAGGGCTTTGAACCGGGGGGCCGGGATTAGAGTAACAAGTTATAAGTATCAAGTAACAAGTCTCAAGTCCGCGCTGGGGAGCCTTCCTTCGGATTCCGGATTACGCCGGAATGACTTGTAAATTGGTGGGTTAAGAACCCACCCTACAAGTTTTAATTATTATCAGGATAATTTTGGATTAAGTTGTTTCTATCCCAACTCGAACTTATTGGTTTCAAATCTTTCGCCAAGCGGACGAAGATTCGCTTTCATTCGGGGATTACGGGGATAGTGGGTCCCAACGGTTGCGGTAAATCGAATCTGGTGGATGCAATTCGCTGGGTGATGGGTGAGCAGAAGGGTTCGGAGCTTCGTTCGGAGCGGATGGAGCAGGTGATATTCAATGGGAGCGAATCCCGGAGGCCTTTGGGGATGGCGGAGGTGAATCTCACCATCGAGAACAACCGCGAGCTTCTTCCCTCTGATTACGCTGAGATTACGGTCACCCGCCGGCTTTACCGCAACGGTGAGAGTGAGTATATTTTAAACCGTCAGAAGACCCGGCTCAAGGACATTGTGGACTTGTTTTTGGATACGGGTTTGGGGGCGAATTCTTATGGGTTGATTTCTCCGGATATGGTAAGCCGCATCCTCACCGAGGATTTATGGGAGAAGCGTTCTTTGTTCGAGGAGGCTGCGGGCATCGCCAAGTACAAGCTTCGGGTGCGGACGGCTCAGCGGCGTTTGGACACGGTCAACGACAATCTGGAAAGGTTGATAGATATATTGACCGAGGTGGAGAAGAATGTGCGCTCGCTAAAACGTCAGTACAACGCCGCCAAGCGCTATGAGGAATTGCGAGCAAAGAGCGAGGAATTGGGGACGGCGCTGCTGGTACTGGAGCGGAATGAGTTAGTGGATGTTCTGGACCAAGTTCATACTCAGTTGAACGACCTTAAACATAAGCTGGGCCGGCGCCGTGAAGAGAAACGCGCTGCCGAGGAATCCCTTGGCGGTATCAGCGCTCGTATCAGCGCAACCGAGGCGGAAATCGCGGGTATCAGAGCAGACTGGGAGGAACACAATTCTCAGGCTGTCAACCTGGAAAACCGGCTGCTGCTTATCGACGAGAAGGAACGGAACGCTGTCAGTCAGCGGGAGCGGAGCCTTGAATCCATCGAGCGTTCGGAGCAGAGCAAGAAGTTTTTAGGGGAGCGCGTGAGTCTCCACAACCGGACGCTGCAATCTTTGGAGTCGGAGATAGCGGGGATTCGTCGGGATGTAAGCGATAGCTCGGCAGATTTCGCTGCGGCAGAGCAGGCGCATCAGGAAATTCGCGGGGAGCTGGAGATAATCGAGGCGCGCGCCTTGGGTTTGAAGGCTACAATGGGGACGCTTGAGCGTGACAGCGCAGCTCGACGGGCTAAAATCGCAGCTCAGGAGGAACGCAGATTAGACCTGGTCAGTGAAAACGAATCGACAGAGCTGGACATAAAGCGGTTCCGCGAGCGGCGGGAGGAATTAGAGCGTGAGAAACAGTCGGCAGAGACGGAGTACACTCGGAACGAGACGGAGATTTTGGGCTTCAAAGCCAAGCTGGAGAATTACAAGGACGCATTAAAGGGGGCGGAGGGGCGTCGCGCCAAGCTCGAAATCAGTCTGGAGAAGAAGAAATCCCAGCTTCAGTTTTTACAATCTCTGCTTGAAAGCGGGGGAGGAATTCCTGAGGGGGCGGTGAACCTGCTGGCGGGAAAAGCCTCGGGGATACTGGAATCTGTGGGGAACCTGATAGGGGTCAAATCCAAGTATAGCGCAGCGGTTGAGACGGCTTTGGGGGAAGCGGCGCACTATATAATATCTGAGACCCGGGGCGCCGGCGCTAAAGCTTTGGATAATCTTAAAGCCCGCGGCGGGGGCCGGGCGACGGTAATATCTTTGGACAGCCGCTTTCCGTTGGGAGAGGCGCGGGAGATAAGCGGATACGGGATTCTGGGGACAGCGGAAAAATTTGTGGAATGCGAGGCTCGCTACCGGGAACTCATCAGCTACCTTCTGGGGAACACTCTGGTGGTCGAGAGCTGGGACGTCGCGCTTAAGGCTCGGGATTCGGGGAAGTGGCCGGGTCTGATAGTGACGCTTGAGGGGGAGGCGGTGGGCGAGTTCACGCTCTGCGGCGGCAAGTCCGGTGAGAAATATCCGGCGGTGGGGCGTAAGAAGCAGGCTGATGAGATTGCCGGCGATATAGAATCGATTCGGGAGAAAATCGTTTCAGCGACGGGGGAAATCGAGGCCACGGAATCTGCCATTACCGAGCAGGAGGGTTACCTTGGAACGGCGGAGGCTAGACTGCGGGAGGCTGGGGAAACTTTGAGCCGGATACGCGGCGAAACCGCTTCAATGGAGGCGGGAATCAACGCTCTGGTCAACCGCCTAAAAGCCATAGAATCGGAGTTGGGGCGTATAGCTGCTGAGAAATCTTCTGCCGAAGCGGATTTGACTGAGATAGAGGGCAAGCGCGAGACAGTGTCGAGCGAGCTTTCCGATGTCGAGTCAGTATTGACAGAGAAGCGCGGAGTTTTCACGGCTCAGACGGAGGCTTTAGACCAGCGGCGGGAGGAACTTCACCGTCAACAGTTAAAATTAGCGGGGAAGGAGGGGGAATTAGAGAAGCTGAAATCCGAAGTTTCCCTGGTTCGTTCCCGGCAGGCTGAACTTGAGGAGGAGATAAGGCGTCTGGGTAAGATAGCGCTGGAGATTGAGGGCAGAATTTCGGGTTTTGGTTCAGAACGTGAACAGCTGCGTGAGGAATTAGCGGAGTGTCGGCGTTTACGGGATGAATGGAAAGCGAAGCTGGGTGGAGCGGAGGAGAATCAGGCGGCGGTGAAGGAGGAGTATCGGATTCAGGCGGATAAGGTGAAGGCGGCTGCCGAGGTGGTGGAACAACTGGCGGAGGAGCTTTCCTCGCATGAGGTTCAGGCGGCGGAACTCAAGTCCAGGATATCTGCTAAGGATGACACCGCACTTGACAAGTACGGGGTGGATCTGGAGGCTGTGGATTTAGCGGAGGAACCTGACCGGGGCGCTTTGGAAGCGGAGTCAAACAAACTAAAACGCAAGCTTGAATCCATTGGTCCGGTGAATCTTTTAGCGCTGCAGGAATACGGCAAACAGAAGGAACGGCACGACTTTCTGCAGGCTGAATACGATGATATTGTCAAGTCCAAGGAAGAACTGTTGGAGACTATAACCAAGACCAACGCCAAAGCCCGCTCGCAGTTCAAGTCGGTTTTCCGCCAGGTGGCTGACAATTTCCGCTTGATTTTCCAGGATCTTTTCGAGGGGGGTGAAGGGGAATTATCTTTAGGTGAGGGCGATCCGCTGGAGGCGGAAATATTGCTGAAAGCCAATCCTGCGGGCAAGAAGTTAGTGAATCTGAACCAGCTTTCCGGGGGGGAGAAGACGATGACGGCGGTGGCTTTGATTTTTGCGCTTTACCAGGTCAAGCCCAGTCCCTTCTGTGTGCTGGACGAGGTGGACGCTCCGCTGGACGACGCCAATGTCAAGCGGTTTTTGAAACTTATCAATCGTTTCAGTTCACAGACTCAGTTCATCTTAATTACCCACAACAAGGTTACAATGGAGTCCTGCGATTATCTCTACGGCATCACCATGGAGGAGGAGGGTTTGTCCAAGGTGATTTCGGTGGAAATCGATTCTGCGGCGCGGATTGCGGAGGCGGGATAGGTATTAAGTAACAAGTGTCAAGTAACAAGTATCAAGCCCACGCTGGAGAGCCCCGCTCCGGATTTCGGTTTATTGTAATATTTAACTGATGTGAAGTGGAGCAAATCTTCTCAAATCTATGTTCTTATATTATTGATATAATCTTGATCTAATTCGTTTAATTCGTTTAGTCCGTTGTGAATGTAAGCTCTAAATAAACAAATATATATATCTTCAGCTTCATGAAACTGAACTTATTTTTGAGGTGCAGCGGTGAAGAAATTACTAGTACTTATTTTCACAGCCTGCGTCACGCGACTTTACGGCGCACCTTCGTTCAACGTAGATTACGCCACTTTCAGAGCCGGCGAGGCCGAACTCTTGCAGGTGTACACTATGATACAGCGGAATTCTCTGACATTTCGGGGAGACGATTCTCGGCTTACGGCGAAGTTCAATTATGTGGTGGCGGTAAAGCGGGGCGACAGCGCGCTTGCCAGTATCACTGAGGACCGCACCGATGCCGCTTCGTCTCGAGATGAAATCACCGTGACCCAAAAGGTTCCCCTTGAATCCTCCTTCAGAATCAAGCCAGGCGATTATACTGTGGAGGTGATGGTAACGGATAAATCAACGGGCGAGACCCAGCGGCGGCAAATCGAGATTACGGTTGAAAATTACCAGTACGATGTTCTGCAGTTGTCGGAGATAGAATTCGCCACCGCCATTTCCGCCGCCAACACTTCCGGGGCTTTCATCAAGAAACAGATAAAGGCGCTGCCGGACGCGGATCGGATATACGGTAACGGGCTCAATGCTGTGCGGTACTATCTCGAGGTGTATAATCTTGCCCGGGCTGAAGGGAGAGTCAATTACACGATTTACAGAGATATTCTGGACAGCGGTGGCAATATCTATAAGTCGTTATCTGAAAAGGAATTACCCCAGATAGCGTCTTCAGTGGTGGAAATCGATTCATTCATAGTTTCGGATTATCCTTCCGGGAGCTATAAACTCCGAATTTCGGTGGCGGACGGGATTACCAAGCAGATTGCCAAGGTTTCGAAGGATTTCTGGATTTTGGACCGTGCCAGTATGGCAGATATTCAATCGGGGGGAGAAGCTACTGAACTTGCTTTAGCTATCGATAACCTTTCATCGGCTGAAGCGGCGGCGGAAATCGATTACATTAGATATTTAACCACTTCGAGCGACAACCGTATAATCAGCAAGCTAATGCCTGAAGGTAATACAGGTTTTCTTCACACTTTCTGGCGTCGGAACGACCCTACGGGAATGATGCGTTACCGCTATCTGGCTCGCATCGAGGCCGCGATTGAGCGATTCAGCTCATCGATAGAGGAGGGTTGGAAGACCGACCGGGGGCGTGCGCTGATTATTTATGGTGAACCCAATTCATTCAACCGTATATCTTTCAAGCTGGGTTCACCTGACAGCGAGGTTTGGTATTTCGACCAGATTGAGGGCGGGGTTATGTTTGTGTTTTCCGATGTTTTAGGCAGCGGCGACCTGCAGCAGGTTTATTCCTCAAGGGTTGGCGAGTATGTAGATATGGGCTGGGTGAAGGAGATGGAGTATTTATACGGGATGTCCATCGGCGATATTATAACCAAGCGTCCCAAGATGATGAGAAATGAGTGATGATAGATGCTGTCGGACTCGCCAAGGTTTTCCCCGCTAAAAAGGGTGAAGTTACGGCGGTGGACCATATCGATTTCAAGTGCGATGCGGGGGAGGTTTACGGTCTTTTAGGTCCCAATGGCGCGGGTAAGACTACCACCTTGCGTATGCTTTCGACCGCTTTGCAGCCCACTGCTGGCAGCGCGGTGGTGAATGGTTACGATGTGGTGAAGCATCCTCAGCGGGTGCGTGAGAGCGTGGGTTTTCTTTCCGGGGATACGGGGCTTTACCGGAGGTTGACGGCGCGGGAGATGATAGTATATTTCGGTCGTCTGTATGGTATGGAGCGTGCAGCTTTGCAGCGTCGGGTTGATGAGTTGATGGATATGATGGAGATACGGGATTTCGCCGACCGCAGATGCGACAAGTTATCTTCGGGGCAGAAACAGCGTGTTTCCATCTGCCGCAGTATTGTTCACGATCCTCCGGTGATGATTTTCGACGAGCCTGCGGAGGGATTGGATATCATCGCCGCCGAAACCATAATGAATTTTATCAAGTCCTGCCGCGAGCGGGGCAAATGCGTGATATTCTCCACTCACATTATGCGGGAAGCGGAGACGGTATGCGACCGCATCGGTATCATCAACCGGGGTAGAATCGCGGTTGAGGGGGCGCTTTCCGAACTGAAGCGTCGGTTTGAAACAAGTGATTTGGAAACTGTGTTCCGTCGGGCGGTGAAGAGCGAATGACGAAGGAACCGGTCAATATCAGAGCTCTGGCAGCCAATGTTAGAGCGGGGAAGGGATTTTTCCCGGCGTTGGGTGGATGGTTAAGGTCTAAACTGGAGTTTTTGGCAGAAGGGAGTTATATTACGAGCCGGGAGTTCTTTCGAGACCAGGCTCCGATAAAGGCGGCGGCTCTGACTTATTTCACGATGCTTTCGCT
This sequence comes from uncultured bacterium, assembly GCA_964421875.1. Classification (GTDB taxonomy): domain Bacteria; phylum Electryoneota; class Tariuqbacteria; order Tariuqbacterales; family Tariuqbacteraceae; genus CAYQZD01. Next base: position 8,606 of record CAYQZD010000045.1, read on the forward strand.
GGTGCCGCTGTTAATGATTCTCTTCGTGCTTTTTCGGACTTTTGGGGGAGAGGTTTTGATGGAGGAGACGTTGGAGCCCTTCATTTTTCAATACCTTTCGCCCGGTTCGGGGGAGGCAGTTTCGGCTGCAGTGGACCAGCTTTTACGCCAGGGCAAAGCCGGGGCTATCGGTTCCATCGGTTTCATTTTCCTCATCCTCACTTCGTTTTCGCTGATGGACCAGATGGAATCGAATGTCAACGCGATTTGGGGTGTGAAGAAGCGCCGCGGGATTTTACGGAAGTTCGCGAATTACTGGGTGGCGCTGTCGTTTTTTCCGCTTCTGGTGGGGGCTTCGGTATCGGTTTCGGCTTATTTGGGGTCGATTGAGCGGGTTCAGGAGCTATCCGAGCGGGTGGTTCCTCAAGGTTATAACCTGGTTCCGCTGCTGTTACAGGGATTAGCTTTTTTACTTTTATTCCTGCTGCTTCCCAACGTTCGGGTTCGATTCAGCGCGGCTTTAGCGGGAGCGGTATTCGCCGCGCTTTTATGGGAGGCGGTGAAGAAGGGTTATTTAGTTTATACCGCCAAGGCTATCGATTACAACCTGATCTACGGTTCGCTGGCGGCTCTTCCGCTTTTTTTAATTTGGTTGTTTATTTCGTGGATGGTGTTTTTACTGGGGGCGGAGGTGTCATTTGTGTGGCAGAATTACCGGGTGGTTACTGAGAGCCGTAAGCGGATGTCGGTACCGTTTCAGGTGGTGGAGGCGTTGGCGGTTATGATATTGCTGGAGGCTTCGCGCCGTTTTCTGGACGGGAGCAAGCCTTTGAAGGTGGAGCTTTTCGCCGAGGTTCAGGCTTTGCCTAAGGATTTAGTGGATTCTACCATCGATAGAATTGCGGCGAAGGGACTGGTCAAGGTGGCGGGGGACGAGGTGATACTTTCCCGCGATCCTGAGTCGTTGAATTTGGACGAGGCTCTGGAGGCGGTAAAGAGCGGGGGGGCGGAGGAGCCCTCATTCGGCTGGCTGGGTAATATCGGTCATCTGCGCAATTTCATCGCTACTCTGGAGGAGGCTGCGCAGGGATCGAAGCGAGAGTGGAGTCTGAAGCGTTTGATGGACGAAGTTGAGAGGTGGGAGCACTGATGATAAGTTTTCGTCAGACCGGTGTGGTTTACCATAAAGAACTTACGGACGTGATTCGCGACCGGCGCACTTTGTTCAGTATGATACTGCTGCCGATTATACTCATCCCCCTTATTGGTGGAGGTTTGGGAGGGATGATGGGCAGCCAGATAAAGAAGCTGGAGGAGCGGAATTTCACGATATGTCTGATTGGAGGGGGCAGCGCTCCGGAATTGGCAGGTTATCTGGAGGCGAAGGAGCAGTTTCAGGTGATATCGGCGGAGTTTGATTCAGGATTAGCGGTGGAACTGCTGAAGGACAAGGCGGCTTTGGCTGTAATCAGGGTTCCCGTCGGATTTGATCGGCGGCTCCGGGAATTTTTCCGGGGAGAGTCTGAAGCGCCTGCGTTGGAGGTGTTCTATGATGAATCTGAGATTGAATCCGATGTCGCTACCGGCAGGCTGCGGGGGGCGCTTTCGGAATATCGGATGAAAATGGTGTCCGCCGAGCTTGAGCGGTTGAATTTGCGGGGGGACATAACCGAACCATTCACCATCGAGGCTGTGAACACCGCTACGGAGGAGGAGATGGGGGGCTTTATCGCCAGTATGATGCTGCCATTGATGCTGATACTGCTGTCTATCACCGGAGCGATGTACCCCGCCATCGACCTCACTGCGGGGGAGAAGGAGCGGGGCACACTGGAAACCCTCCTGGTATCGCCGGTGGGTCGGGGCGAGATGGTTCTGGGCAAGTTTTTAACGGTGATGACTACTTCTTTAGTCACCACCTGTCTGGTGTTGCTGAGCACTGTTTTCACTATTTCCGGGGGATTGACATTCGGTTCGGCGATGGGGGAGAACGCAGGGATCAGCTTCAATTTTATCCATATCGCCGGGGCGCTGGTAATGGTTACTCCTCTAACCGCATTTTTTTCAGCGCTGCTCTTGACCATTGCGTTGTTCGCGAAGAGTTACAAGGAGGCTCAGAGTTATATTTCGCCTTTGATGTTGGCGGTCATACTGCCGGCGATGGTTTCGATTCTACCGGGAATTGAACTCAGTCCGAAGCTATTGCTGATCCCGGTATTGAACGTGGCGATGATGCTGAAGGAGGCGCTATTGGGCCGTTATGATATGAGTATGATAGCGATTACCTTTATGTCTTCCGCGGTTTACGCGGGAATCGCTATCTGGATAGCTTTCCGTCAATTCCACCGGGAAAGCGTGCTTTTCCGCACTTAGTCTCTTTGAAATTAACCAACTATGATGGTTTTAGTTACGAGTTTCCACTACTGAAATCCCGACCCGACCATAACATACCCGTAACTTTCAAATCAGATTAGTATTCGTTCTAGAATTTTAGTTTTATTTTGCGAATATTTACCTATTTCCAAAGGAAATTGCCGATTGTAAGAGCGAGCGGCTGTTCACTTTTACCCAAACATACACAAGGACTTTCCAGACCCGGTATAACTTAAAAATACTGAAAATGACAACCAAGTACTGGTTTATAATTATTATAGTGGCATTATCATTGTTATCGCCAACGAAGTGAAATAATCTTAAAGGCTTGGAAAGAGGTTGATTCGTTCTTAGATTCTGTGTAAAGACTTTTGGAATCGCAGATAGCGCAGATGCATAATCAATTAAAACAAACAATTGAGTCCATATCACACTAATCGATATTCTAAAACTTAAAAACAAAACCATTCACCATTCTGGTGAATGTCTCAAACGGATAACACAGAATCCGGGTCGTTAATACGTTCCTTATATGATAAATCAGAATTAGGACTATCCAAATAATATCTTCAACAAAAAATGGTTGCTTCCTTATTGTTTAGGAATGACAATAAAAAACGCGAACAATAATATCACCATAACTTTCATTAACATAGGAATAAAAAAAATGGAGAGGATTTTAGTAACAGGTGGAGCAGGTTTAATTGGGGTTGCTATATGTCGAAAGCTATTAGAAAAAGGTTACCAAGTTCGATGCTTGGATTATAACAAATCCCCCATTCCCGGTGTTGAAAGTATGATTGGCACTATAATGGCGCACAACGACTTGACCTATGCGATCAGGGGTTGCACCGGTGTATGTCATTTAGCGGCGATGCTGGGAGTGAGCAATACCGACACAAGATGGTTGGACTGTCTTGAAATCAACCTTTGGGGATTGAGAAACGTATTGGATGTTTGCGTCAAGGAACGGGTGAAGCAGATATTATTCTCTTCTTCGTCTGAAGTCTATGGTGACGCTCCAACGGTTCCGGTTAACGAGAAACATCCTCTCATACCTAAGTCTGTATATGCAGTCACTAAGGTTGCGGGGGAGGCTTTGATTAGAGCCTACACAGATAAATATGACCTCAACGCCACCATTTTGCGTTTCTTCAATGTTTATGGTCCTCACCAAGTTGAACGGTTTGTAATTCCCCTCTTCATCAAGGCGGTAAAAACGGGGCATCCTATAATCATCAATGGCGACGGCAGCCAAATTCGCGCTTTTTGCTATGTGGATGATGCCGCTAATGGCATGACTTTAGCTATGGAACGGGACAATATTGATACCTATGAAGCTTTCAACATCGGCAACGATACCGAACCAATAAATATTTTGGATTTGGCTGAGTTTGTTATCAAAATCAGCGGGACACAAGTCCCCATTCACAAAGTTCCATTCGCTGAATCGGATAGGTCCAGCGAGAGGGAAATTATGCGGAGAATACCGGACATATCTAAGGCCAGGAATAGACTGAATTATGAACCGTTAGTTACACTTGAGAAAGGACTTATTAAGACACTGAATACTCTGGAAAATCGTTCGGATTGGTCAGACAATATTAATCTCAATATTCTTCATGACCAGTAATAAAACAGCCAATAAACCGGTGACCTTATCATTCGATGTTTAGTCTATTAGATTTTTTAACCGGCAACAGACTCTCTATACCGGAGTGAACCAGTTAAACTGTCATCAGCACAGATAATGTCACAGAGTGTTTTATGGCGATTATTTTGAATTTCCTCAAATAAATCGTTGATATTGAACTAACTCAATCGTACGTTTTTAGTAGGCGAGCATGTCTGTTCCTTTGTCTTTTTTTTAATAAAAGAAGGTGACAGCATGCTCACTTTCTTTTAATATCGGCCAATCCTGAAAAGGTCAGGATTAAAATACGTTGTTGACCATTGGAGAAAGACGATTCACTATCCTTCATAAGGACGAACAATTAAGCTCGACACAGAATATTCCCGCATATCCCTGTCGGTGAAGGAGCTGGCGGGTATCATAGCTCCGGGCGAGGGGAGCGGATCGCGCTTTTCCCTCAGAGCCGACATCGGGCGCCGGGAGCATCAGAAGCGTCAGAATGTGATTCGCGGTAAGCATCCCGATTTCGAGGGGGAGTATCAGGTCAGCCACACCTTCGACCTCAACGGGTGGAGTGTTACGGTCCGGGGGCGTCCGGATGCGGTTTACCGTGAGGGGGAGGCGCTAGTGGTAGAGGAGATAAAGACGGTGGCTGCGGGGAGCGGGGAATTCGCGGGATTTAATCCGGACTCCCTACTGTTTTTCAAAGCGCAATTGGATTTGTACTGTTATCTGCTGAGTTTGGCGGATACGACGGTAATCAGTGGGAGGCTTTATCTCATCAATATCGCCGCAGCGGGTGAACGGAGTTTCGATTTTACGCCTGATTACGGGAGGACCGCTCTGGCGCTGGAACAGGCGCTATCGCGGCTTTTAGCTGAAGCGGAGCGCCGGCGGCAGCATCACCTCAACCTGCGGAGGGCGGCGGGGGAGCTTCGCTTTCCGCATCCTGAGATGCGGGCGCATCAGGGAAGGATGGTGGAGGCGGTGGGGGGGGCGGTGGAGAGCGGGAAACCGCTGATGTTGTCCGCATCGACCGGTTCGGGCAAGACTGCCGGTGCGCTTTTCCCCGCGTTGACGGGCGCTTTTAAGCAGGGATTGCAGGTGTTTTTCGCCACTTCACGCACTACTCAGAGGCATATTGTGCGCGAATTTGCGGAGCTTTTGAAACGGCAGGAGGCTCCCTTTTCCGCGCTGTTCCTCACGGCCCGGGCGAAGATGTGTCCTTTGAATTTAGAACGCTGCCAGCCGGAGGAATGCGCTTACCTCGCCGATTTTCAGTCCAAGTTCGACCGGTGCACGCTGCCGGAGGAACTGGATGGCGGCGCGGTGTTAGAGGCGGAGGAGATTGCGGGGAGGGTCCTTCCGCTGACGTTGTGTCCCTTCTTTGTGTCGTTGAAGCTGGCGGAGGAGGCGGACCTGACGGTGGGGGATTACAACTATGTTTTCGATCCTTCGGCGCGGCTGAGGGGTCTTTTCGATGAGGGCGGCGCGAAGGACTATATCCTGATAGTGGACGAAGCGCACGGTTTGCCGGTTCGGGTGCGGGAGCGCTATTCGCCGGAGCTTTTGGCGCCGGCGGTGATGGAGCTATTGGCGAGTTTGAAGGCTAAGAATTACGCAGACCCGCTTTTCAAGGAGATTGCGCGGTTTCTGCGGGCGGTTTTGAAGTTTCTGCGCCGGTGTTCGGAACCGGACTTCTTCGAGAGCGATATCAGCCTTGGCGAGTTGGGGGAGCTTTATCAGACTACACAGCGGTTGACGATGGGGCTGTGTTTGGAGGCGGCGCGGTTCGGTAGTAATCCCGCGGAGAATCCGGTGTTCGCATTTCTGAAGGAATTCGAATGGTTCTGTAAGGTGGCGGAGATGGGGCCGAAGGGATTTTCGCCGATATATCAGCGGGAGGCGCGCTCATTGAAAATCGCCTGCCTGGACACTGCGCCCGTTTTGCGGGAGGCGATGGCTCAGTTCCATTCTGTGATTGCGATGTCGGCTACGCTTCATCCCGCCGAGTTTTTTCGTAACCAATTGGGTTTTGAAGAGGCGGCGGAATATTTGGAACTGCCTTACCCGTTCCCGCAGGAAAACCGGTTCATCGCCATCGTCCCCAGCGTCTCCACGCGTTATCATCTGCGGAGCCGGTTTCACAGTCAGATTGCGGAGATTGTGGACCGGGTTTACCGGGCGCATCCGGGGGGGTATTTCTGCTTTTTCCCCAGTTTCGCCTATATCGAGGCGGTGGAGCGGCATCTGGAATCTCCGCACATTGTGCAGCGTGCTGAGATGAGCGAGGAGGAACGGAACGGTTTCTTAGCGGAGGTGGCGGCGGGGGGGAAGGTGTTTTTGGCGGTGATGGGGGGGATTTTCGCCGAGGGAGTGGACTATCCCCGCCAGCTTCAGGGGGTGATGGTGGTGGGACCGGGTCTGCCGCTTTACTGCGCCGAGACCGAGCTGCAGCGGCGGCATTTCGACCAGCAGTGCGACGCCGGTTTCGAATACGCTTACGCCTATCCGGGGATGAATCGGGTGGTGCAGGCGGCGGGGCGGCTGATTCGGAGCGGGCGTGACCGGGGGGCGGTAATCCTCATCGGGGCGCGTTTCGCGCAGGAGCCTTACCGGTCGCTGCTGCCGCGGGACTGGTATGTGGAACATCCCGGTGAACTGGTGGTTAATGATTTAGAGGGGGCGTTGAGGAGGTTTTGGGGGAGGGGGTGATGGATTGTCGAGTAACGAATATCGAGTAACAAGTAACGAGTATCGAGTCTGCCCTTTAGCCCCCCGCTCATTTGTGTGGGCGTATCACTTTACCAATTTGAAGCGCAAGAGTCATTCTGGCGGCGAAGCGAGCCAGAATCCTTCTATTTCGGAGGGATTCCGGCTGCGCCGGAATGACGATATAGGGTGTTGCTTTATATAGCTAAATCGACTCCTAATTGCTATTCTTAAAGTTAGGAACGGATCGCTCACCCTTTGAGTGATTATCCCAAGCGAATAGCACAGAATCCGGATTGCGCAGAATCAGATAATCAAATTTATACGAAATCAGGTCTTCGCTTCGCTAAAGACCTAACTTAACGCAGATTTGGTGGATTAAAACCCACCCTACGATGATTGTATGCATTCCCATGCAGGAGCGTGGGAACGAAGAAAATTTCATTTCGAATCGCTGATGAAATGATGATTGACGCTGATTACGCTGATTTTTTATCAGTGTAATCATGAATTTATCAGCGTCATCCGCGATTTAAAAATGAACAGATAACCTGCTTATCAGTCGGTGTAATATCAAGCATGTAGGGCGGGTCATTCAGACCCGCCAACACTAAAAACTTGAATGCATTTGTCGGCCATTAATAAGCCGATCTACAATTGTTCCTTAGTATTGCGGAGCTTTCGACTTGAAGACTTGTTGACTTGCAGACCTGCAGACTATTTTCGAAATGACCTAAATATATACAAAACAAGTAATATACATAATACACAATGACCAACACCGACAGCATAAAACTAACCCCTAACCCCCAATCCCTAAATCCTGAACTCGCTTGCGTGATTTTAGCGGCGGGGAAGGGGCGGCGGATGAAATCGGATATTCCCAAGGTGCTGCACCTTTTGGCGGGGAAGCCGCTTATCGACTATGTGGTGGAGACGGCGCGGGAGTCGGGCGCGGAGCGGGTGGTGGCGGTGGTGGGGCACGGGCGGGAGCTGGTGATGGAGCGCCTCCGGGGGCGGGTGGAATTCGCGGTGCAGGCGGAGCAGTTGGGGACGGGTCACGCGGCGCAGATGGCTGAGGGGGCGCTGGGGGATTTCCCCGGCGGAGCGCTGGTACTGTCCGGGGATGTGCCTCTGCTGCGGACGGAGACGGTGCGGGAACTGGTGGATATGCACCGGCGGGAGGGGAATGTGTGCACGCTGGTTTCCTGCGAATTTGAAGACCCTTCCGGTTACGGCAGGATTATTCGGGGGGAGGGGAGCGAGGTGACCGCGATTATTGAGCACAAGGACGCTTCGCCGGAGCAGCGCGAGGTGCGGGAGATTAATTCCGGTATATACCTGGTGGAGGTGAAGGCTTTGTTCGAGGCGCTTAAGGCGGTTCGGAACGACAATGTCCAGGGGGAATATTACCTCACCGACATTGTGGCATATTTCGTAGGGAAGGGTTTGCGCGTGGGGGGGCTGATGGTGAAGGACCCGCTGGAGATTGCGGGAGTGAATTCGGTTCAGGAACTGAAGAGTCTGGAGGCGGAGTATATCCGCCGGAACTCTTGAAGCGGCTGTCGAGTTTATAATATTGTAAGCGGAGTAAATTCTCCGCCAGCCTTGAAAATTATACTTTGACACCCGATAAAAAACTTGACTTTTTATTTATTTTTGCTAATATTTAACTACTGTGAAGGTTTGTGTAAACCGATGAGGGAAGTGGTTTTTTTCACATCTTTTTTGGAGACACCGCCGATGAAGAAGCTGTTAATAATGTTAGTTGCGCTTTCGATTACCATAACTGCTTATGCGCAATACCGGGAGACCGGTTCCGCACCCAGCATCAAGAGCCGGTTCACCAATCCGAATCTGGGATTATTCGATTTTTTTAATAATCCCAACCTCGATATGTCCCACAGTTTCAGTATGGGATATTCTACCTCATCGAGCGGGAGCGCATTGCAGCAGATGTACCTTAACAGCATCCGTTACCGGTTATCCGAGCCTTTGACTTTGAACCTTCGCCTTGGTTTTTCGCATCTGCCCTATTCATCTTTCGAAGGGGGGCAGTCTGAAGGCAGCGCCGCTTTTATGGGGAGTGCGAATTTACAGTATCGGCCTTCTAAGAATCTGTTCCTTACCCTTGGTTTCTCCAATATTCCCTATTATTACTACCCTTACGGTATGGATGGGTATGATTGGTATAGTAATCCCTACCGTTCCACCAGTCTGCCCTTCACAGCTCGGCCGGAAGTTTTTTCTCCCGGTTTCGACGACAGATAGCGGCGGGATTATGGTATTTTCCTTATATGATTTACGACCGAGGACGACCTCGGTCTTTTTTTGGTTACATTAGCCAATTTCGTTCATTATAAAACCCACCGGGTTATTTTATGACGCAGAAAAGAATTGGGAAGGGGATATCGGGGCGGCGGGATAGCAATTCCGGTTCAGCCGCCGGTAAATGGATAATCGCGCTGTTGGTGATAAACTTGATATTGGTGGTCAGGCTCTCCTGGATTGTGGGGAAGATGACTCCGTCGGCTCCTTCTCAGAAAGCCGGGCGGGCGGTTTACAAGGGACCGGATGAAGCAGTAAAGGAAACCGAAAGTTCTCGCGCTGCGGAATTGAAGCCGCCACCTGAGGGTGAGGACATTTCTCCGGCTGAGGTTCCATTGCCGTTGAGGGTTGAAGTTTTGAACGGCTGCGGAGTGGCGAAACTGGCTTCCAAAGCGGCGGATTACCTTCGCAGCCGGGGTTACGATATTAGGGACGTGGGCAACGCCAAACATAAGATGTACGCCAGGACTATTATTTATTTGCGGATTCAGAATCAGGAATTAGGTGAGGCTTTAGCGGCGGCGATAGGGTTATCCCCGGGGCAGGTGCAGATTGAACCTGATCCCGCTCTGGTGGACATCGACGCCACCTTGATAATCGGGCACGATTACGGGGAGTTGGCGTTTTCCAGGTGAATCAATAATAATGAGTTTCATATCGTGGCGCAGAATCCACGCACTCTGCGCTATATAGCTTTAAGACAAGTGATTACTTCCGACTGCGAAGAGTCGACGGCATATTCTATAATAATAGTTACTTGTTGTCGGGTGCGGGGGTCCGACAACACCGATGTGGGCAAATTAAGGTTTCCGCTTTGGTAAAGATCCGACTTAACAAAACTGGTGGGTTAAAACCAATAGTGTCCCGAAAAAAATTCTTTAGACTAAATGATTGTATATATGATACTTATTAATAATCCCCCCTACCCCCCCTTTAAAAAAGGGGGGAACAAGGCAAGAGAATCTGTTACACGTTGGAAATGAGCGGTTTTTTCCCCTTTGGAAAAGGGGGATTAAGGGGGATTTCTTACTTACTAAAAAGGCATTATTCCTGTTAATATCGCAGGAAAGCCGGGTAAAAAAAGTCTTTTAAACCTATTGGTTTCCTATAAGTTTCAACAATATCTTAGGTTGTAAAATTTCCCGGGACAGCATTGGATTGAAACCCACCCTACGATTGTGGTAATCATCATTAAAGAAACAATATGGAGAAACGGATGGAATTTCTGAAGGAACTTTATATCGAGCACATAAACTCCGGAGCGTGCTCCGGAGCGGGGCGGTGGACTCCGGTAGAAGACCGCAAGTTGAATACATCCTACAATCCCACCACCGGCGAGCCTATCGCCCAGGTTGCGCAGGCTTCCGAGGAGGATTATGAGGCGGTGATGTCGGTGGCGGTGGAAGCGTTCAAGGAATGGCGGATGATTCCTGCGCCGAAGCGGGGTTTGGTGGTGCGGGATTTGGGGGAGGCGCTTCGCGCCAAGAAGGACCCGTTGGGAAAGCTGGTGACACTGGAGATGGGGAAAATCGTGCAGGAAGGCTGGGGCGAGGTTCAAGAGATGATAGACATCTGCGATTTTTCATTGGGGCTGTCCCGCCAGCTTTACGGATTGACGATGCATTCGGAGCGTCCTCAGCACCGGATGTACGAGCAGTGGCATCCACTGGGAGTGGTGGGTGTTATATCCGCCTTTAATTTTCCGGTGGCAGTGTGGAGTTGGAATGCGGCTCTGGCGGCGGTGTGCGGCGATGTCACGCTGTGGAAACCGTCTTCGGAGACGCCTTTGACCGCAATCGCGGTGCAGCATATCTGCAACGATGTGATGAAAGCTCACAATCTTGAGGGGATTTTTAATTTGGTTGTGGGGCGGGGATCGGTCATCGGTGAAAAGTTAGTAAACGACCGCCGTATTCCCCTGATTTCCGCCACCGGCTCATGCGAGATGGGTTACCGCATAGGGCGGGTAGTGGGGGAGCGGCTGGGGCGGACGATTTTAGAGCTGGGGGGCAACAACGGCATAATAGTGGACGAGAGCGCGGACCTGGATATAGCGGTGAGGGCGGTTTTGTTCGGCGCGGTAGGGACTTCGGGCCAACGCTGCACTTCTACGCGGCGGGTTTTCCTGCAGAAGGGTATCGCCCAAGAATTCAGGGAGAAGCTGGTATCGGCTTACAAGCAGGTGCGTATCGGCGACCCGCTGGAGGAGAACACACTGATGGGTCCGCTGGTCAATGAAGCTGCGGTAAGTATAATGATGACGGCGCTGGAGACGATTAAGGAGTCCGGCGGCAGAATAATATACGGCGGGAAGCGTATCGACCGTCCGGGCTTTTTCGTGGAGCCTACGATAGCAGAAGCCGGACCTCATTGGGATATTGTGCACGAAGAGACTTTCGCTCCGATACTTTACCTTATTGAATATGAGACTTTGGAGGAAGCGATCGAGTGGCACAACGAGGTGCCTCAGGGGCTGTCTTCGGCGATATTCACCAGCAATCTGCTGAATGCAGAGACCTTTCTTTCGCATCGAGGCTCCGACTGCGGCATCGCCAATGTCAATATCGGGACTTCCGGGGCGGAGATAGGGGGAGCTTTCGGCGGTGAGAAGGAGACCGGCGGGGGCCGCGAGTCCGGCTCCGACTCCTGGAAAGCCTATATGCGGCGTCAGACCAACACCATCAACTGGTCGCGAGAACTGCCGCTGGCGCAGGGGATAAAATTCGATTAGTTGTTTGCCTTGAAAATAGCGGTGGCATCAATACGCGAGCCGCGGAATTTAATTCATCGCAGCGCGATAATTCGCGAAGAGAATCCATCGAATGATGGGCAGGAGGTGCTATTTATAAACCGCCGGTTCCGGCTGTTGGGAGCCGGCGGTTTTTATTAAGCAACAAGTAACAAGTGTCAAGTGTCAAGTCCACCCTTTAAGACCACCATTTTGAATAATGATAATAATCGATAATCCCCCCTGTCCCCCCTTTAGAAAAGGGGGGAATGGTTTAAAAGCCGAATCCATAAAGAAGTGTTTACTTGTTTTATCGTTTATGGTATTGCTGTCGACTCAAGAGGTATTGGTGGGGGAAGAGCGTGCGGGGCCGGTTTATCTATTTCCGGTGAAGGCGGATGTTTCTGTGAAGGATTTGGATTTAGCGCGTCCTTCGGCGGTGGTCATCGGCTTCTACGGGTCGATATATATCACGGATACGGGGAATGACCGTATCGTGAAGCTTGACCGGGAGTTGCGCCCGGTGAAGCGGACTTCCGGGTGGGGCAGCGCGCGTGATATGATGGATGAGCCGCGTGACTTGGCTTCGGGGGACGGACTCAACTTTTTCGCGGCGGACTACCGCAACGGGCGGATAGTACGTTTCGACAATAGTCTGAACTTCCTCTGGGATTTCAGGCTTTCCCGGCTTGACGAGCGGTTCGAATATCCGGTATCGCTGGCGACGTCTTCCTGGGGGGAGGTGTTTGTTCTGGAGGAGACATCGGGTGAGATAGTAAGTCTGGACCAGTCCGGGGGCAGTAGTGGAGTGATGGGGGGATTCCGGCCCGGCGAATGGAACTTGAGCGGCGGGGAACGTTTGGCTATGTCGGAGGAAGGTGTGTTGTATGCCGCCGGAGGAAGCAGGAAGGGGATATCACTTTTCGACCGCTATGGAAATTTCTTCAAGAAAGTACTCCCCGATGCTGCGGTGACGAGTGTGGATTGGGGGGAAGGTTTCCTTTGGGCGGGAGCCGAGGGGGGCGTCATCTGCCTCAAGGAGGAAGATCCGGTCATTATCGAGTTCATAGGGTGCAAGGCGCCTACAAAGATTGTGGACTTATCGTGCCGTTCCGGGAGGCTGGCGGTGTTGGCGGGGGAGGTACCGGCGCTTTTGGTTTTCCGGCTTTCCACTTCACCGGCGGGGGTAAAGTGGGAGGTATGGGGTAAATGAGAATAAACGGAACTTAAGTTAAGCCGGATTAGTTAATTAATGGATGGCTGCCCAGCAATGCATACGGCGAATCCTACTGGCGCTCACCGCTTTGTTTCTGCTGTCAATCTGCTTCCACAGGATTGAAGCGGAGGTCAAGTATCCTTTCGACCGCTACCGTTTCCGACAGATTTTCCCACCGTCAGAGACCTCGATTCAACTTTCTAACAAATTTTTAATTCCCGAATCCGAAGTATTATCAATAGGCGGCAGCGTTTTGTCGCGGGGCGAGGATTACGAGATTGGCTATATCCAGGGCTGGGTGAGGCTGAAGACGCCTCCGGCTGATTCGGTTTCTGTCTATTACGAGATTTTCCCCTGGAAGCTGCGGGAGGTGTATTATCATCGCTCTCTGCCGGAACCGGAGAAGATACACCGGGGTGGGTCAGCCGGGGGCGGTTACCGGTTTTCGCCAGCGGGGGAGTCCGGGGCGAGTTTCAGATTTAATCACAGCGGCTCGATTTTCCGCAGTGTGTCGATGGGTACAGACCGGGGGGCATCGCTCGACTCAGGGATGGAACTGCAGTTGAACGGGCGGTTGGGTAAGGGTGTGACGGTGACCGCGGCGCTGTCGGACCAGAATATTCCGCTTCAGCCGGAGGGGGACACTCGGAGTCTGGAGGAGATAGACAAGGTTTATGTTTCTGTACAGGGTGAGCGGCTGGGTTTGAATCTGGGGGACTACGACCTTTTCATTCCGGGGCGGGAATTCGCCAGCGTGGAGCGAAAACTGACCGGGGCTAAAGCGACGGCGGCCGGCGAGCGGTATGAGGCGATGGTATCCGCCGCCACTTCGAAAGGGGAATACCACTCTCTGAAATTAAACGGGGTGGAGGGGTTGCAGGGTCCTTATCAGCTGCGCGGCAGGGATGGTCAGGCAGGGATACTGATTTTAGCGGGGACGGAGAAGGTGTGGCTGGACGGGCGGCGCTTGACGCGGGGCGATGACAACGATTATATCATCGACTACTCCTTGGGGGAAATAACCTTCAGCGAGCGGGTTCCCATCAGCTCCGATTCGCGGATAGTGGTCGATTTTCAGTATGCCGCCGACACTTACAGCCGCAGTTATTATCATTCGGCGGGATCGGTGGAATTAGCGGGGGAGCGAATGAAACTTACATACGCGTTGGCGCGTGAGGGTGACAACCGGAAGGATCCGCTGTCTTTCACGCTGTCTCCGGAGGCGAAGGCTGCGCTGCGTAGTGCAGGGGATGATAGTTACCAAGCGTCGGTGGAGGGAGCGGAGCAGGTTCAGCCGGGGGAGGGGCGGTATCTGCGGCGGTTCAACCCGGTCGATTCCTCATATTACTTTGAATGGGCGGGGAGGGATTCTCCGCAGGCGGATTCGGTGGATTGGGAGGTGGTGTTTTCTTATGTGGGCAGCGGACAGGGCAGTTACGAGCGGGAGTTTTCCGAAGCGGGCGAGGTTTACTACCGCTGGGCAGGTTCGGGTTTGGGGGAATATTTACCGGCGCTGCTGGTTCCGTTACCGGATTTGGGTGAGGCGGCGGATTTGGGATTTAGCTACACGCCCGGGCCGGGGATTGAGGCGCAGTTTGAAGCAGCGGGAACCCTTTACGACCGGAACACTTTATCGGATATCGACGACGGCGACAATCAGGGTTCGGCTTTCGGGGGGAAAATCAGGCTGGACACGCTGAAACTGCCGCTTTTTTCCGGTGAAGAGCAGGGAGTTGGATTACATTTGAAAGCCCGCAATGTGTCGGAGGATTTTTATCGTTTGGACCGGACGGAGGAGGCTGAGTTCTACCGCCGGTGGGGCTATCAGGACACCTTGTCGCCGCGGGAGGAATCTTATGATGCCTACGGTTACATTCTGCCGCTTAAGGGATTGCGGATTGGCGGGGGAGGGGGAGCTATCTCGAAGGAGGGATTCAGTTCAAAACGCTGGGAATCGAGCGTCGATTATTCCAGACCGGAAGCGACTCAAGTCCGGTTGTATGGTGAGGATATTCGGATGAATTCCGGGGGGAAGACGGGGTACTGGCGCAGGGCGAATTCACAAATGTGGCAGAGGTTCGGACTGTTTAAGCCGGGATTCGATTTTGAAGGGGAGGACAACGCTCAAGGGGGGGAAGGATTCAGGTTCGGAGAATATGCGCCATCGTTGACAATGACTTCGAGCGGGAGGAGCCTGCGTTTGGAATACACTTATCGAAAAGATGAGTATCGGGAGGGGGGGAACCTTCACCCGCAATCAAAGCTGAGGCGCGGGGGAATTTTCTTCAGCGGCCGCAGCCGCAACAGCGATTATTCCTTCGATTACACGCACAGCGTGCGGGACTACGCGGCGGCGGATTCGGTCGATATCACTTCGGATTTGGGGCGGATAGAGGTGAACAGCACAAGTTCCGACGGCGCGGTGAGGGTGTCGCTTCAGCATCGGATTTCCCAGACCTTGACGCCTCAGACAGCGCTGGTTCCATACGAAGTAGGGTGGGGCGAGGGGAATTATGTCAAGGAAGGGGAGGAATATTATCCGGACCCGGCGGGGAACTTTGTATTAATTCCGCGGGAGACTGGCGATTTCACCCGAAGTTCGAAGGTGAAATCGTCGATTACTTTAGGTCTGGATTTTCGACGGAGTATGGGGGATGAGGACCTGCCAGATTGGTTGAGGCTGTTTTCCAGCGAGACTTACTTATCGGTGGAGGAGCAGAGCAATCAGGATGAACCCTGGCGGCTGTATCTGTTGTATCTACCGGATTTCCGGGGAGATTCTACCCGTTACGGGATTCAAAGTTTCCGGCAGGATATTTTTTATCGGAAGGGTGACCGGGATTTATCTTTTCGGGCGCGGGCGGCTGACGACCGCAGTTTGAACCGGCAGTTGGTGGGGGCGGGTGAACGAATGGCGCGGAATGAATATTCCTTTCGGATACGCAAGTCCGCCGGGAGGAAGGCTTCGCTGGAGTCGATACTATTGCGGGGTATGCTGAGGCGCTGGCGGGGGGAGTATCCTTTGTACCAAATTCTCTCCTACGCCGCTGACAACCGCATATTTTATTTGTTGACGCGGAGGCTGGAATTCATACTTGGTTTGAAACTGGAGACGGCGGAGGAGACTTACGGCGGACTTCAGGTTCAGGTTTTAACTTTGAATCCGCGGTTAGATTATTCCATATTACGGCGGGGGCGGATATCTGCGGAGGGGAGTTGGGCGGGCGTCGTCACGGAGGCGGAGGAGATTCCTTATGAGATGACCGGGGGGCGGGGGAAGGGTTCGAATTACGAGTGGAAAGTCAGGGTGAGCTACCGCATCGGTAACAATTTGAATTTATCCGCTTCCTACAATGGTGAATCCAAGGTGGGGCGTCCGGTGATTCACAGCGGGCGGATGGAACTCAGGGCGTTTTTTTAAACGAGTAACAAGTGACAAGTGACAAGTATCAAGTGTAAAGACTGTATTGACAGCGGAATAAGATGACACTTACAAGATACATAGCAGTCATAATTTTCGGTTGTATCTTTGCCACTGGAACGGTCGCTCAGGTTTATATTTCATCGGTGCAGGTATCCGGTAACGAGCGTTTCAGCCGGCGGGAGATAGCGGGGTGGCTGGAGCTAAAGCCGGGGGATGTGTTTGATGAGCTTGTGCTGGAGCAGGGATTGAACCGGATTCTGGACCGTTTCGCGGCGGAGGGGTATTATTTCGCCGCGATAGATTCGGTGCGCCGGGATTTTTCCGTAGATTCAAGCCGGGTGACGTTGACAATATTGATCGACGAAGGCGGGGAGACGTTTTTAGATGGGGTGGAAGTGACTGATTCGCAGGGGGAGAAGAGGTCTGAGTTGGAGGATGAATTCCGTATAGGTTCAGATTTTTCTCCGAGGGATTTCGAATTCGGTGTGGAGGAGGTTTTACAGCGGGTGGAGAGCGGCGGTTATCCCTTTGCACAGTTGCGAGTCAAGCGTTTGGATTTTTCCCGGGTTGACAAGGGGGGATTGCTGGGAGCGGATTTGGAGCTGAAGCGGGGGCCTCAGGTGATTCTATTGGGAGTCGAGGTAGAAGGGAACCGTTCCACGCGGGATTGGGTGATTGCGCGTGAGAGTCGTTTAGACAGCGGGCGGCTTTTTTCACCGGCCTCTTTCAGCAAGGCTCGGAAGCGCCTTCTCAGGACCGGATTATTCGAGGAAGTGGAGGAACCGGGTATCATCCGCCGTTTCGATGATTATTACGCGCTGCTTAAGGTCAAGGAGGGACGGCACAATTCGCTGGACGGGGCCTTGGGTTATTATCCCGGCAGCGGGGAGGAGAATGGTTATTGGACGGGATTGGTGGATATTAGTCTGGGGAATATATTCGGCACGATGCGCCGTTTCCATCTTCACTGGGAACAGCCGGAACGCAATTCTCAGGACATCGCGTTGTCATATCGTGAGCCCTGGCTGGGGGGGATACCACTCGATTTAAGTGGAGCGCTGTCGCAGTCGGTGCGGGGGATTTCGAGTTTCAGTTCATCTGGGGGTGATGACAGGTACATCTCGCGGAGCGCTGTTTTGGAGGCTTTATACCCCCTGAGTGAATCGCTGGAAATCAGCGGCGGGTTGACCTATGATGAAATCCTGCCGGATTCGGCGGCGCGGCACACACTGGGAATTCCGAACAGTCTTTCCCGGGGAGTGCGCGCCGGATTTGTTATAGATACACGGGACAACCGTTTGAATCCTCGGCGGGGATTGATGTATCGCAGCTTTGCCAGGGTTTACAGCAAGAAGAACTTTGCCGCGCCTGGTTCGCAGCTTCCGGGGGAGGTGGAGGAACGGCGGTTAGAGGCTGATTTCGAGGTGGTGTATTCACTGTGGAAGGACAATGTGGTGGATTTGCGTTTGCAGGGACGGCAGCTTAATTCGGACCAGAAGCGGATTCCAGTGAGTGAGATGTATTTTTTAGGCGGTATGAGTTCACTGCGGGGTTACCGGGAGGAGCAGTTTGCGGGTGACTTTATCGCCTGGGTAAACCTGGAATACCGCTATATAATCGGGAAGTATTCGCGTCTTTTCGTATTCGATGACTGGGGGTACTTCAGTCAGGAGGGCGTCGGCGGGACGGTAGAGGGTTGGAAGCATGGTTTCGGCGCCGGTTTCCGGCTAAAGACCGGCGCGGGGATTATCGGGGTGGAGTACGGCTTAGGCGAAGGCGATTCTCCGATGGAAGGTAAAGTCCATATTCGTCTCCGGAACGAGTTTTAATAGCGCATACAGGGGGGAGTATGTTGATTATTAGATTTGAGATAGATATATTGTTACAGTAACCTATATTTTGCGCTGATAAGCGCTTAAATCGCAGATTTTAGCGGATTACGCAGTATCATATTCATAAAAAATCTATATTTGATTTCATATTGGTTTTTACTGCAGACTTGTTTTATAGTTAAAATAGACGCAATTACTAAGTTATGAGTATTACGTGATGGCGGAAAAGGAGGAAATGCCGCTGGAGTATCGACGGTACCTCGCGAGTCTGGGTCTCCCTGTTAGCCAGCCGGAAAGTCAGGCAAAGACGGAAGATACGGAAACGGATGCTGAAAAATCCCCGGCTCAGGCCGCTAAAGCGGCTCCCATTACACCTTATCAGAAGCTTCGGCTGTTGGAGGGAAAGGTGGAGAACAATGTCGATGATCCAAAACTGTTGAACGAGTTCATCAAGCTTGGTTATGAGATGGAGGAATTTGAGCTTATTGCGGATTATGTGCGGCGTTATCTGGGGAGGCATTCACGGGACAACGGAATCAGGCAGAGTTACGCTATGATTTTACTGCGGATAGGGAACCGGCGCCGGGCTAAGATAGAGCTGAGGCGGATTCTGACCAATAATCCCAAGTTTAAGCCGGCTAGGGAAGCCTTGGATAGGATGCGCAAGGGGGAAATGTAAATTAAATCACATATTTGCATGTTGACAAGCCTGCAAGTCGAGGAGAATCTTATAAATCCTCATTTAGAATCTCTGGCGCAATCCTCTACAACAAGGAACTGAAGTATTGGCTAGTGTCTCATAGCTACCGCTAATTTCAAGGTAGAGATTCACTGCAAAATAGGTTGATAAAGTGGATGGTGTATTATTTATGTTTGGCTCTTCGCTGAATTGTATGGGTAATGACAATCACGATTGAGGATTCAGGG
>CAYQZD010000046.1:0-27331 GCA_964421875.1 uncultured bacterium
TGTATTTGTATTATTTACTGGACTCCTGCTTGCGCAGGACTGACAAATCATAGGATAATCTTTTTTGTAATCGCTATAACATAAGAGATAGATATGTTCAAGGGAATGTTTCCCGCATTGGTGACGCCCTTTGAAAAGGGCGAGTTGGACATCGAGGCTTACCGGGCGCTGATTACCTTTGTCCTGGACAACGGGGCTGACGGAGTGGTTCCCAACGGCACCACCGGCGAAAATCCCGCCCTAAACCAACGCGAGCGGCAATTGATAATCTCGACCGCGGTGGAGATGTGCCGCGAGCGGAGCGCCAAGGTTATCGCCGGAGCCGGTACTAACAACACCTATAAAACCATCGAACTACTGAAGGACGCTCAGCGGCGGGGAGCGGACGCCGGACTTGTCATCACCCCCTATTATAACAAGCCGACTCAGGAGGGTCTGTTGCTGCATTTCCGGGCGGCGGCGCAAGGGTGCGCACTGCCCATTGTGATGTACAATGTCCCCTCCCGCACCGGCGTCAATATGAACGCCGATACCGCGGCGGAGCTATCCAAAGTGGAAAATATCGTCGGTCTGAAGGAAGCTTCGGGGAACCTGATGCAGTTCGCAGATATCACAGCGAGCGTCCCCGATGATTTCACCGTCCTTTCCGGCGAAGACGGATTGACGCTGCCGATGATGGCGCTGGGCTGCAAGGGAGTAATATCGGTGGCGGGGAACGTGGCTCCGCGCTTGATGAAGGATATGTTGACATCCTGGAATGCGGGTAAAACCGGTGAGGCTTTGAAGATACACCATCGGCTGACGCCGCTGTTCAAAACGCTGTTCCTGGAAACCAGCCCCGCGCCTTGCAAAAAAGCGCTGGCGATGATGGGAATGTGTTCAGAGGAGGTGCGCCTGCCTCTATCGGGAGTTCGAAATACGACAGCGGAGGCTTTGCGAGGCGCAATGGAAGCGATTGGGATTGATTTGAAGGAATAGTGATTCCGACTGTAACCATATAATTCTAAGGGGGATTCAATCATGGGAGAATTCACGGATAAACCGATTAAAATCACACTGTTCGGCGCCGGAGGGAGAATGGGAACCGAGGTGGCGCTGGTTCTGAACGACGACCCGGATTTCGAGATTGTCGGTTTGGTCGAGAGGCCGGAGCATCCGGCGGTGGGAACCGATTTATTCGGAGTCCGCATCGACGACGGTCCCTTCGGTCCTCAACTTGAAGAATCGGTTTTTTGCGAATTCGCCGGCAGGTCGGCAGCGGTAAAATACGCAGGATTGGCGGCGGAACTGGGAAGGCCTATACTGATCGGCGCCACCGGGTTCAGCGAAGATGAAGCGGAATACTTGAAGGCGCTGGGGGAGAAAATACCGATTATGGTAGCTCCCAACTTGTCCCGCGGCATCGATTTATTTTTCCGCATTGTGGAGGATTCCGCGGAAATCGCTCAGGGCTGTTTTGAAGCCGAAGTTATAGAGGCGCATCACAAGTGGAAGCTGGACGCGCCTTCGGGAACAGCTAAGAGAATCCTGGAACTGCTGCAAAAGGGTGGTTACGGCGAAGTTCCGGTTCATTCGCTCCGGCTCAGCGACATCCCTGGCCGGCACACATTGATTTTCGCCGGTGAAGGTGAGACGCTTGAAATCACCCACCAGGCTGCTTCGCGGCGGGCTTTCGCCCGGGGAGCGCCGGCGGCGCTGAAATTCCTCGCCGGAGCCGGAGTGGGATACTATACTTTCAGAGACGCGATAGGAGACTGATGGCGCTGATAGTGCAGAAATTCGGAGGGGCGGTCCTGTCCGATGTAGCGAAAATCAGGAAGGTCGCCCGCTATATCGCCGGATTAGCGGCGCAGGGACACCGCATAGTGGCAGTGGTATCGGCGATGGGAGACACCACCGACGACTTGACACGGCTGGCTAATGCCGTAGCCCGCCGTCCGGACAAACGGGAGATGGATATGCTGTTGTCGGTGGGGGAACGGATAACGATGTCCCTGCTGGCGATGGCTATCGAAGACACTGGCAAAGCTAAGGCGGTCTCCTATACAGGTTCCCAGGTGGGCATCATCACCGACACTCAACACACCGACGCCCGAATCGTGGCAGTGCAGAGCGAGCGGCTGAAGCAGGCGCTGGATGAGGGGAAAGTGGTGGTGGTGGCGGGATTCCAGGGTGTGTCGCTGGAGCGGGAAATCACGACCTTGGGGCGGGGCGGTTCCGACACTACGGCTATCGCTTTAGCGGCGGCTTTAAGCGCAGACCGCTGCGACCTGATTAAGGAGGTTCCGGGGATTTTCAGCAGCGATCCGGAGCTGGTTCCTGGTTCATCACCGATACCGGAGATGGATTTCGCGGGAGTTCGAGGATTGAGTCTGGGGGGGGCTCGAGTGCTCAAAGAATCCTGCGTCGATTTGGCGGAGTATTACGGTATCGAGATTCGGGTGGGAACGCTGCAAAAGCAGACCATCGTCCGCCGCGAGGCTTGCGCGCCCTATTTCAGCGTCACTATGAAGGAAGGGTATCGACTTTACCGGAACCTCGGCTATGAGGATTTGAAACGTTTTCCAACGGGAACGGAAACGCTGGCGGCGGGCGATGGATTACATATCTATTTACCGGATGAGGCGGGTAAGGTCAGCATTAAACGGAAGAGTATGGAGGTGGTATCTGATGTTATCAAGCTGACCGCCGTGGGGGATTCCGCCGACCGCGCGTTGCAGCATATTGAAGCGGAACGGGGTGTGGATGAATTATACGGCTATTACGCATCGCGCCGGGAATGCAGGATTTATTTTAGTTCCAAAGACGCTCCGGCGATTCTGCGCCGCATTCACGATGCGATGAAGGAAACGGTCATAGATAAATCCTAATGAATGAATTCCCACTCAGGAGTTACCGGTTGCAGGTAGGGGCGAACGGCCGTTCGCCCCTACAAAGAAGGATTCAAGCTGCGCCGGAATGACATTTGATATACATTGCTCGCAGCTATTTCAAAACAAAAAATATCAGGAGTGACGAGGGAGTGACGGGGGTCAATGTTATTCTCTCCGATAAAACGGTAAATTATACCTATGATGCGGTAAGTATAAGACCGCGTTGGACATTAACTTTAATGAAAACCGTTTTATTTGGGGTGATTCTAATGGTTTCCGGGACTGGCACAGCGCAAATTCTCAGGGACAAGGCGGAAATCAGAGAAGCCGGTAAGATGCCGACCAATCTCAACGGGGACGGTGCGCCCATCGTGCGTGTGAACCTGCTTGAGGGGTATGAGAAGGTCGATTTCCACATTTACGGTTCCTTCAACATCGAGGACCTGGCGGGGAATCTGGTTTTAAGCGGGATTAAAAGCACGCTCCGCTGGCGCGCCAAATTGGAGGAATCGATTCCCTCAGAATTCAGCTATCACGTACTCCTGAAATCATTTTTGCAGCGTGAAAACGCTGAGAAGCTGGCAGACAGCCTCAGCGCCGGGGGCCATAAGGCAAGGGCTCTTGAGATTGGGGGGATATACCAGGTGAATGAAGATGTTGTTATAGATTCCCGTAAATACCGCACGGTAGCGGGAGAATTCGATTGCGCGGAAGACACTTCAGCTTTTATCGAGATGTTCAGCGAGCATTTTCGGGCGCGGGTGGTGCGGTTTCTTATTAGACCATCTTATGGCAAGGTAGAATTTTTCGATGGCGAATATGAACAATCCGGATTGGTTAATGATGGTTTCCGACTCATACCGTTAACCCCTTTGAGCAAGGTACTGGTTCACGGGGTCAAGGTCGGCACGGGATTCCATTGGGAGAATGAGGAGGACCGGGTGTATCCCGGGATGGTTGAGATCAGGATCGATAACGATGGGAGATTATGCGTCATCAATGAGGTTTCCATCGACCAATATCTGAAAGGCGTGGTTCCTTCGGAGATGCCACCGCGCTACCCTGCGGAGGCGCTTAAGGCTCAATCGATAGCGGCTCGCTCCGATGCGCTGGCGAAATTGGGTGGGAGGCATTTGAACGACCCCTACGACCTTTGCGCCACGGTTCATTGCCAGGTCTATTCCGGCTTAAACCACCGCTCACCTCTTTCGGATTCAGCGGTGGAATCTACTGCCGGAGAAGTGCTTACCATCGACAACCGCATCTGCAATACGGTTTACAGTTCGGTTTGCGGTGGTCATACCGAGAGCAAGGAGAATGTTTGGAATTCGGAGCCGGAATCCTATCTTAAGGGTCATTTCGATTCCGCCAATAAGCGGATTGAGGTGATAGACCTTTCAGACGAGGATGATTTGAAGCGATGGGTCGATTCAGAACCACCCTGCTATTGCAACGCCTTCGCCCACGGCTCCCCTCCGGCACTGAACGGTTCCGGTAAGTATTTTCGCTGGGAGGAGATTTACAGCCGTTCAACACTGGAATCCATCATAGTTAAGAAAACGGGGGCGGACTTGGGGACTTTCTGCGGGCTGGAAATTATCAAACGGGGCGAATCCGGCCGGATAATCGAATTGGAGATATTGGGCAGTGTGAACAACGTGCGCTTAAAGAGCGAGCTTTCCATTCGTCGGGCTTTATCGGAGACCACCCTGAGGAGTTCCTGTTTTTATGTTACGATGAGTTACGACGCAGACAGCATCCCCAGCGAGATAGTCTTTCACGGTGCAGGCTGGGGTCATGGAGTGGGTATGTGCCAGGTGGGGGCTGCGGTGATGGCTTTGGAGGGGAAGAATTATCGGCAGATACTCAGTCATTATTACCGCGGAACCAAGGTAAAGAAGATATATTCCCTCAAGAAATCCGCGAGTAAGAAACAGAGGATTCTACTGAATCAAGAAGCAGAGGAGAATTAACTTGCCCGCAACCATCACAGAGAAGGTATTGGCGTCAAAGTCGGGTAAAGAGCGGGTCATACCGGGAGAAATTGTTTACGTCGAGCCAGATTTAGCGATGTCTCACGATAACGCCGGGCTGGTGATACGTCAATTCCGCCAGATAGGCCAGCCTACGGTTTGGAATCCGGATAAAATCGTAATACCGCTGGACCATCGCGCTCCCGCGGAATCGGAAAAAACCGCAACCGCTCACAAATCCATCCGGGAATTTGTGAAGGAGCAGGGGATATCGAATTTCTACGACATCAAGGAGGGTATCTGCCACCAGGTGGTGGTGGAGAAGGCGCATATCCTTCCGGGGCAGTTAGGGGTGGGCACAGATTCCCATACCACCTCCTACGGCTGCCTGGGAGCGCTGTCGACCGGAATCGGGGCGACGGAGATGGCGGCGGTATGGGCTACGGGCAAGATTTGGCTTCGCGTGCCGGATACAATAAAAATCACAGCGCGAGGCGAATTTCCGGAAAATGTTTACGCCAAAGACCTGATTTTAGCCATCGCCGGGGAACTCACCTCCGAAGGCGCCAACTACCGCGCCATTGAATTCTACGGTGAGACTTTCGAGGGGATGTCTCTATCGGAGCGTTTCACGGTTTCTAACCTTTCAATGGAGATGGGCGCCAAGTTCGCGGTGGTTCCTTTCGATAAGACTACTGAAGACTATTTAAAAGTGGTCACTGATAAGCCTTACACGCCGGTTTTCGCGGACGCAGACGCTTGCTACTACGAGGAACGGGAGTTCTACTCCGGTTCACTTCAGCCTAAGTTAGCGGTTCCGCATCATGTTGACAACATCAAGAATGTGGCGGACTATGCGGGGATGAAGATCGACCAGGTGGTTCTGGGTAGCTGCACCAACGGCCGTTTAGACGATTTGGAAATCGCCGCGCGGTATCTTGATGGTAAGAAGGTTCATTCCGGGGTTCGGATGCTGGTGATACCGGCTTCTCGCAGTGTCTATTTGGAGGCGCTGGAGAAGGGGCTTATCAAGACATTCCTGTTGGCGGGGGCGCTGATACTGAATCCGGGCTGCGGGCCCTGCTTGGGAGCGCATCAAGGGATATTAGCCGCCGGGGAGAAGTGTTTAGCCACCACCAACCGAAATTTCAAGGGGCGGATGGGTTCGACAGAAGCTGAAGTGTATTTATCGAGCCCGGCGACAGCGGCGGTTTCGGCGGTGAAGGGGGAAGTTACGGTTCCGTGACCGTCAAGTATTCACATATTAGAGAACATTACCGCCAGTATTAAACTGGCGGTTTTTTGTTTCTATGGTTTGGTCAGGTCGTGTTCATACATAGCGATTATATAGCGATTCAAAAAAAGGTTGTCCTATTATTTATCACTCATGCGTAAGCAGGAGTCAAGTATCTAATACAAAAACAAGAAGATGGATTCCCGCTTTCACGGGAATGACATCCTTTCTTTCGTCATTCTTTTCAGGGGTTGTTCCCCAAACGGTTTATAGGTGCTGTCGACTGTCCGCAGTCGATAACAAATAACTGATTTATAGTAACATAGCGCAGGGTGTAGGGACCCTGCGCCACAGCATTAGTTATTTGGTGTCGGGTGCGGGGACCCGACACCACGGAGATGGAATTTCGGTAACACGCCCTCAAGGAAATTATCTCACCTCTTTATAAAGGCATTTCCATTGTATTACCTACCATACTGTCGATACCTATAATTTTCATCATAACAATTGTGAAATAATCAACATTTTTCTTGCATATTAAATTTTTTTTTGTTACTTCACTTTTAATAACGGATATTCTTGAAAAGAATGGCGAATAGATATTGTCGTTCCGATCATAAGTCGGAATCCCTCCGAAAAAGAAGTATCAGCCGTACGGCTGATGACGCTTATGCTTCAAGTACCTACTGTGTTACGACCTGATTAATACTATTCGAGGGGCAGTTATGAAACGATTTAGGCTTTGCTTTACGCTTGGCGCAATGCTGTTATTATGCGTTGCGCCGCGGTTCGGTTTGGCTCAGCCGAGCGTCAGCGGGACTTTAACCGGGAGTCTGGGTCCGGGGAGTTATATTGTCGATGGTAATTGCGAAGTTCCCCATGGAAGTTCGCTCACCATCGCGCCGGGCACCACGTTCCTCCACTCCGGGCACTATATCTGGACCATCAGCGGCCGCCTTCAGGCGGTAGGGACTGAAAGCGACTCCATCAAGTTCCTGGGGCGCTGGGGAGGACTGCGTTTCGCCGAGGGTTCATCCTCCGAGAGCGAGGCGGCTTACTGCGTCCTCGACCACGGCTCCAGTATGAGCAATCCCAATGCCTACGGGGGCTGCATCCACGTGGACCGGGTGGGGATTGTCATCAGGAACAGCAGTATCACCTTCGGTATGGCGGATGAAAGCGGGGGGGGGATATACGCTACATACGCCGACAGCATCCTCATCGACCGTTGCTATGTCGCGCACTGCGTGGCGGCTAAGGGGGGCGGGATTTACCTTAGCAACTGTAACGGGGCGCGGGTGAGCAACTGCGTGGTGGAGAATAACTACGCCGAGGAGACTTGAACCTCGAGCGGCGGCGGAGGTATCCGCTGCAGTTATTCCGATGCGTTGATTGAGAACAATTTAGTATTCCGGAACTTAGCCGGATTGCGGGGGGCGGGGCTTATCGCTTACAGTTGTTCACCGGTTATCAACAACAATACTATTACCGAGAACCGCTTGTTAGGGGGAGTTTACGGGGCTTCCAGAGGGGGCGGATTATGGTCTTCTTCCGCCTCATCTTTCAGCGGGGTGAACAACATAGTCTATTCGAATTTTGCGGAGGAGAATCCCGAATGCTACGGTTCGGTGGACTTCACCTATAGCTGCGTTTCCACCATTACACCCGGAACCGGCAACATTGTCAGCGACCCGGTATTCGTCAATCCGGCGCAGTTCGATTTCAACCTTCAAGCCAGTTCACCCTGTATCGACGCGGGAGACCCTGCGAGCCGGATGGATCCGGACAGCACTCGGGCGGATATGGGGGCGCTCTATTTCGACCAGAACCGGCTCTACCTGACGCTTACCCCGAACAATCCGCCGGTAACGATTCCGGCGGGCGGGGGCAGTTTCGGCTATACCGTGAGCCTCGCCAACAACTCGCTGAGCGCGGTGGCGGTGGATGTTTGGACGGAGGTGCGTTTTCCCAACGGCATCAGCCTTCCGCTGCTGAGACGGTACGGGATTTCCGTTCCTTCGGGGGCGGTTTTATCGCGGGAGCTTACTCAGAACGTTCCCGGCAGTATCCCTCCGGGCGTTTACAGCTATTCCGCGAAGGCGGGCGGTTTCCCGGACGCGGTGATGGCTTACGACAGTTTCGATTTCGAGAAGACCGTTTCGAGGGACGAAGGAAGCGCGGCGTATCAAGGAGGCTGGATAGTCACCGGCTGGGAGGAAAATACAAACGCTTCTTTAATTCTTAATTCTCAATTCTCAATTCTCAATTCCTCCCCCAATCCCTTCAACGCTTCGACAGCTCTTAGCTTCGTGCTGCAAGCTGCAAGCAGGATTGAATTGACAATCTACGACATCTCCGGGCGTGAGGTGCTGGATTTGGTCGACGCTTTCTATCCTGCCGGAACGCACCAAGTCGTATGGGATGCGTCTGCGATGTCCAGCGGAGTATTTTTCGCGCGGCTGGAGGCTGGCGGCAGTGTAGAAACGGTTAAGATTATATTGATGAAGTAGCGGTCTCCGGTTCGGTTAGCGAACCTTCAAGTTTTTGGAATCCCCCTATCCGGTTTTCGGAAGGGGGATTTTTTATTGCCGGACAGGGTATAGAGACCCTGCGCCACAACATATAGGACAATTCCGGATTTTTCTTGACTTTCTGCAAATTAATCGATATAATGTTGAATATATGATTGTACTCCGCTGTAATTAGCGTTGCTTTGAACCCTTTGCTTACCGGAGGAGGTTCAGCATGTTCAATTCAACTTTGCTGAGAATTGCATTAATCGCTCTGTTCCTGGGATATTGGTCGAATGCGGAGGGGAGAAATCTCAATTACGCTTCGACCAAAGTGACAATAGGCGGCAAAACCGCTAATCCTCACTCGATTACACCGACCAATTTTCATCACCTCGACCATCACTTCGACCACAATTTTCATCATCCCGAACCGCCCTATTCTACCGACGAACCTTTAGGGGAAGTTTTCATTTTAGGGACGACCTGGTTCGATTATCAGGGCGGGGGAAGTAGAATCAAGCTGGACACGGAGGGGTACGTTCACGCTTTGTGGACTAATGATATAAACACACAAGACCACCCGCACATCTACTATCAGGTGATGAATCCCCAGAATGCTCTGCTATTTCCCGGCGGGGGGGTTCAAGTGAACCAAACCAGGATTGCCTACAGCCCCTGCCTGGAGCTTTACTCCGACAATCGGGCGATGCCCTGCTTTACTATGCAGCCTATTTCTGGCGGCGCGCACCATTCCGAGGCGGGTTTCGATTATATTCCGCGCATGGGGGCGTTTGGAGCGTCTGAATTTCCGCGCATTACGAATCTGGGGGACAGCGTGGAGGTTTACCATCCGCAGGTGGCGCGCAGTTTGGACAGCGCTTACCACTTTATAATGTGCGGCGCGCCCGATGAAAACGGACTGCAGCGCGTCTTCTACCTCCGCGGCGAATTCAGTCCTTACGCTTATATCTATACTTACAACGACAGCCTGCAGGATATCGGGTACACCGTCACAGGCGATATCGCTGTCGCCGCCTCTACCGTATCGAACCGGGTGGCAGTAGCCTGGCTAGAACCCTTGGCGACGGGGAGCGACACCAACAAGTACGACAACAATCTGATAATCTGCGTATCCAACGACGGACTGAACTGGGATTGGAGCGACACACTGAATCTCACAAATTGGTATCCGCCGAGTCCGGCGTTTCTGCCGGACACGGCGCGGGCGAATCAGGACACTTTCCGCTGTTTCGGAGGAATCGATTTATTATTCGAAAATTCGGATTACCTACAGGCGTTCTTCACTACCGTCGGTTATTATCATTATTCAGGCGAGGTGACTATAGGGAACAGCTTGATTTGGTTTTGGCATGAACAGTTTAATGATTTCAGTGTGGCGGCTAACGGCTGGTTTGAAAACGGTTGGCACGACCCGGGGGTGGATAAGAAATATGTCTGCCATCCTGTCGGAGTGTACGATTCTCTGAACAATGACCTGTACTGCGTTTACCAAAGGTATTTTATGCCTTTGGGAGCTTCGACGCAATACCCTTATCCCTATCAGATAGGCGACACCACCGATTTTTCCGCAAGTGGATGGCCTAACGGTGAGATTTGGGTAACAAAAAGGGACTACTATTGGGGTTGGCCGCCGCCGTATTTTTCCTGGTATAAAGGAACGAACGTCATTAGAACCCCTTCCCCCGCCGCGCTGCCGGGGGACTGCAGAAGCGAGATGTCTCTAAGCGCGGAAAACCGCGTGGTCAATGACCATCTTCATCTCTGCTATATTTTAGACAAAGACGCAGGCTATGTGGAGCAATTCGAGGGGACATGGACCTTGAACGATGTGTTTTACCAGCGCGCCCCGCTCGATTCATTATACTTTCCTTATGCTGACATCCTGCCGCCGATACCGCTCCATTGCGACAGTTCCAGTTCTGTGGGCAGACCGGGGGATTTTAGGCCCGGGAAATTCACGCTTTACCCCCCCTGCCCCAACCCCTTCAACCAGCGTTCGCTGGTCTCTTTTTCACTCAAGCGTTCCGGTAATATCAGTTTATCAGTTTACGATATTCAAGGGCAGGAAATCACGGTATTGGCGGAGGGATGGTATAATGCGGGAACGCACCGGATTGAAATCGATGGGGCGGAGCTTTCCAGCGGGATGTATTTCATCCGTTTGCAGGCAGGGGAGGCGGTGAATGTAAAGAAGGTGGTGTTGCTCAAGTAAGTTTGCAAGTGCAAAAGTATGAAAGTGTGAAAGGATTGTGTACAAGTGTACAGGTGGGCAGGTGTACAAGTAGGGCGGGTTCTTAATCCGCCAATTGGTTCTGTAGGATTTTTAGCGCAGCGGAGACCCCACAGTGTGAACCACGAAATGTAGGGCGGAATCTCATTCCGCCAATTACATTTATAGCGATTTTGAAAAAACAGCGAGAGAAAGGATGTAATTCCGTTGCTGCCTGAATCCATCTTATTGTATTTATGTAAGATACTGGACTCCTGCTTTCGCGGGAGTGACATATAATAGGACAACTATTCTAATAATCGCAATAAAACTGTAGTTGATACACCGGACATAAAACAACACTCCGATTTTGCAGTTTAGGAAGTCAATTCATCAACTAAACTTCGGAGGACTAAAATGTTCAACAGAAGTATCCTGCTCGTCAGCGCTGCCGTTATAGCGGTAATACTGTTTTATTCATTTACCCTGGGGACTGAATCAAGTGTAATGCCGGTTAAGGATTATCCGGTAATAGGTCCTCACAGCCCACTCCCTGCGCCGGACTGTTTCCCGCCGACTAACAACCCGCGCAATACCGACGACCCCATCGGACAAACCTATGAAATGGGGACTACCTGGTACGACATTCAGCATAATGCCACCTGCGGGCACCAGGTTCATCTGGATAATCTTGGGTATGTTCATATAGCGTGGATGCGGGGATTGGAATACGGCGCGATAAACCGGCATATTTACTATCAACTACTCGACCCTTCCGGGAATCTGGCGCTTCCAGTCGGTGGAGTTCAGGTGGACCAGATACCTCGCGCGGGATTTACCGATTTAGAGCTTTATCCGGATGACCGGGCGATGCCGTGTTTTCATCAGGGACAAGGCGGTGCCACTAACTTTCACACTGCATTAGCTTTCGATTATATACCGCGCGCCGGGGCTTTCGCTGCTGTCGAACCGCCCTGGGTATTGGGAATGGAAGTAATATGGCCCAAGGTAGCGCGGAGCCGGGATAACGGGTTTCATATCATCTCCACGGAAAATCCCGCTTCCGGGGTAGCCGGCGACCCGCAAAGGCATTATTACATTCGGGGAGAATTCAATCCCACGATGTTCACTATCAATTATCCGCCACAACAACAAGAAGTTGCCTGGACGATGATAATCGGCGGCACTGCGGCGGCTTCGCCGGTGTCGGACCGGGTGGCTGTGGGGTGGCTGAAACTATGCGCTACCGACCCTTTGGATACCACACAGCACGATAATGACCTGGTGGTCTGTATCTCCAACAATGGATTGACCTGGAACTGGAGCGACACTGTCAATATCACCAACTGGATAGAACCCGACCCTTCGCTTTTACCCGACACCGCCCGCGCCAACAAAGATACCTTCCGCTGCTACTGCTCCATCGACCTGATTTTCGATTACAATGATGTACTTCACACGTTTTTCAACACTGAAGGTTATTGGCACTATCAGGGTACGATTACTCGCGGCAACAGCTTTATTTGGCATTGGGACGAGGTCAACCGGGCTTTCTCGCTGGTAGCAAATGGTTGGTTCCATTATCCTCAAATCAGTTGCGGCGCCTGGAACAAAGCCACCACCCGTCCTCAAGCCGCCATCGACTCCGTAACCGGCGATATCTACTGTATGTATCAAAGATATGTTCAGCCTTATGCAATGGCTCCCCAAGGATTTCCTTATCAATTGGGCGACACCGCCGATTTTTCCGCCGCGGGATGGCCCAACGGGGAGATATGGGTGACTAAATCGACCGACGGAGGGTTGAGCTGGGCTGAAGGCGCCAATGTCACCCGCACCCGCTCGCCCCACGCTCTTCCCGGTCAATGCCAGAGTGAACTCACGCCGAGTATATTCAGGAAGGTAGTTAACGGCTGCTGCCACATTTTCTATGTTTTAGACCGGGACGCCGGAGCGGTGGTGCAAACCGAGGGAACCTGGACTGAGAACGAGGTAATTTACCAGCGTCTGCCGGTGGATTCGGTGGCGAGTTGGCCGTTGTTACCGCCTTATCCGATGCATTGCGATTCATCGGGAATGCCGGGGGCTTCTCATTTAACCATAGAGCTGGCGCCGGTGAATCCTCCCATTGTGATTCCGGCCGGTGGAGGCGCTTTCCAGTTCATTGCCCAGGTGGAAAACCAGACTCCAATTCAGAGGCAATTCGACGCCTGGTCGGAAGTACGACTGCCTAACGGCGCAATTTACGGTCCTCTGATTATGCGCACCAATCTGCCCATTTCCAGCGGGCAGACCTTAATACGCACTATTACCCAAAATGTGCCCTCCTACGCCCCTGCCGGTTATTATGCCTACATCGGTAAAATTGGAACTTACCCTAATACGGTTGTCGACGCCGACAGTTTCCAGTTAGTGAAAATGGCGGGGGAAGGGGCGCCAAACCACAACTTAGGCTGGACGGTCACCGGCTGGGAAGATGAGAATAATCCATCGCTGGAGATTGAAACCGATGGGTATTCGATGCTGACAGCCTCCCCCAATCCATTCAACTCCTCAACAGTCGCGAGTTTCGAGCTGCGAGATGCGAGTCGAATCAAATTGTCGGTTTACGACATCCAGGGACGCGAAGCGGCGCGCTTGGCGGAGGGGTGGTATAATGCGGGGATACATCGGATGGAGTTCGACGGGACGGAACTTTCAAGCGGGTTGTATTTCATCCGTTTAGAAGCGGGGGAGATGGTAAATATGAAGAAGGTAGTGTTGCTTAAATAAGTGTGAAAGTGTGAAAGTGTGAAAGTGTGAAAGTGTGAAAGGATTGTGTACAAGTGGGCAGGTGTACAAGCAGGGCGGGTTCTTAATTCGCCAAACACCAGCGTGTCATTCCGGCGGCCTGTGCGCCGTACGGCGTAAGCCGGAATCCTTCTTTCGCGTTCTGTCATGTCCTTAGCGCAACGAAAACCTGACACTCCATCGTGGCGCAGGGTCTCCGCACCCTGCGCCATAATTGAACCATAGATTGTAGGGCGGAATCTCATTCCGCCTATTAAAACTCTATGTTACTGATTTATCTATACAAAGCTTTGACTGAAAGGAAAACGAGGATAGAAGTATGCGGCTGAAATTCGTTACCATATCGCTGTCAATCTCACTTTCATTAGCTTTCGGAACAACATTAGCATCGACTGTTAATTCCGGGAAAAGACCGATTTCCCGCGACCGGATTGTCGGACCGGACACTCCTTCCCCGCCGCTTCAAGGCTTCCCACCCACCAGCGCTCCGGTGGAAGCTAAGGATTTTATCGGCGAAATTTTCGTGATGGGCACTACCTGGTACGACATCCAGCATAACAGCACCTGCGGGCATCAGATCAGGCTGGATAGCGAGGGATATGTTCACACAGCCTGGATGAACGCCCTCAACCAGGGGGCGGTCGAAAGACATATTCATTACCAGTTGTTATCTCCCGATAATACACTGGTCTTTCCCGGCGGAGGTATCCGGGTAAATCAGATGAATCGCGCGGGATATGTCGATCTGGAGCTCTATCCTGACAACCGTGCGATGCCCTGTTTTCACCAGGGGCAGGGGGGGTCGATGAATTATCACACCGCCCTGGCTTTCGATTATGTCCCCCGCGCAGGATTATTCGGAGTGTCGGAACCGCCCTGGGTATTCTATCAAGGATGTGATTTGGAAATAGTCTGGCCCAAAGTGGCGCGCAGCCGGGATAATGCTTTCCACATTTTCTCGACGGAGAATCAAATACTTCCCTTTATACAAAGACAATACTATATCCGCGGTGAATTCAATCCCACTACGCCAAACGTTACTTTTTCACCGGAATGGGTGATGGTGGCAGCGGCGGTGACGATATCCGGAACGGTTGCAGCTTCGCCGGTGTCCGACCGGGTGGTGGTGGGATGGCTTCTGCCCAGCGCCACTCACCCCACCGACACAACGCAGCACGATAACGATGCGGTGGCGGTGATATCGAACGACGGGCTGAACTGGGATTGGACGGATACGCTTAACATAACGAATTGGATTCCATTCGACCCCGGTCTGTTACCGGATACACTGCTCGCCGACCGCGACACTTTCAGATGCTACGCCGAATTAGATTTAATATTCGATTTGGATGATGTTCTTCACGCGTTTTTCACCACCGAAGGTTATTACCATTACGAACAGGCTATTACCTTTGGCAACAGTATCATCTGGCACTGGGACGAGTTTAACCGGGTCTATTCGATGGTCGCCAACGGCTGGTTTGAGGAGGATTTCAACTATCCCGGAGCCTGGAATCGATGCGTCTGCCGCCCTCAAGCGGCGTTAGACAGCGTTACCGGGGAAATTTACTGTATGTATCAACGTTATATCAATCCGCTGGGACCATCGACTCAATTCCCCTTCCCCTATCAGGTCGGGGACTACGGCGACATTTCCGCCGCCGGCTGGCTCAACGGCGACATCTGGATAACCAAATCGACCGACGGCGGATTGACCTGGGCTGAAGGAACCAATGTGACTCAAACCCGTTCGCCGCTTGCTATGCCCGGACACTGTAATAGCGAGTTAACACCGAGTATTTATCCGCGAACAGCCGATGGCAAGTGTCATCTGTTTTACGTTCTTGACCGGGACGCCGGAGCGGTGATACAAACCGAAGGGACCTGGACATTGAACGAAGTGCGATACCAGCGTGTGCCCATCGATTCTATCGCCGCCACGCCATTGCTTCCCCCCTACCCGATGCACTGCGATTCCACCGGAATGCCAGGGGCGCACAGCGTGGAAAATCCCGGCAGCCGGGACATCCCCGAAAAATTCACGCTGTATCCCCCCTCCCCCAATCCCTTCAATTCCTCTGTAGCTCTCAGCTTCAAGCTGCAAGCTGCAAGCAATGTAAAACTCTCGGTGTACGACATTCAGGGGCGGGAAACGGCGCGCTTGGCGGAGGGATTTCATCCTGCTGGAACTTATCAAGTCGAATGGGACGCCTTAAAGATGGCGAGTGGATTATACTTTGCTCGACTCACTACAGAGGGAACGATTATGACGAGAAAAATCTTACTGGTAAAATAGGTGTACTATCAATACGGCAGCACTGGAGGAAAAATGCGTTGTTATTCATCTGTTCTTATCATAATCTTCATGTCGCTTACAGCAGTCTTGGCGCAAGCTCAAGCCCCGGACACGCTCTGGACTCGCACTTTTGGAGGAACAAACAGCGATAAAGCGATGTGCGTCCGGCAAACCTCCGACGGCGGATTCATCATTACCGGAAAGACCGAATCGTATGGCGTCGGCGGCAGTGACGCTTATTGGATTAAAACCGACGCCAATGGAGACACGGTTTGGACCCGGACCTGCGGAGGACACGATTATGATATTGGCTACAGCGTCGAGCAGACAATCGACGGTTACATCATAGCCGGATACTCCGAGTCTTTCAATCCCCCCTACTCCGATGTCTATTTGATAAAAACTTACATCAACGGGGATACGGCCTGGACCCGGACCTATGGAGGAACATACAGGGATAATGGCTATAGTGTTCGGCAGACTCCGGACGGGGGATATATCATTGCCGGAAGTTGGGGCCATACTAACCGAAATAGCGATGTCTATTTGATAAAAACCGATGCTATCGGTGATACTTTCTGGACGCGAATCTACGGGGGAGCGGCGTCCGAGGGAGCCAGCAGCGTAAACCTTACTACGGATGGCGGGTATATAATTGGGGGAACCGCCGGTTATTCGGCAGGCGGCGCCAGTGACGTCCTCTTGATGAAGATAGATTCCGTCGGGAATACGGTTTGGACAAGAACCTACGATGAAGCCGATGTTGATGGAGGAAGCAGCGCTCAGCAGACTTCGGACGGAGGATACATTGTCGCCGGAATCACATTCTCCGTTCTTAATGAAACTTACGACGTCTATTTGATAAAAACCGACGCCGACGGCGACACCCTCTGGACGCGAAAATACGGGAATGCGGGATACAATTTAGCCAGCAGCGTTCAGCAGACTTCGGATGGAGGATATATAATCGCCGGAACCACAATAACTTATGGCCTTAACCGCTATGATTTCTATGTAATTAAAACGGACGCAGACGGCGACACCCTCTGGACCCGCATTTTCGGGGGATGCTTTCACGATGAGGCGAGGAGCGTTCAACAGACCCAGGACGGCGGCTATATCGTTGCCGGTTATACAGGTTCATTTGGCGCCGGAGACAGCGATGTCTGGTTGATTAAACTGGACGCGCAGGGCTCGCCGCTTAACTTCACCCTCATTCCCCATAATCCCCCGATACGAATCAACGCCGGCGGGGGGAGTTTCAGCTTTGACGCGGTTATTGAAAATCTAACTGCCAATCCGGTGAATTTCGACGCCTGGACTGAGGTGGTATTGCCTAATGGGAGCGTTCAAGGTCCTTTACTGCATCGGAGTAACCTGACCATCCCTTCTGGCGCGGTCCTCAGCCGGGAACTCAGCCAAACGGTTCCAGGATACGCGCCTGCGGGCGATTACACTTACATCGGCAATATCGGTTTCTATCCCGATTCGGTGATGGACACCGATAATTTCCCCTTCGAAAAGCGAACGGTATTGGATGGCGCAGGTAACAATCGAAGCTGGGAGATTTTCGGCTGGGACGATTGTCGCAGAGTGCGGGGACTCTGCGACACTTTCAATGCTTCCCCCAATCCCTTCAACGCTTCGACAGCTATCAGCTACAAGCTGCAAGCTGCAAGCAATGTCAATCTTGCGGTTTACGATGTTTCCGGCCGTGAGGTTGCACTGTTGGCGGAGGGGTATCATCCTGCCGGAACTTATCAAGTCGAGTGGGATGCTTCGGGGATACCCAGCGGGGTGTATTTTGCGCGGTTGACGGCAGAGGGGACTAATTCGACTCTGAAGCTGTTGTTAATCAAGTGAATCCGCTATTCAATGCGTCATTCTAACTGCGCAGCAAGCCAGAATCCTTCTTTTCCGGAGGGATTCCGGCTGCGCCGGAATGACGATATGTTTTGTTGTTACATAAAACTAAAATAGTATTCAGCATTAATATTCATCGTGGTGTCGGGTCCCCGCACCCGACACCAATTACATGTTATTATTGAATATACTGTCGACTGCGGAGAGTCGACAGCACATATACTATTTTACACAAAAGGGAAACAGTTATGTTCAATAAAGCTATCATTGTCAGCCTCGGATGCCTTCTGTTCATCGGCGTTGGATTAGCGGTGGCTCAGACCATGCATCCGGGATGGCCGCAGTTTGTCGGCGCGTATGCCGGAACCGTTCAAAAGCAGGGTGTGGTTGTTTATGAGGACTCGACCGAGGGGTGGCTGGTGGGAGCGGCCCGCTACAATCAAATAGCGGTATTCCGCTTAAACGGGGAAATCCTGAATGGCTGGCCTCAGAATCTTCCTAGTTTTCCTATGGATGATAGGTTTTGCTCCGGAATATCGATGGGCGATATCGATGGAGACGGTTCTCCCGAAGTCGTTTGTTGTTCCCGAGACTTCGGATTCACTTTCAGCATTCTCTATGTGTGGCATTTGAACGGGGAACTCGATTCGCTCCTGAGCAGAGCGCTATTACCCCCAATATTTGTCAAGAGTCCCACACTCGCGGATTTAGACTCGGATGGAAGTTATGAGCTATTATATGTCAGCGATTCTCTCCATGCGCTCGAGCCCACCGGGGGAGAATACCCGGGTTTTCCCGTCGACTGGGGAGACGACCCCTTAAGCTGGAGCGGCGGTGTGGTTGTGGGAGATATCAATGGAAACAATATTCCAGATATTGTGGGGACTACGCGAAACCTGCTCCATGCGCAGGAGCTTGGCGGTCGCGAAGAACTTCCGGGCTGGCCGGTCGCCATACATGACGACAGTTATAACAGCGGTCCGATTATGGTGCCCACCGACAGCGGGACCTACATTGCTATGACGCTTGACGAACCGGGAAGCAATAATTTCATTGTGTATCTCTGGAACCAGCGCGGTGAATTGAATCAACCCTGGCCCCTTCATATTAATTCCTGGTGTACCGACTATATTTCCGCCGGAGATGTGGACGGAGACGGTGAACCGGAATTGATATTTACATCGGGAGAGACAGACCTGTATGCTTATAAGCTGGATGGCAGTATTTGCCGGGGTTTTCCTCACCAATATGGCAATGGAGCTTCCGGAGGTGAAGTCTCGGTTTGGCGGACTAACGAGTCGCAGTTGGCCTGGTTTTCATTCGTTGTCTATGACCAGTCTTCTTATGTTTATCTAACTCATCCTATAAATGTAGAGCCCGGTTTTCCGGTATCGATAGCGGGACGCGGCTTTTCCGAAACGACCGCTATTATTCCACCGCAGAACGATACTCTGATGATAGTTTACGCAACCCGGTCCGGCGCGGTTGCGGTTTGGGATGTTCCCTGTTCCGCCCCGGAGTTCACTATCGAATGGCAGATGGGCTCCGCCAATCCGCAAAGAAACGCGGTATATCAGCCGATTACAATCACATCCCTCCCCCTCGGAATCACTTTAAATCCCCACAATCCTCCTATTATGATAGCCGCCGGAGGTGGGAGTTTTAATTACGACGCTGAAGTGTATAATATGACCGACAGCGCGCTCGTTTTCGATATCTGGACTGAAGTCATCCTTCCTAATAACCAGATTCACGGTCCTTTGCTGTTGCGGAGGCATATTACGCTTCCGGCGGGAGCTTCTGTCGGCCGGCAGCTCACACAGTTCGTCCCTTCATACGCTCCCTACGGCGGATACAGCTACGTGGGTAATGTGGGAATATACCCGGACTCGGTAACCGATTCCGATGAATTTATGTTTGTAAAACTTTTCGATGATTCCCCCTCAAATCACTACCAAGGATGGTCGGTTTACGGCTGGGATGAAGCCCCGGAAGTTTCAATTCTTAATTCTCAATTCTTAATTCTCAATTCCTCCCCCAACCCCTTCAACGCTTCCACAGATCTCAGCTTCAAGCTTCAAGTTGCAAGCAATATCAAACTGGCGGTTTATGATGTTTCCGGGAGGGAAGTCGCAAAGTTGGCGGAGGGATGGTATAATGCGGGGATTCATCGGGCTGAATTTAACGGAAAAGAGTTTTCCAGCGGGATGTATTTCATCAAACTGGAGGCGGGGGAGATGGTGAATGTGAAGAAGGTGGTGTTGCTCAAGTGAGTATGAAAGTGTGAAAGTATGAAAGTATGAAAGTGGGAAAGTATTGTGTGCAAGTGTGCAAGTCCGCGTTTGAAGAGCTCCCCTTTCTTAGGGGTAGGGGCGAATATTAGTAAACAAAACACATTTTTCAACTATGGAGGTTAGAAATGGCACGGGTAACAGTCCTAATTATCGCCGCCGTCTTTATCATCAGCGCGGCGGCTTGCAGCCAAATCATTCCGCTGGGAACAACCTGGTATGACATCCAGCATCACAGTTCCGGCGCGAGACAGATTCAAGTCGACCGCGACGGCTGGATACACGCGGCTTGGATGAACCATTTAGGCGGAGAACAACGGCATATTTATTATCAAGTTATCGATTCCCTTCTCAATCCTCTTTTTCCCGGAGGCGGGGTTCAGGTCGACCAGGCGATACGCTCGGGATATTGCGCGATGGAACTGCTGGACGACATCCGAGGCGTGACTGCTTTCCACCAAGAACGGACTATCAATCCAAACAACCACGCCGCCATCGGAGCAGATTATATTTCCCGGAGCGGGGCTTTTGCCACTTACGAACCGCCCCAAATCCTTCAGGGAGGTGTGGATGTGGAAACCTTATGGCCCAGAATCGTAATCGACCGGAACCGGCGCTTCCATATACTCTCTTTCGGGAATCCCATCGAACCAAACTCTCCCTACAGCCTTTACTATATCAGAGCCGAGTACGACACTACAAATTATTCCTTCAGTTTTTCCCCGCAATGGGATTTCATCGATACCACCAGGTCAATTTCCGCGGCCATAGCGGCTTCACCGGTGTCTGACCGGGCGGCGGTGGGGATGTTGAAGCCTTGCGACCCCAATATTCCCGGAGGGAACGGCGGATATGATTTGGCGCTATACCTTTCACCCGACGGGATTAACTGG
Source organism: uncultured bacterium (assembly GCA_964421875.1). GTDB lineage: Bacteria > Electryoneota > Tariuqbacteria > Tariuqbacterales > Tariuqbacteraceae > CAYQZD01. Next base: position 20,957 of record CAYQZD010000046.1, read on the forward strand.
AACTGGGCGGACACCGTCAATGTCACCAATTGGATACCGCCGGACCCCAACTTGTTGCCGGATACAGCCCGCGCTAACCGTGATACCTTCCGCTGCAGCGGGGATATCGACCTCATATTCGATTACAATGATAATCTCCATATCTTTTTCACTACCAGAGGTTATTGGCATTTTTCCGGCTGGCGGTTATCTTTCAACAGCTTCATCTGGCATTGGGATGAGTTTAATCAAGTGTTTTCGCTGGCGGCGAACGGATGGTTCGAGAACCGATGGAACAACACCGAAGGTAATTATGTGAGCAGACCCTCAGCCGGAATCGACACGACCACGGGAGAAATCTACTTAGTCTATCAGCGCTTTTTACAGCCCACAGGGCCGTCACCGACCAATCCGTTTCCTTATCTGATAGGGGACACCACTGACACTTCCACTTCGGGATATCTGAACGGAGATATCTGGCTCACTAAATCGAGCGACGGCGGTATTAGTTGGCGCGAAGGATTCAACTTTACCAATACTTATTCTCCCGGAGCGGGTCCGGGAGATTGTTTCAGCGAGAAAGACCCCAGTTTAGCGCCAGAGGTGGTTAATAATGCTTGCCATGTTTTCTATGTCATAGACAAGTTTGCAGGGGAACCTTTTACAAATTCAACTCTGAACGATGTAAAATATCAGCGGATACTGTTAGCTTTTATTCCGGCGATGGATACGATTCCCCCCTACCCGATGCACTGCGATTCCACCGGGATGCCGGGGGTGCAGAGCGTGGAAAATCCCGGCGGAGGGAAGGTTCCCAGAAAATTCACCCTCTACCAGCCATACCCCAATCCCTTCAACCAGCGTTCGCTGGTCTCTTTTTACCTTGAGTATCATGATAATATCCGTTTGTCGGTTTACGACATTCAGGGGAGGGAAGTAGCGCAGTTGGCGGAGGGGTTGTATGATTCGGGAATGCACCGGGTGAAATTCGATGGCAGCGAGCTTTCGAGCGGGATGTATTTTGTGCGGTTGGAGGCGGGGGAGGCGGTTATGGTGAAGAAGGTGGTGTTGCTCAAATAAGTCGGCAAGTTAGCAGGTTTACAGGTTGGCAAGCAGGGCGGGTTCTTAATCCGCCAATCGGTTCTGTCAAGTAAAACCAGTTTGAATAAACAATAATTATTATAATAGTAATTATTATTATTAACACTATTGCATTTATCAGTTTTTTTTATTAGACTACAATTTATTATAGTAATTAAAATGATAAAGATATCAACAATTTATAGTTAGCACACCTTTCAACCAAACAAAATTATGGGGGCGACTATGCCTGAAAAAAAGAAAACCCTAACCACCAATTTCGGCGCGCCGGTCGATGACGACCAGAATTCTCTTACTGCGGGCTCTATGGGACCGATATTGATTCAGGACACTCACCTGGTGGAGAAATTAGCGCATTTCGACCGGGAACGGATACCGGAAAGGGTGGTGCACGCTAAAGGGGCTGGGGCATTCGGTTATTTTGAGGTGACTCACGATGTTACTGGTTACACCCAGGCGAAATTCTTATCTGAAGTCGGAATGAAGACCGAGGTTTTCGCGCGGTTTTCGACCGTGGGCGGTGAAAAAGGTTCGGCTGACTCCGAACGCGATCCTCGAGGGTACGCGGTGAAATTCTATACCGAGGAAGGCAATTACGATTTTGTGGGCAACAACACTCCGGTGTTTTTCATCCGCGATCCTTTGAAATTCCCCGATTTCATCCACACGCAGAAACGGAATCCGGTTACTAATCTGAAAGACCCCGATATGTTCTGGGATTTCCTATCCTTCACCCCGGAGTCTGTCCATCAGGTCACCGTGCTGTTTTCCGACCGGGGAACACCTAAAACTTACCGTCATATGAACGGCTACAGCGGTCATACATTCAAGTTTTACAACGCCAAGGGCGAGTATTACTGGATCAAGATACATTTTAAGACCGAGCAGGGAGCGGAAAATCTGACAAGGGAGGAGGCAGCCCGGCTGGCGGGAACCGACCCTGACCATGCCACCCGGGACCTTTTCCAATCCATCAAGAACGGCGATTTCCCGGCCTGGAAGGTTTACATACAGGTTATGAAGCCCGAGGAAGCGCCGAAATACCGTTTTCATCCCTTCGACATCACCAAGGTCTGGCCCCACGGGGATTACCCCTTGATTCCGGTGGGAAGGATGGTTCTGGACCGCAATCCGAAGAACTACTTCGCGGATGTGGAACAATCCGCTTTCAGTCCGGGTAACCTGGTGCCGGGAATCGGGCTTTCGCCCGACAAGATGCTGCAGGGGCGGGTATTCTCCTATCCCGACACTCACCGCCATCGTCTGGGCGCGAATTACCATTTGCTGCCGGTAAACGCGGCTAAAGCGGCCAAGGTCGATAATTGTCAACGGGACGGGGCTATGCGCTCCGATGCCAACGACAACGGGTCGCCCAATTATTATCCCAACAGTTTCGGAGGCGCGGCGCCTAATCCGGATTTTAAGGAACCCGGAATCGAGCTTTCAGGAACCGCGGGAAGGTTCGCATACACTTACCCGCAGGACGATTTTTATCAGGCGGGTGAACTGTATCGCAAAGTAATGACCGACGAAGACCGTAATCACCTAATCGGCAACATCATAACTCACCTGGGGAACGCTCAAAAGCGGCTCCAACTCCGTCAGACCGCGCTGTTCTACAAAGCCGATGCTGAGTATGGAACGCGGATCGCTCAGGGCGTGATGCTTGACATAAAAGAGGTGGAAAAATTAGCGGCGATGACGCCGGAGGAACGCGCTAAAGCCACTGAGAAATAGCGTTTCAATAAAAGTATTAACTTCGAAGGTTTGGACCAAAGAAAAAAACCGATTTAATTTCGGGCTTCTTTCTTCACGTGCTGTCGACTCTCCGCAGTCGAAAGCAAACGACTGCTTTGTAGGTATATAGCGCAGGGTGCGGAGACCCTGCGCCACGATTATGGGATGTAGGGGCGAAGCATTTTAGGATAACAATAAAAATATGAGAGTGTTAACCAGGTAGTGATTTTAAATTATCACAACAATAATATCACTACACAGTTAATACCCTCAAAAATATTAATCACTTGTTAAAAATGCTTCGCCCCTACTTGAATATGCAATTTCACTTATTGAAGCGCTTATACACAATCCAACCTATCATAATCACTTCAACAACATTAACTTCCGCACCTTCGATATTCCCTTCGCCTGAAGGCGGCAGAAATATATCCCCGAGGGTAGGTTGGAGGCATTGAATACAGCACTGTGTGAACCTTCAGGGTAGTAACCCTCAACTAAGACGGCGACCTTTTCTCCCAAAGCGTTGAATACCGTTAATTCAATCCTCGCAGAATAGGGCAGACTGAAGTCTATCACCGTTTCCGGATTGAAGGGATTGGGAGACGCGGTGAGCGAACCGTATTCAACGGGAGCCAACTCTGCGGCATCATCCCAACCATAGAGCTCCCAACCGCTGAAACGGTTCCCTCCGTCAGCGCCGGGCATCTTTACTAAGGGGAAACTGTCGGAAGCAGCCACACTGTCCGGATAGACTCCTGCATTGCCCACATATTGGTAATTGCCGGGCGGCGCGCTGCCGGGCGCTACCTGGTTCAAAAGGCGGCTGATGCTCCCGCCGGCGCCGATGACCAGACCTTGCCGCAGAATGATGGGGCCATAGACATTTCCGTTGGGCAGCACCGCTTCAATCCAGGCGTCGAAGGTGATAGGATTAGTAGTCTGGTTGTTTACTTCAGCGGTGAAGTTGAAACTGCCGCCGCCCGCGGGAATCTGCACCGGTGGATTCTGGGGAGTCATAGTCACGGTCAAAGCCGCCGGGGTTCTAAGGCGGATGGAATAGACCTGGCCGCCCCGGCCAAAAGTCCGGGCGTGAACCATCTTACCGCCGCAGACGGCGAAGGCGCCGTCGTCGGAAATCGAGGTGCAGAAGATGGTGCCGGGCTCGTCGATATCGTCTAGCAGGCGGAAGATAACATCTCCGGTGGGGATGTCGAAGGCGGTAAAGACGTCCCCGAAGGTGTAATCAAGCTGCCCCCAGGAACCGGCGACTCCGACAGAACCGTCATTGGAGAGGGAAACGCTGGCTACATAATCGCCGTACTGGTTGTAGGTCCATAGCGTATCGCCGGTGATGGTCATTGCGCGGGCGACACCACTGTAGGGATTGAAGAGCATATTCCCGGCGAGGACGACCGAGGCGTTTTGGGCTATATCCAGCGCGGTTATCCATCCCCCCATATAGTTGGTCCACTGCTGGGCATAAGAGTTGCCGACCCTGCGGTAAACGGTGACGATGCCGTGGAAGTCGCCGATAGCCAGCCATTCCGCATCGTCGTCGATACCGGCTTTGATTTGGCCGTAGCCGCCAATGGTTTGGAACAGGACACGGTTGGGTAGGTTGTAGATGTAGAAATTGTGATAGGTCGAGACTATAATCCAGTTATTGTCCTCGCTGATTTCCAGCCCGTAGATACCGGCTTCGGCGTTGTAATCGACTTCCCAGATAGGGGCGCTGGAATCGGCGTTGAAGACGAACAACTTGCCGTCGTCGAGTGATTCATGCTTGGCGGCGGAGAGGATGTAGGTTCCGTTGTCCGAGACATCGACCTCTTTCGCCTGGTAACCGATGGGATAGGTGTACTGCCAGGAAGGAGCAGGCCCGGCGCCGCTCAGCCAGACGTTCAAAGCGGTGATGTCTCCGGTGGAAACCATCACTGTGCCGTCGTCGGAGCAGGCGACCGGAATGTAGAAGTTCGAATCCATCCAGTATTCCCAGGTGAAAGCGCCGGTTCCCTCTACGGGATACTTGGTGGTGCGCTTGTTATTCAAATACCATCCGGTGAGGAAATCTCGTTGAACACCGCAGATCGCAACGTCGCGCGCGATGGCGGCGGCGTCATCGACAGTGAAGATGACCTCCTGGTCGGGGGCGGGACTCAAGATTGGCGGGATTTCAGCCGGCTGAGCGGCGAATCCCGGAGTGACCATCCTGCTTAACAGCAGTCCTCGATTGTCGGTTTGGTATTCGTATTTGACGCCGGAGTCGGCGGCGGCGTCGAAAATAATAAAAACGCTTAAGGACAACATTATAAACGCATATAAAATGCTTTTCATTTTTACTCCGTTGTTATGGTTTTTATCATTACTTTGTCAAGTCGTTCTTTGTCGGTTTGAACTAACCGGTTTAAAATCTTAATGGTGAGAGTAATCCCCCCTGCCCCCCTTTAGGAAAGGGGGGAATTGGGCAGGAGTCCTTTTCGAAAGGGGGGAAAGGAGCAAGTCCCCCTTTTATAAAGGGGGATTTAGGGGGATTACTTGCATTGAACCATAATTCCTTCAACCTGAAAATGACTTTCTTCACACTTTACAAAGTAGTACTATTTACGCCTTTTTTATGGTCATTGGTCATTTGCAGTCAAGCTCAGGATTGACTATTAGCGGTTAGATTTATATATTTCATAAGAGCTTTAATTACTATGCGCCTCCTTCCGGCAAGGCGGCTTTTCTGCGGTTGAGCAGAAGTAGATGAAGCAAAACGGCAATTCCGATGATTTCCCCGGCAATAAAGATACCCCATTTGAAGGCGCCGGGGACAGTCTGGTCCACCACTACCCTGAAATCAAGGGTGAAGGATAGAATTATCACCAATCCCCCCAGGACTGCTATAGTCCAATGCCAGATGGTGGGACGGATGAGTCTGCCGCGCTCCTCTTCACGCACGATAATCAACGCTGCGGTTATCAAGGAAATCGACACTATCACCGGAGCCAGCACCGGTCCTATCCAGGGGACGGGGAGCAGAAAAAGGATGTCCCAGGTCAAGAGGCCGGGGGGCCATTGCAGGAAAACATAGAGCCAGAGATAATAGCAAATATCCCAGACACCAAAGATGAACATATAAGCGCAGAACTGATGCAAAGCTTTACGGTAAGCTAACTTGGCTGCGGCAAAAATCATCACCAGCGTGGCGAATTCCCGCCCCAATTCCACGGCGGCGGTAAGATATGGCACCGGAACGACCGGAAATTCAAAACCATTAGGATAATAGAGAAACCGCAGGTAAACCACGACCGCGGATTCAAGATAAGCCATCGCTGCGGAATAGAGCGCCAGCCATAGAAATTTTTTCATGTCACACTGCGGAATTTGCGTTGCCTGGTATCCTGTTATTAGACTTGCCGACCTGCCGACCTGCCGACTTGCAGACTTATATATTTGGACTTTGATAGCGGTCTAACTATAGCTATCTGAAGTGATAAGCTAAATGGTCATTCCAGCGTAGCCGGAATCCTTCCGGAGAAGAGGGATTCTGGCTTGCTTCGCAGCCAGAATGAC
>CAYQZD010000047.1:0-26872 GCA_964421875.1 uncultured bacterium
GAAAAGTTACCATTAACTGTTTTTCGTTATTTTAATTCTTACGGTCCCGGCGAGAGGCCGGGTAAATACAGGAATGTTATCCCCAACTTTATCGACCGAGCGCTGAAAAATCAACCGTTAATTATTACGGGAACCGGGGATGAGACAAGAGATTTCACCTTTATTGCCGATGTTATAGACTGTATGCTCCTGGCGATGAAATCCGACAAGGCAAACGGTGAAGTTTACAATATTGCCTCAGGCAGGGAAACGAAAATACGAGACCTTGCTGAAATGATAATAGAATTATCAGGTTCCCGCAGTGAGGTTGAATATGTCTCAAGGCGTTCCTGGGATAGAGTTCTGACCAGATGCGGTGATATCTCTAAGGCAAGGAGACATCTGATGTATAATCCGAATACCGCGCTTAAAGATGGGCTTAAACAGGTAATAAAGTGGATTCGCGCATTATCCGATTCTTTAAGTCTGGAGGTTTCTTAGTTTTGAACATTGGCATTATAACCACCTGGTTCGCTTGCGGCGCCGGTATGATTTCCAAAAGCTATGAGCGTACTTTGGAAAAGGCTCACAAGGTATTTATTTATGCACGCGGCGGATATGCAAAAGACGACCCCAACTGGAACTATCCAAATGTCACCGGTGCGCCGCCTCACTCTTGTTCCACCGGGATTCATCCGGGGCATTTCTCCCGTTGGGTAAGGCGCAATTCCATCGATGCGGTTATTTTCAACGAGCAGCGGCATTGGGATGGTATAGTCCAGGCTCGCAAATTGGGGATTCTTATCGGCGCTCATATAGATTATTACACTGCTGATACGGTCCCTTTCTTCAATCTGTATGATTTTTTAATTTGCAACACCAAACGCCATTACAGTGTGTTTGGACAGCATCCGCAATGCTGTTATTGTCCGTGGGGCACTCAGGTAGATGTTTATAAGCCTGAGGAACGTCCTGATCGTTTGATTAGTTTCATAATAAGCGCGGGATGGTGCGGCGATTACGCACGAGCGCGTTCCTGGAATGATCGCCGGGGTGTAGGTTTGACCATCAGAGCTTTTAGGCAGATAGAGGGGGATTGTCGTTTGCTCGTTTTCAGTCAAGTGCCCCTGGAGCATTGCCCTGATGATTGGCAGGGAGCGGTCAATAAGGATAACCGTATAGATTTCCGTGTCGGCACGTTCGATCCCGTCCCGTATACCACGGGCGATGTTTATGTGTATCCTTCTCGACTTGACGGGATAGGCTTAACCTTACCGGAAGCGCTTAGTTCAGGGTTGCCCGGAATTACGACGAATTGTCCGCCGATGAGTGAGTTTGTGCATAACGATGTCAATGGGATATTAGTTGATGTTAAAGAATATCGAGGCAGACCGGATGGATACTACTGGGCGGAGTCCATCTGTGATGAAGGGAGCTTGAAAGAAGCGTTTCAATTATATGTCAAGGATCCGGAAAAAGTCTTCATTCATGGCTCTAATGCCCGTGCACTCGCGGAGAAAGAGCTTTCCTGGGAAAAGAATTCAGCTTTTCTTGCCGATTGGATTGGTGGATTGAAAAAGCTGTCGGATCAGACTGGCAATAACATAAGTGGTGTGGACTTAGCTACTGTTAGGTGGTATGATCGACATCACAATCCGACACCCCTGCAGAGAATACTGGTGGGAGGAAAAAGACTGGCTACTCAGATAGTCAGACGATATTAACTGATTTATAGTCAAAGTGAATTGCTCCTGAGCAATTGTTCTATACTATGGACAATATATGAGATTACTCTGGTTTAGCAACGTTATAATGGATGATGTTGATAAGGGCGCTACGGGCACTTGGCTTTACGCACTGGCAAATAAGTTTGCGGATTCCGGTGATGTCGAGTTGGGAAACATCACTCAAGGAAATGTAGCGGAATTGACCCGGCAAGATTTCGGACCGATTCGTCAATGGATTGTTCCTTCCAAGGCAAAATCCGGTAAAAACGGATTGCCGAGGGAACATTTCATAGCGGATATTGTTGAAGCAGTGGAGGACTTCCAGCCGGATTTGGTTCATATTTGGGGAACGGAGGGATTCTGGGGATTGCTGACCGCCAGAAACATTGTTAAAACGCCTGCTTTGCTGGAAATGCAGGGATTGAAGAGAGCGATAGCAAGATACTTCAGCGGAGACCTTACAACGCTTGAGAGCTTGAAGTGTATCGGAATCAAGGAAATCCTACGAGGATCGACTATTTTTCAAAGCAGGAGGAATTTTCGTAAGTGGGGAAGATTTGACAGAGAGATCATCTCCAAACACAAATATGTGTCGACTCAATCGAAATGGATGGAAGCGCAAGTTATCGACATCAAGGGAAGTTGCAGATTGTTTCGGAATGATCGTGTTCTCCGCGAGCCTTTTTATAAAGCTGATCCTTGGAAATATAGCGGTGTTCCCACTGTGTTTTTCGCTTCAGCTTATCCTGCGCCGTTCAAGGGCTTGCATATCGCTGTCAGAGCGTTGGCGACTTTGAAGTCCCTATTTCCGAATATTAAGTTGCGTGTTGCCGGATTGCATCGGCGAACCGGTATCAGACGCGATGGTTATGTCGCTTGGGTCAACCGGGAGATTCATCGCTTGGGTCTTGACTCCCACATAACCTGGCTTGAATCCTTGTCGGCGCCTCGGATTGTCGAAGAATTACATAAATGTTCAGCTCTTATTGTTCCGTCTTTTATCGAAAGTAACAGCATAATACTGGCAGAGGCTATGTTATTGGGCATTCCCACAGCAGTCTCGTACGCCGGCGGAATGTCCTCGCGGGCTCAAGATGAAGAAACCGCCCTCTTTTTCTCGCCTGGCGATGAAAAGATGTGCGCTTATCAATTGGCGCGGTTGTTATCTGATCGCGAGCTGGCGGAGCGGCTTTCTCATAGGGCGCGGGAAATCGCTTTTGTTCGCAGCGACCCCAAAAGGATTGTACAACACCACCTAGAGACATATCGCCAGGTGCTTGTTGAAGAGAATAGAAACGAGAGCCTATAGTTGAAATGACAGATAGCAACTTAGGAAATCCCCGCGTTCGTTACTATTAAACTAAAGGGCTTAATAAAGCACTTATCTATCTCCTTATAAATTGCGGCAGCTTTAATCGCGAGCCGATTTTCCGCTGTCAGGCGGATTGTGGAGGGTCGTGAGAGAAATCCTCAATGTGGATTTACTCATAAATGTAGTCTAAAATTAGAGAGAAAGGAAAACATCTTGAACGTAATGATCACCGGTGTAGATGGTTACCTTGGCTGGACACTATCCATATACCTCGCAGCGCGCGGCCACAAGGTTGCAGGTATCGATAATTACTATCGAAGGGAGTGGGTTTCCGAGATGGTTTCGCAATCGGCTACACCTATCGCAAGGATGACAGACCGTCTATTAGCATACCGTCAGAACCTGGGACAGAACCTGGTTTTCTTCAGAGGGGATCTGACCGATTATAATTTTGTAGTTAACGCCTACAAATCTTTTCTGCCTGATTGTATCGTCTATTTGGGGGAAATGCCCTCAGCGCCTTACAGTATGATAGATTTCCAGCACGGCGCTTTTACCCAGACCAATAATATCATCGGTACCTTAGCCACACTTTTCGCCATGCGAGAGGTTGTGCCCGGCGCTCATCTGGTCAAGCTGGGCACTATGGGTGAATACGGCACGCCCAATGTGGACATACCGGAAGGTTTTTTCGAAATCGAATATCGAGGCCGCAAAGATCGCCTAATGTTTCCACGCAAAGCGGGCAGCTGGTACCACCAAACCAAAGTCCATGATACAAACAATGTGGAAATGGCTTGCCGTCTATGGAAACTATGTTCGACCGACATTATGCAGGGTGTGGTCTACGGAACGAGAATCGACGAGATGGGCGATGACGAGCGGATGTTGACGCGTTTCGACTTCGACCAGAGTTTCGGCACTGCCATCAACCGTTTCTGCGCGCAGGCGGTTATCGATCTTCCTATTACGCCGTTTGGTAAAGGTAATCAGAAGAGAGGTTTCCTGCCTTTGCGGGATTCGATGCAGTGTCTGACCTTAGCTATCGAAAATCCCCCCAAACCGGGTGAATATCGAACCTTCAATCAGTTCGAAGAGGTCTATTCCATAAATGAACTGGCTAATCGCGTTCAAAAGATCGGCAATGAATACGACCTCGATGTTAAAATAAATCCACTGGAGAATCCTCGTATCGAGGCCGAGGAGCATTATTACAATCCGGACCATCAACACCTGCTCGATTTGGGGTATCAACCCACTCATGATATGGACAGTGAATTACGCATTGTCATTAAAGACCTGATCAAGTACGCTGACCGTATCGAGGCGCGGAAAGAAGCGCAATTCCCGGATATCCGCTGGGATGGCACCCGCAAAAAATCCCAATATTTATAGCATTGCATGACAGCAAGACACTTACCCGAAAGACATCTTAACTCTAAAACATTGGCGAGCAATCCAATTTTCGAGTATTCTTTGATCACTCAATTTACATCACGGTCTATCGTTGAGATAGCGAGATACAGCCGATGAAATACCCGCGTGTGCTGGTGGTGGTTATGGGGCGCATCAACGCCGCAGATACCTCCAATAACGGTCTATTGCTGCGAAATCTGTTTGGCAAGTTTCCCCGGGAAAATCTTGCTCAGATATACAGCAGCGGGGACGTTGGTGATAAGGGTTTCTTCGTAGACTATTATCGGCTTAGCCGTCGAGACCGCAGGCTGGGTTACCTGTTCTATAGAATGAAGTCAGTGTTTCAGGGAGAGATGACAAATGCGGATGTATATCCAGCCGCAAGTGTTGTTTCCAAGCGTAAAGCCTCGCTAATCCGGTCTTTGGGTAAACGACTGTTAATTGATACAGGTTTGTACGAACTTGTCTTCCGGCCGCGTCTTTCCCGCAAAATGCTGGCGTGGGCGGAAAACTTTAGACCGGACATCATCTTTGCGCAGGGATATAGTCTGGCTTTTGCCTGGCTGCCGTTGATGTTATCCCGTCGTTTCAAGCTGCCGATTGCATACTATCCCACGGATGATTGGTCGAATGTCTATTATACACCGGAATTGGGATATAAGGGTATTCTTCCTAAAATAACGCGGCATATCGTGATAGAGGTAGCTCGTAAACTGGTCGAAACGGCAAGCGTTTGCATAGCCTTCAACAGGTTTATGCGGGAAGAGTATCTCAAACGTTTTGGCTGTGAATTTACAGTGCTGATGCATGGGGATGACCTTGCTCGATTCGATTCCATTCCGCCGCGAAAATTGACCGAACAGGATGCGTATTGGATAGTTTGCACCGGAGATTTCGACCGTCATAGACTGCCTCTGCTTGAAGACCTCGACCAGGCTTGCGAAATTCTGAATGAGAAGGGCATCAAGACTCGTGCGATGGTATTCCCTGTGGTTAGATTGAACAATGCAGCCTCGCAGGTATATAAGTTCCATTTCGTGCAATTCAGCGACTGTCCATCACATGACGGTTTGGTATCTGTCCTGCGTGGCGCTGATATCCTTTTTTTGCCTGAACGGTTCGATGAGACCGTGGGACTTATCAGCCTCAGTGTATCCTCAAAGGCGCACCTCTTTATGTTCAGCGGCAAACCTATTGTTGTCTATTCGCATCCGATAACCGGGATTGCCAGATACGCTAAGGAAGAGGGGTGGGCCGCCGTGGTCGATAATCGTGATCCGCAACAATTGGCAGATGTATTTGAAGAACTGATTACTGAAGAAAAGGCGCAAAAGAAACTGATTGAAGACGCTCAACGCATAGCTCTGAAAAATCATCATCTCCCTCAGATCAAAAAATCCTTCAATGAATTGCTCTGGTCTGCGGTTCAGAAGGGATGATGAGGAAGTTTGTTATAGCATCTTAGTCTCTTTTAAAATGAATGCATTCGGATAATAAACAATACCTGGTAATTTATAGCAATTCTAAAAAGGTGTGGCGCCCAAATGGTTTTGCATGCTATCAACTCTCCGCAGTCGTTAGCAACTACTTGAATTATAAGCTTATGACGCAGGGTGCGGGAACCCTGCGCCACGATAATTAGATTTCGGTAACAGATCCCAAAAAGTTTGTCCTATTATATGTCACTCCTGCTACTTGTGCGCCTCTGGTATAGAGCAGGAGTTCAGTATTTTATATAATTACAATAAGATGGATTCCGACTTTACGCCGTACGGCGCACAGGTCACCGGAACAACATCCTCATTTTCGCCATTCTTTTCCAGTAGTGCTATAGACCTATTATAAAGGAGTTAAATGGCTGATTTAATTTACAACGAACTATTCTTTAACAGCATCGATGAACCGTCAAAACGCTCGGCGGATATAGTCGCGCCGATAGTCTTTGAAATTATACAACCTCAAAGCGTTGTCGATGTCGGTTGCGGTGTGGGAACCTGGCTGGCGGCTTTTAGTAAACTTGGCGTGAAAGATATTCTTGGAATCGACGGCGATTATGTTGACCGGAAAAAACTCCATATTCCGGAAAAGGACTTTCGTGGTATGGATCTTTCAAAACCCTGTTCCATTGACGGTAAGTTCGACCTGGCAATAAGTCTTGAAGTCGCCGAACATATCCCGGAGAGCAGCGCCGGGATGTTCATCGATTTGATTACTTCACTGGCGCCGATAGTGTTTTTTTTCGCAGCCGTTCCCGGTCAAGGCGGTAGAAGCCACCTGAACGAACAATGGCCCGATTACTGGAGCAGGCTTTTCGCCGATAGAGGATATACATTGGCGGATATCGTTAGACCTAAGATCTGGAATTTGCCTGAAGTGGAGCCTTGGTACAGTCAAAACGCATTCCTCTACATCCATAAAGATGCGGCGCCTCAATACCCTGATGTATTATCAAGCTCCGGGACTGCGGCGGAATTACCGCTAAGAATCATCCATCCCGAGTTATTCCGAAGATTTGTCAGTCTGGAATATATTCATGGCGGACAGTTGGTCAGTGAATTGGCAGCGAGATTAAAAAGAAAAATCTTTCGTATAAAATAATTAACGTAGTCTATTTATGTTACATTCTGAGTCAAAAAGAGTGATTGGTAATGATTGTCGGTGATGGAATGCTCGCCAGAGCCTGCGAAGCATTTGAAAATGACCCCTTTGTCACTATTTTCGCATCCGGTGTATCCAATTCATCGGAAGTGCGGGAAGAGGAATTTCAGTGTGAATTCACACTTTTAGCGAGCCAGCCTAAAGAAATCAAGATTGTCTATTTCAGCACTTGTAGTGTAAATGACCCCAGTGTTTCCGACACTCCATATCTGAAGCATAAAATTCATATGGAGAATTATATTAAAGCTAATTTTAAAGAGTACTTAATCTTCAACCTTCCTACAGTTGTCGGAATCACTGAAAATACTCACACATTCTTTAACTGGTTAGTCAACAAAATTAAGACCGGCGTCAGGTATCAGGTTTTTAAAAACGCTTACCGGTATCTACTCGACGCTGACGATGTGTCGTTGATAGTTCCTTTCTACCTTAAGAAATACATTGGAATGTCCAAACAGATTTTTATAGCTCAAGATAACAATATCTCAGTTGTAGATATTATACATATGGTTGAAGATGCATTGGGGAAAAAGCAGGAATATGAACTTGTAGATGAGGGCACCAAATTTGAAGTCGATAACGGGGAATTCCTTGAAGACAGGATTGCTATTTACGGGAAGATAAACGAACACTATACCCGCGATTTGACTAATAAGTACATTAAGCATCAATATTCCGCTGTTCCTATCGAGGTTTCCGCCCGGCAAAATTCGGAATAACGTGATTTAACCAATTCAATAATTGAGAAAGACAGCTTTAGATGATTCCTGTTTCCGTAGTGGTTGTATCGTATAACAAAGTGGATGATATGCGAAAGAACCTGCCGCCATTGCTCGCTGAAAGAGCTAATCTTGACGAATTTGAGATTATTATAGTGGATAACGACTCTACGGATGGTTCCAAGGAATTCCTGTTGGAACTGCAAAGGGAGCATCCGGAAATCACCCTGGTTCTGAATGAGAAAAATAAAGGTGTCGGCGGAGGGCGCAATTCCGGTTGGGAAGTGGCAAAAAGGGATTTTATCGTCGCACTCGATGATGACACAAAGATTGCGATAGAGGATATCCGGAGAATTCCTAGTTTATTTGAAAAATATGACAAAGCGGGGATTCTCGCATTTCGTATAGTCCATCCCGTTACCGGAGACCTGCAAAATCCTCACGGTGATTCTCCCTGCGAAGTGGCTAATCATCATGGAGCGGGTTTCGCGCTAAGAAGGGACATCTATGTAAAAATCGGCGGTAACGATGAGGAAGTCGAATACGGAGCGGATGAACTGGACTTTGCCATAAGAGTCCGGGCTCAGGGGTGGCAGGTATTATACATACCGGAGTTGACAGTGTTCCATAATCCCCCCATTCGAGATAAACCGACTGAAGTCTATCTCGATAACGGCTATTTATACGGTAATGTCCGCCTGTTGTACAAATTCTTTCCAAAAAAAATGGCGGTTCGTAACAGCCGCAGATATACTTTCATCGCCGCCCGCGCCTGGCTGGCGGAATACGGACTCAGCAGTCTTACAAGACTTGTTAAAACTTATAAAAAAGCCAAGCAGGATGGAATTGCTGTGCATCTGTCGATACCTCGTGAAACCATAGATTTTTACAACAACACCGCGCTCCGTCCCGAATTCGGGAATGTCCTCCTCTTTAATAAAGTAATGGAACGGCTCAAGAGAAAACAATCACTCGTAAATTAGAGTTTCATTATTGGAAATTGGATTCAAATAACACTATCCCCGGTAAACTGAAAGTGTTTAGCTGAAACAGGATAATGTCCGTATCGTTTTATTTTTATACCAACCTCCTTGCGCCCTATATGTTTCATCGGTGGCGAATGATTGTAGACGAATTTCCGGGGAGTCTTGTCGTGCTGACAGGAAAGCCAGATCCCGAGCGGCCCTGGCTCTACAGCCCTGAGGAGATGGATTTTCCCTGTGTCGCTGTTCCGGAATCGTTTCATATTTCTTTGCATCTTGCCTGGTCGAAAGGTCTGAAACAGATGGTAAAAGCCGCAAATGGGAAAAAGGTAGTCCATCTACTTGAGGCTGTTTCGGGACTCAATGCGCTGAGAATCATTGGAACCGCCAGAGGAAACGCTTTTGCTATGATGAGTGACGGCGGTTTTCCGGAAACAACACAGCGACCGACTCAACGGCTCCGCTGGAATCTGGTGGGAAAGCGATGTCACGGAGCGATTTCTCCGGGTGAAGCCGGTCGGAGATATATGCAGGCTTGGGGTTTCCCGCCTGAGAAAACCTACAACAGCTACTTGAGTCACGATGTCCGGGCTTTCGTAAAATACCGGGACAGCGATGGAGCGGCTGTGGACCGGAGTGAGATTAGGAACTCGCTGGGCCTCGAATCGACCGATGTGCTGGCTCTCTGCGTCAGCAGGCTGCTGGATTGGAAACGTTTGGAAGATTTGGCAGAATCTCTCCGGAAACTATCCCCTGAGAATCAGAAACAGCTTTTCATCCTTTTGATTGGGAATGGAAATTACACCAAGCCTTTGTCTATGTTTCAGTCGCAGAATCTGGTGCGCTTTAAATGGATTCCCGCCGTTGCTTATGAAGAAGTGGTAAAATACTATGCCGCTTCCGATTTTTTTGTGCTGCCCAGCGAAGGGGATATCTGGGGATTGGTGGTGAATGAAGCGCTTTCGATGGGAAAGCCGGTGGTATGCACCAATCGCATCGGTTCCTCGGAACTGGTAAAAGACGGGCGGAATGGATTCAAGGTCGCAGTCAGAGACCCGGAGGCGCTGGCTCGCGCTGTTGAAAGCATAGTGGAAGACGGACAACTGCGTCGATCTATGTCGAACAATGCGCTCACAATAGAAACAGCCTGGCACAGTGGTTTGTACATCGATGAACTCAAACGGTTCGTCAGGGATTTGGGCTGGGAAGGTGATTGAGGAACAATACATATGATAGCCAGTAATCAATATTCAGGCAAACAAATCCTAATAACCGGCGGCTTGGGTTTCATCGGCTCCAACCTGGCGCACCGGCTGGTGAGATACGGGGCGAAGGTGACCCTCATCGACAGCCTCATCCCCGAATACGGAGGGAATCTATACAATATCGAGGGAATTTCAGACCGGGTTAGGATCAATATATCCGATGTGCGCGATGAGCACAGTATGAAATATTTAATCCAGGGACAGGACTTCCTTTTCAACCTGGCGGGGCAGACCAGCCATATGGATTCTATGAAAAATCCCCACACCGACCTCGAAATCAACTGCCGCTCCCAGCTCTCGATTCTGGAAGCCTGTCGTAACTTTAATCCTGAGATTAAAGTTGTGTTCGCCAGCACTCGACAGATTTATGGCAAACCTGACTATCTGCCAGTGGATGAACAGCATCCCATACGTCCTGCCGATGTTAACGGTATAAATAAAATGGCCGGGGAATGGTATCATATACTTTACAATAATGTTTACGGTATTCGCACCTGCGCTTTGAGGCTCACCAATACCTACGGTCCCCGGATGCGGATTAAGGACGCGCGCCAAACCTTTTTAGGTATATGGATAAGACTGGTTTTAGAAGGGCGCTCCTTCGAGGTCTGGGGAGGCGAACAGCTTCGCGATTTCAATTATATCGACGACTGTGTGGACGCGCTATTAATATCAGCGGTGCGAGAGGAAACAGAGGGCCAGATTTATAACTTAGGAGATAATAATCCTATAAAACTATTGGATTTAGCTAAATTAGTTGTAGAAGTGAACGGTGAAGGGAACTATGAAGTCCGTACTTTTCCCGAAGACCGTAAACGAATCGATATCGGTGATTACTATTCCAACTTCGATAAGTTTTCAACGGAAGTCGGTTGGGAACCTAAGGTCGATTTAACTGAGGGTTTGCGGGAAACCTTAGAGTACTATCGCGCCAATTTAAACCATTATGTCTGATTGAGGAAATCTCATTTATGCTGCTACCCGCCAATCCCAAAGCAAGTTATCTGTCGCAAAAAGATGAAATCGACCACGCCATCCGCGAGGTGATGGACAGTGGTTGGTATATTTTAGGACAAAAAGTAAAGGCTTTTGAAGACCATTTCGCAGAATACATAGGGACGGAGTATTGCGTTGGGTTGAAGAGCGGAACCGACGCCCTGCACTTTGCGCTACGGGCTTGCGGTGTGGAGCCGGGTGATGCGGTAATCACGGTTACGCACACAGCCGGGGCAACGGTGGCGGCGATTGACTGGCTCGGCGCTATTCCCATCCTGGTTGACATCGACCCGACTACCTATACGATAGATCCGCAGAAAACTGAGGACACTTTTCGGCGTGCGTCGGTCAATCGAATAAAAGCAATCATCGCGGTCCACCTTTACGGACATCCTGCAGATATGACCGCTCTGACTGAAATTGCCCAACGCTGTCACCTGCATCTTATTGAGGACTGCGCTCAGGCGCATGGAGCCTCAATTAACGATAAAAGAGTCGGCGCCTTTGGAATATGCGGGGGATTCAGTTTTTATCCGACTAAAAACCTGGGAGCTTTTGGAGACGCAGGGGCGGTTGTCACCAACGATTCATCCTCCGCTGAACGGTTGAGGTTATTACAGCAATATGGCTGGCGGCAGCGTTATATCAGTGAAGAGATTGGTTACAACTCGCGTTTGGACGAAATTCAAGCGGCTATTCTGGATTGTAAACTTCCTCAGCTTGATACCGGCAATAATCGCAGAAGAGAGATTGCGGATCTCTACAACAGGAGGCTCGCTGGATTGCCGATAACACTGCCGACAGAACAATCCGATTGCCGGCATGTATATCATCAATATGTGATTCGATGTGGTGATAGGGGAGCGTTACGCCAATATTTGAAAAAACAGGACATTCATACTTCCATTCTTTACCCAATGCCCGTGCATCTGCAGCCTGGTTATAAAGAACGTGTGATAAATGGTGAGGGTGGATTCGCTGTTTCGGAAAAAATCTCCCGGGAGATTCTCTGCCTGCCGATTTACCCTGAATTAAACAATTCGGAAGTGGAGGAAGTTATTGAAAGTATAAGAACATTTTACTTATAGAGTGTGGTTAGTGTATTATTTTTGTACTTATTTCGATAGTAATTATCTGCCCAAAGCGCTATGCCTTTTGGATTCTCTGGAACGACATTGCGCGTCTTTCAGGATTTATATTCTCTGTTTGGATGAGGATTGTTTAAAGAGTGTGAAAGCTCTTAAACGGGATTTTATTGATGCTATGGGAGTCGCTGAATTGGAAAAGGTGATTCCACAACTTACGAAGGTAAAAGATAGTCGCTCCGCATCGGAATATTATTATACCTGCGGGCCGGCGTTTATCCGTTACGTGTTGGACTTTGAACCGGCGATAGATATTATCACTTATTTGGATGCGGACCTGTATTTCTTCAGCGATCCCGGACCGCTGTTTGAGGCGTTCAAAGGGTATTCTATCGGAGTAGTAGGGAATCATATGCCGGAATTCAGAAAGAAGCGTGTATGGCAGGGTTTTTATAATGTAGGTTGGATTAATTTTCGGCGCGATGCCGATGGTTTAAGTTGTTTGGAATGGTGGCGTGACCGCTGCCTTGAATGGTGCTATGAGCGTTATGAAGACGGTAAATTTGCAGATCAACTTTATTTAGATCAATGGCCCAAACTTTTTAAAGGTTTTATCGAATTTACCCATCATGGAGCAAATGTCGCGCCCTGGAATGCGGGTGATTACCGTTTCGCCTGGCGCAACGGACAGATTTATGTGGATGAATATCCTATTATCTATTACCATTTTCACGGACTGATAAAAGTGTTTAAAAACGTTTATAATACCAATCTTGGATTAACCCTGAAAGCCCCTAATCCCATTGTGAAACATATATATTCAGAATATATTAAGCTCCTTGAACACCACTCGGTGGATCGGAATCCGACCGCCAGCATCCGGCGGTACCGTCCCAAATATTATGTGATAAAATCCCTCATCCGATTTCTACTGGGTTTAATTTTCCGACAATACATAGTTGTGAAAAGCGAGTTGTCAGATGCCAAATAAAGCGGGAATCAGTAATACTTTTCGAGGCAGAGACCTGGCGATTACCGGCGGTGCGGAATAGGCACTCCCTTGAAGCGGCAAAAGTATCCGACGACGAACGAACATGTGTGCCAAAGATCTACCTAACATAGAAAAGGGATATATCACCTTAAAGTCATTGATAATTGATGCCGATTGCTTTGGTGGCATAAAAGTGAACTGATATCTGCGATGTTCCTCGGAGATACGGATGGACATCTATCCATCACTGATGTTTAGATTATAGAGTAGTTGAGAAAAGGTGGTTAATAGGAGTAATGTGGTCTTTTCTGATGAAGTGAAAATCAGAAACCAAACTACGCATTTTTCTGGAGAATCATAATGTATAATCCTCGACGTTTAGCTGTAAACATTTTCGAATATCAGTCATCTTCCTTTAAGGTTGTAGTTAAAATCTATAATATTGGATCGACAGTCTTGGATTTCTTGTCTACGATATCTAAAGAGGGTTTTAGAACATGGCGTAAATTAAATCAGTTAAAGAGAACAGAGGTGTCAGATCCTGATTCAGCAATTTCTGTTACTCTCAATAGCCTCTTGCATCCAATTTTTATTCGTCCCAACAAATATGATGTAGATTCTATCGTTACAACTGTTATCCGACAAGAATATGGCTCTAAAAAATTGCCTGTTGAACCTCAATTGATGATAGATGCAGGCGCATATATTGGAGATACCGCCGCATATTTTCTTTCTAAGTTCCGAAAATTAAGAGTCATTTCACTTGAACCTAATCCACTTAGCTACGAGGTGGCGGCGCGAAATCTAATACCATACGGGCAGCGCTCTATATTGCTGAGAAAGGGTCTATCAGTAAATGGACAATCCATGAATTTTAATGGTGATTTTATTTCTTATGGCGCTACAAATCAAAAAAGCGCTACTAGAATCGAATGCACTAGTATTCCCGAACTCCTTGAACAATTCTCAATATCACATTTGGATATTTTAAAAATGGATATTGAAGGAACCGAAAAATTGATTTTTTCCACAAATCCAGAAACATGGCTCAACCGTGTAGGTTTTCTCCTCATAGAAACTCATGGTCAAGAAATTGAGGATTTGGTACATTCGGTTCTTAGAAAAAATGGCTTTTCAATGATAATGCATCGTTCCGTTTTATATTGTACACGCGAACACCCATAATGTATAATGAAACTATACAATGAACCGGCGGAGATCATTGACCGGTTTAAGCAGAAGACGATAATTACAAGGAAGAATATAGATAATCCGGTATAACCGTTTTGCCTATCCTATAGCTTACAAGAATAAACTATAAGTGAAATAAAACATCGGTAGGCACGACAACGAATTAGTGTGGATGATTAGCTATGAGTGAAGCCAATAATTTCCAAGGTAAGACATTATTAATCACCGGCGGCACCGGCTCCTTCGGCAACGCGATGTGCCGCCGTCTGTTGAAAACTGATATTGAAGAAATCCGTATCTTCAGCCGGGACGAGAAAAAGCAGGACGATATGCGCCGGCGCTACGGAGACAAGCGGTTGTCATTCTATATCGGCGATGTTCGAAATCACCGTTCCATCACGGATGCGTTCACCGGCGTCGATTTCGTCTTCCACGCCGCCGCGCTGAAACAGGTTCCGAGTTGCGAGTTCTATCCCATAGAAGCTTTAATGACGAATGCGCACGGCGCCGAGAATGCCCTCAATGCGGCGATGGAATGCGGTGTGAAAAAGATTGTGTTCCTCAGCACCGATAAAGCGGTTTACCCTATTAACGCGATGGGCATCTCCAAAGCGATGATGGAGAAATTAATGACCGCTAAAGCCCGTGTCGCCGCGCATAAAAACATCGTGGCTTGCGGCACCAGATACGGCAATGTCATCGCTTCCCGCGGTTCGGTGATACCGCTCTTCTTCCAGCAGATTCGCGACGGACTCCCCGTAACCATTACGGATCCGTTGATGACCCGCTTTATGATGTCGCTGGAAGATGCGGTGGATTTGGTCTTCTATGCTTACGATAAGGCTCAACCCGGCGATATCTTTGTCCAGAAAGCGCCCGCTGCGACCATTGAAGTGCTGGCGCAGGCGGTCAAAGACATCCTCAAAGCGGACAATCCGATTCGCATTATCGGCACCCGCCACGGCGAAAAACAATACGAAACGCTCCTCACCAGGGAAGAGATGATGCGCGCCGAGGATTTGGGCGGTTACTACCGGATTCCCGCCGACAGCCGGGATTTAAACTACGACATCTATTTTTCAAACGGAAAGGAACAAATCTCCTCGAGTCTTGATTATAATTCCCATAACACCGAGAGGCTGTCTATGGAGGGACTGAAAAGCCTTCTGCTTTCGGTCAGAGAAATCCAGGATTTGATTGCGAAAATGGAGGAATAATGAAGATTCTGGTTACCGGTTCCAAAGGTTTTATTGGATTGAATCTGCTCAGCGTCCTGCAAAGGATGGAAGATGTTACTGTCTTTCAGTTTGATATTGATAACACCAAGGATGACTTACAGGAAGCCTTGCGGGAATGTGAAGTTATCTTTCACCTTGCCGGGGTTAACCGTCCCAAGGATGTTTCGGAATTCGCCGAAGTCAACGCGGGACTGACCGGAGATATCTGCGATTCCCTGCGAAAAATGCGCCGAACCCCGCGAATAATTCTATCCTCCTCGACTCAAACTGAACTGGATAATCCCTACGGCGCCAGCAAGAAAGCGGCGGAAGAGGTTCTGAAACAATTCCACCGGGATACCGGTGCGGATGTTGTCGTTTACCGCCTGCCAGGCGTGTTTGGAAAATGGAGCCGTCCCAATTATAACACTGTCGTCGCCACATTCTGCCACAATATCGCCCGTGATTTGCCTATTCAGATATCCGATCAAAACCACATTCTGCAACTCGTTTACATAGACGATGTCGTGCAGGCTTTTTGCTCGGAAATAAATCCTGAACGGATTGAAAACGTTTTCCGCTTCGCTGATGTATCCCCGGTTTTTTCGATTACTCTCGGCAAGCTCACTGAGATGACGAAGTCCTTCAGGGATTCCCGGAAAACATTGCTGCTGCCTGCGTTGGAAGACGGTTTCACCAGACGCCTCTATGCGACATACCTCTCATTTCTCCCCTCGAATGAATTCTCCTATAATCTGCTGAAAAGGGAAGACCAGCGCGGCGTTTTGGCGGAATTTGTTAAGTCTCCTGCTATGGGACAGATATTTGTGTCACGTACCAAGCCGGGGATAACCCGGGGCGATCACTATCATCATACAAAATGTGAAAAATTCCTTATATTAGAGGGTGAAGGCATAATTCGCTTTCGAAAGATTGATGGTGACGAAATCCTTAGCTATCCGGTTAATGGAAAAGAACTAAAAGTACTGGACATACCCCCAGGTTATACACACTCGATAGAAAATGTGGGAAATTCCGAAATGATTGTGTTGTTCTGGGCCAGCGAAATGTATGATTCCACAAAACCTGACACAGATTACCTCCCGGTGCTAAAATGAAAGTAATGACCATAATCGGGACCCGTCCCGAAATTATCCGGCTTTCGCGGGTTATCGCGGCGCTCGATAAATACGCCGAACACATCATCGTCCATACCGGTCAGAATTACGATTATGAACTCAACGAGGTGTTCTTCCAAGACCTGGAAATTCGCAAGCCGGACTATTTCCTCGACTCAGCCGGTAAAACTCCCGCGGAGACCATCGGAAATGTCATCACCCGCTCGGACGAGGTCCTTCGCAAGGAAAAACCGGAAGCGGTGTTGATCTTAGGGGACACCAACAGTTGTCTGGCGGCCTATTCCGCGAAAAGACTGAAGATTCCCGTGTTTCATATGGAAGCCGGCAATCGTTGTTTCGACCAGCGCGTCCCCGAAGAAATCAACCGTAAGATTGTCGACCACATCAGCGACGTCAACCTCCCTTATTCCTCAATCTCAAGGGAATATCTGCTGCGAGAGGGTATTCCTCCGGATCGCGTAATCAAGACCGGCAGCCCAATGTTCGAAGTCCTCCATTACTACAAACCTAAAATTTCCGCTTCCGATGTGATGGAACGTTTGCAACTCAAAGACTACGAATTTTTTCTGGTCAGTTCTCATCGCGAGGAAAACATCGACCACCCACGCCAATTCGCCGGATTGGTGAAGATGTTGAACTGGCTCGCCGCGGAGTACGACAGACCCATAATCGTTTCCACCCATCCACGCACCAGGAATAAAATTGAAAACGAGGGGATAACTTTCCCCAGTCATATTTGCCTGATGAAACCCCTGGGCTACTGTGATTATGTCAAGCTGCAGATTCACGCCAGGACGGCGCTTTCAGACAGCGGCACCATCA
Source organism: uncultured bacterium (assembly GCA_964421875.1). Classification (GTDB taxonomy): domain Bacteria; phylum Electryoneota; class Tariuqbacteria; order Tariuqbacterales; family Tariuqbacteraceae; genus CAYQZD01. The sequence goes on from CAYQZD010000047.1 coordinate 17,501, forward strand.
CCGAAGAGTCTTCCATTCTGAACTTTCCCGCATTGAACATCCGCGACGCCCATGAGCGGCCGGAAGGGATGGAAGAGGGGGCGGTGATGATGACCGGATTCGATATAAGGCGAGTTGAAGATGGATTGGCTATCCTGGAAAAACAATCCCGCGGACAAGAGAGAATGTTAAATATTGTCAAGGACTATGAAATCCCCAATGTATCGGAAAAAGTGGTGAGAGTGATACTAAGTTATACAAATTATGTGAATCGGTTTGTGTGGTTAAAGGATGTATCCTATTAGTTGATTTGAAGAATCATTTCCTGATGTAAATTCATCATTATTGTTTGAATCCAGTAAATATGACTGGCAATGAAAATAACCATAATATCATTAATTTTCCCGCCTGAAACCGGAGCTGCGCGTCGTGTCGGCGAAATTGTTCAATTTTTAGCTGAAAAAGGGCATGATGTTACTGTGATTACCGGATATCCCAACTACCCCAAAGGGGTAATATTCGAAGGCTACAAGAACAGATTTATAGAAAAAAGTATTTGGAAAGATAAAGTCAATATATATCGAGTCGGTCTATATATTACTTCCAAGCGCAGCAGTTTTAAACACCGCCTTCTGCAGTATCTTAGTTTTATGCTCAGCTCCTTTATCGGCAGCCTGCAGGGTGCAAAACCCGATGTGATATATTTTCTCTCGCCCCCTTATTTCCTGGGAATCACCGCCTGGCTGGCAGCGAAAATCCGGGGAGCCAAACTGGCGATGGATGTGCAGGATTTTTGGCCGGAAGCGGCTATAGCAGTAGGATGGGTGAAGAATAAAACATTCATCAAGTTCTTATATGCAACCGAACGTTTCATCTACCGGAAATGTGATACAATCTTTACCGTTTCAGATGTGATGAAGCGGAAGATAATAGAACGGGGAATTCCTGAAGATAAGATTTTCCCAAACCTGAATTGGTGCGACACGAATACCTATGCTCCGGTATCGGGAGATTCCATACGAAAACTCCATAACCTGGAAGCCATGTTCGTAATATTGTTTGCGGGTAATTTGGGTATAGCGCAATCACTCGATAATGTGCTGGAAGCAGCAAAAATTCTACAGGCGAATGATGATAATACTATAGTATTTGTTTTGCTTGGTGAAGGTGTGGAAAAGTCCCGATTAGTTGAAAAAGGCGCAAAGTTGAAACTGAACAATGTTAAGTTTTTGCCGGGAGTTCCTGAATCTGAGGTACCTTACTATTTCGGAATGTCGAATGTATTATTATCGAATCTGGGACGAGCACCGCATCGGGAAGCGGCTATTCCCAGCAAGATTCAAGTGTATATGACCAGCGCGAAACCATTATTAGTAGCTGCTGAAGGGGCTTCTGTCCAATTAGTCGAGAAGGCGATATGTGGAATCACTGTACCACCTGATGATCCGGTAGCGCTAAGTAAAGCGGCGCTTGAATTGGCAGGAATGAGCAAAGACCGAAGGGAGCAATTGGGACGAGCGGCGAGAGAATATGCGATTGAACATTTTGACCTTAAAAAACAATGTGCATTTTGTGAGAGGAAGTTGAAAGAAATAGCTGGAGTATTATAAATTGTCCTCTTTCTGTACTGAATATAAAAGACTGGGAGAATACACAATACTTTATGTGGAAGAGAACGGCCGGCTCTGGGTCAGCAGAGGATACAGCCTCTTCTACAGTGATGATGGAGGAGATTCATTTCACTTCCGCGCGAAGTATAAATCCCCTAACTGGCGCAAAATCACCAGCCCTAACCGCTTGTTTTGGCGATTTGTCCGGGGCGGATTCTTATGCCTCCTTCCCCTGCCTGATGGTGGAATTGTTGCTTCGGTTAGAGGTCAAGTCCTTCGTGCCGATAAGGGAAAAACTGTCCTGCTTCCCGTACTACATTGTCCTGGAAGAACCTTCAGACTGGAACTGACACCCGAAGGACGAATTTACACCGGCGAGTATTTCTACAACAGAGACCGCACTGAAGTCCTGGTCTATTTTTCCGATAATGATGGAGTCAATTGGAGTCCTATTTATCGCTTTTCCCCCGGCGATATTCGACATATCCATTGTATTCGCTACGACCCTTATATTAAAGGCTTGGTAATAGCAACCGGGGACCTTGGTGCCGAGTGTAAGATACTATTAACAACCGATAACTTTGCAACGGTTCAAGTGCTGATTGAAGGTGTTCAGCAAGCGCGCTGTTATGATATAATCCCCACTATGAACGGTTATTATTTCGCTACGGACACTCAGTTGGAACAAAACTATATTCAGTTCCTCGACCGCAACGGGATACTTGAGCCGTTGGTCCCGATTGCCGGCAGCGGTCTCGGGGCTTGCAGGGTTCGAGACAGTTTGTTTTTCGCCACCGCGGCTGAACCTAGCCGCGTGAATCTTGATCCACGCCCTACGCTTTACGGATCTAATGATGGAATGCACTGGCAGGTTATTGCGCGATGGACCGCAGACTACTGGTCGCGGGGAAAAGTTTTGAAAGCAGCGCTATTTCAGATGGCGAGGATCATACTAACAAATAGTTTTAATAGTGAAAGACTCTACGCAACAACTATTGCAGTGCAAAAAGATGATGGTATATTACATTGTTGGAAAATCGAAGAATAAGAAGACGACTTACATTCTCAAATTATGGTTCATCTCCAAATCAGTTGCAGGAGCTATTGTGTAGGATTCAGTTATTTCCGTATCAGAATCACAGAATACTCTGAAGGCTCATAATACATAGAATAATATATTCTACGTTGCATGATTATTCTGAGTTTTCGGTGAATTATGCGGATTTCTGTGACTCAAAAAAGTCAACAAAAACAACTATATTTCACTTACTTTTAATGCAATATTATGTATTTATTATATATAACACTGCATACTCGATAATTTCTTGTAACTAAAACGCAGAAGAGCCCAAATCATCAAAAATAATATATGAAAAACAATAAAAAATCCGTAATATTGTGTACCGATGTGCATCGTAAGGCTGGAGCGATCGTTATTGAAACTTTGTCACGAAATGGTTTATATGTGATTGCTGGAAGTTCGATAGCTGTGAATTCTGGTTTTTTCTCTCGCTTCTGTAATGAGAGAGTTATTCATCCTTCTACTGAAAACGACAGAGAGCGCTTCCAAGACTGGTTGATTAAATATCTTAGGAGAAGAAACATTGACATGGTGATTCCTATTAGTTTAAGCACATTTGCCATAAGTGAAATTCAGGATGAGGTAAGAGAATATACCAACTATCTAGGCCCCAGTCATGATATTTATATGATAGGTCATCGTAAAATCACAACGCTAAAAGCAGCTATTGAAGCAGGTGTACCAATCCCTAAAACCTGGTTTCCGCAGGATGAAGGTAATAGTATTGACAAAGTTATAAACGAAATTGATGACTATCCAGTGTTGTTGAAACCTTCTATTAGTTATGCGGCAAAAGGTATAACATGGTGCTATAATGCTGAAGAATTGGCCGGTTATTATGAAAAAACTACAAAGGAATGGGGAGAATGTTTTGTTCAAGATTTTGTACCTCCAGGTAAGTTTCAATATAAATGTGACTGGCTAATTGATAAAGACCAGAAAAAAATCGCTGGTTTTGTGTTTGGTAAAGCCAGGTGGTATCCTCCCGAAGGAGGAAGTAGCACTCTGAATTTTGCTGCAGACCGCCCGGATATTATGCAACATACTTATACCTTACTCAAACATATCAAATGGATTGGTTTCTGCGATATGGACTGGATTGACGATCCGCGTGACAACAAACCTAAACTGATGGAAATAAATGCCAGGTTTCCGGATACAATTGAGATGGGAATCAGCGCTGGAATAGACTACCCTATACTAATGTACAAATTAGCGCATAATGAGAAAGTGGAACCGGTTACTGATTATAATAAAAGTTGTTTTCTCAGATTTTTACCAGCGGATATTTTATGGTATCTTTCAGTAAATAAACAAAAGCGGCGTAATACTTGGCCAAAATGGTCTAAATTTTTCGATAAAAACACACGCTACCAACTAATTAGTTTCAGAGATCCAATGGTGTTTTTGGGTTATTTACTTGAAAACGCTAATCAATTGTTTAGAAAAGACTTTTGGCAAAGCCGTATCAGAATAAGTAAAATCTTGGGCAGAAAACGATAAGATGATTAAAAGATTGAAGCAAAGCGATTTTCAATATCAATGATATGTCAAAATAATTTTTACTAATGTTATCTGAAGCTAAACAATGTCTCCTTTCAATCGATGTCGAAGACTGGTTCCACCTAATTGGCGCCGGGATCGGATATCAATTGAAAGGGGATGATCCCGGCGTTGGAGCGTGGGATTCCTTTCCCGGCAGAGTGGAATACACCACAAATTGGATATTGGATACACTCGATGAAGACCAAGTCAAAGGCACTTTCTTTATCCTGGGGTGGGTGGCGAAAAAATTCCCGGAACTGGTGAAGGAAATCCACAATCGCGGTCATGAAATCGCCAGTCACAGCTATTGGCACAAGATCCTTAAGGTCCAGGAAAGGGATGAATTCAGGAAAGATGTCAGAATGTCCCTGGACGTCCTGCAGAATATCACCGGTGAAAAAGTGGCGGGATTTCGTATCTCATCTGCCACTGTCGATGATTGGGCGGTCGATATTCTCGCAGAGGAAGGACTCATTTATGACTCCAGTCTATTTCCTGTGACATATCATGATGTCTATGGTTCATTATCAAATACCGATAATAATAAAGCCATAGAAAAACTTAAAAATGGACTTTGGGAAGTTAAACTATCCAGCTTGAATATAGGAAATAAATGGCTGCCCTGGAGTGGAGGGGGGTATTTCAGATTGTTGCCATACCCGGTTTTCAAATGGGGAATGAATAGAATTCTAAAGGAGAGAGGGGTATTCAATTTCTATATCCATCCCTGGGAACTGGATGATAAACCGCCTATTCTGAATAACTTGAGATTTCCCTACAAAATGAGACGGTATGTTTTCATTAAGAGAACCCGCCCTCGGTTTAAGCGGTTGTTGAAAGATTTTAAATTCATACCCATAATCACGAAGTTAGAAGAATTGAATCAATCCGACATTCACGATTCAGCCTCCGATAAATAAATGGAAACCGTGGAAGTAAATCAGACAGAAGAAACCATTAATAACCCTGAGTCTGTCAAAATCAGGCGAGCCGAACTTTACGACCTTGAAGCTTTGGTTAAACTTCATCTCATCTGTTTTGAACCTGATGAACACCTGGCGATGAGATTTGGAAAACCCTTCATCACCGCCGCTTATAAATGGTTTATAACCTCTGAAGAAACTTACGCAATCCTGGCGGAACTGGATAATAAAATTGTAGGTTTAACCACAGTTAGCGATCTGCCGTATAATAGACCGATGTTGAAGCATTGCCTGGGCGAAGCGATAATAGGCGTATTGACTCGTCCCTATCTGCTCTTTCATCCTGAAATTCTTAACCGGCTGCTAAGTCTGTTCATCGGCAAAAGGGATCACGGAGAATTAACCGAAGATAATTCCGATGTCGCGCACCTTGCTTTTATCGCCGCTCATCCCGACTGTCGCGGCAGAGGAATCGGCTCCTTGCTACTGAAAGAATCGATGAGTATCGCCTTGAAGCGGGGAAAGCGCTTTCACCGAGCGGGAGTCTATAAAGAGAATATTGCCTCACAACATATGTTTGAGAAATGTGGACATATAGCTGTTCCTGCGCTGGAAACAAAACGCGCTGTCTTTATGCAAGCCGACCTTAAGGCGTAACAACGCTGTGATTTAGCACCTGATATTACTCTCAAACTGATATTATAATCGATTAGCGACTATTCTGAAGCGTTTGATGGATATAGTTAGTTCCGGTATCGCTCTTGTTTTATTGTCGCCGCTGATTCTGACAATAGCGATTCTCGTGAAACTTACATCGCCCGGCCCGGCTTTTTTCAAACAGATTCGCGTCGGCAAAGACCGGCGTGAATTTCCTCTGGTAAAATTTCGTACGATGAAGGTCAACGCTGACAGAACGGGGCCCTTGGTTACAGTCGGCGGCGATAGTCGGATTACAACCTTGGGGAGATTCTTGAGACGAACGAAAATCGATGAATTGCCCGAATTATGGAATGTGCTTTTAGGCGATATGAGTCTGGTCGGATACCGACCGGAGGTGCCGGTGTATATAAAACATTACCAACCGGAATGGGAGCTGGTTTTCTCCCTACGACCCGGCATCACCGACCTCGCCACTCTGCAGTTTCGCAACGAAGAGAGAATACTGATGGAAGCCAAAGATGTGGAACGCGCCTATATCGAAGTCGTTATGCCGGCAAAAATGGAATTAGCGCTGTATTATGTTGACAATCGCTCATTTTGGCTTGATTTGAAAATCATCACTCTCACTGTATGGGGAATTACTCTGGGACGGTTTTTTGCGAAGCCGGAGGATTCCCAAGCAGAAAAAGCTATTAAACAGATTAAGTCGTTAGAACTCTAAATAAAAATATCTCTACGATGCAAATTCCTTTTTTCCGAGTTTCAATAAGTGAGGATGAAGTTGCGGAAGTGGTCGATTCCCTCCAATCAGGATGGATCACCACCGGTCCCAAAGTCAAGCGCTTTGAAGCGGCTTTTGCAGAGATAATCGGAGTCGAACACGCTGTCGCGCTTAATTCCTGCACCGCCGCGCTCCATCTTGCCCTGGAAGCGATTGGTTTGAAGCGGGGAGATTTAGTCATCGTTCCCACAATGACCTTCGCCGCTACCGCCGAGGTCGTTCGCTATTTTGACGCAATCCCGGTTTTCGTCGATTGCAATGACGATTTCAATATGGATCCCATACGCATCAAAGACGCTGTTGAAAAAATCTGTGATAACAAACCTGTTGCCGGACTGAAACCTCCTTATGGACAGATTAAAGCTCTCATCCCTATGCATTATGGCGGTTATTGCTGTGATATGAAGTCAATCAATCGAATCGCCGGGGACTGCAATATCGATGTTATAGAAGACACCGCCCACGCCTTGATCTCCTATTATCGAACCGATGAGAACGAAAAGTGGGAACACGCCGGTAAATTCGGTAAGATAGGTTGTTTTTCCTTCTACGCCAATAAATGCATCACCACCGGCGAGGGCGGAATGGCGGTGACAGATGACCCGGACCTGGCCGCCCGAATGCGGATGATGTCCTTGCACGGAATGAGCCGCGACGCCTGGAAACGTTATACCGACCAGGGCTCCTGGTACTATGAAATCGCCGCGCCCGGCTTCAAATACAATATGACCGATATCGCGGCCGCATTGGGAATTCACCAATTGGAAAAGGCTGATATGTTTCGGCAGCAGCGGAAGAAGATTGCAGAACGCTATAATTCGGTCTTCGCTGAAAATCCCGCATTACAAATACCTTGCGGTGATTCTCCTTCCTGCAAACATTCCTGGCATCTATACTCCCTCCGTCTGAACCTCGACCGCCTGAAAATCGACCGCAGCCGATTCATCGAGGAACTCAAGTCGAAAGGAATCGGTTGTTCCGTCCATTGGATGCCGCTGCACATTCATCCGTATTACCGACTGCAATACGGCTATGGCGAAGGAATTTTCCCTGCCGCGGAAAGTCTATGGTTGCGGCAGATTTCTCTGCCAATTTATCCCTCTATGACAGAAGAGGAGATTGACTATGTCATTGAAACTGTCGAAGAGGTTTCTAAAAGGTTCGGGAAGTGATTTCACACCGAAATATCTTGCCGCTTGTCCTGCTGTTTGTGGTTTTCATCTCAAACTTCGCAGCCGCTCAAACATACCCCCAAGACCTTGACTATTCCCCTCGAACTGAAGCCCTGCTTGATGCAGGCGAACTGTGGAATATCAATTCGCTCCTTCATCCCCTGAAATGTTGTCCGCTTGACAGTTCTGTTAAATCTACTGATATTAAAACCTTCAAATGGCTGGCAAACTACCTTACAAAATACAGCGTAAAAGCGAACCAACCCACCGACCTCACGCAAATCGGCGTGAATGTCCTGGCCCTAGGCGGTATAGCATTGAATCATCAAGCAGGAAGCGCTAGCGACTATAACAATGTCGCCCTTCAGCCTTATATCTGGCTGCAGGCGAAATTTCGCCACAACTGGTATGCACGCCTTTACATCCGCGCCACTAACGAGAAAGAAAGTCTGCCGCATTTTACTGGAATTCCTCGAGACATCTCACGCTTTGGTTTGAATGCTGCGGAATTCGACCAGTCTGTGATCGGATATCGAGATAAATGGGTCAATTTGGAATACGGCCGTGCCCGGGAAATTTGGGGCCCTATGACGGAGGATAACTTGATACTGTCAGGTTCGGCGCCCTCATACGAACGGCTTTTAATGCAGATTTCACTCGGAAGATTCACCTACAGATACCAATTCGGTTTTCTTGAGACGGTTAGAGATACTGACTTTATTAACCGCTATATCGTTATCAAATGCCTCCAGTATTCAAACCGCAGGAACTTGATAGTGGGTATGTCCGAAGCATTGGTGTTAGCCGGTATAAACCGTCCCCTCGACTTAGCGTACCTCAATCCGTTGAATCTCCATATCGAAACCGACCTGAATAACAGGTCCACCTCCGCCGCTAAAAACTACAACAATGCAGTCTATACGCTTCATCTCGATTGGCTGGCGAGGAACAATCTGCGGCTCACCGCTTCTCTGGCGGTCGATGAATTCAAATTGGAGCGGCAGGAGATAAAGCAGGGAGAGCCTGATATTATGGGATACCTGTTCCGTACCGCATGGACACCTATGAAGGAACCGATGGGATTGACATTCATCGGTAAGTATGTGAGATTGGATACTTATTTTGGACAACACAGTTATGCATATGTTAATTTTGTCAACCGGGATTATTTCATTGGTCATCCAATAGGAAATGACGCCGACCAGGTTGCGGCAGCTGCCCGCATGGTGTTCAAATATCCGATTATGGCGGAAATCGAATTTGGCAGAAGACGGTGGGGTGATAATTCGCTGATAAACAATGCCTACGCGCCTATCGAAGATTACAGAACAAGACCTTTTCCCAGCGGGGCGAAACGTGAAAACCGGTATCTGGCGTTGCGGATAAACAGCCATCCCCTGAAAAGTCTGAGCTTCTCAATGGACGGTCAAATCGATCTAACGCACAATGGTAAACAGAGTTCCCTGGAAAAATATGACTTTATTATTAGATATCAATTGCCGTTAACTTTATTAATATTATAGATTTGTTAGCGAAGAGCATAATTAATATTACACTTTACTTTTAGGCTATGTCCTTGTATAGTTGTTAGTTATTTGGAATTCTGTAAGTCAGCAATTCA
>CAYQZD010000048.1:0-25639 GCA_964421875.1 uncultured bacterium
AACAATAAATCCTAATCAATTGTCTTTATTAGACTAAAAGTTGGGACAGTAGTGAAGCTGTAGTATTAAAGAAGGATTATATCTTCCGCTGTGCGGCGGATTGACAGAATGACGATTATTATTATCGTCATAGATTTAATGCCACCAAAAAACGAGTTGAAATTCATGGGGCGCCAGCCTCCTGAAAGTCGAATAATATGATAGAAATACTTTTATCCTCGATTCTAATATTTTTAACTGGATTATACTGTTGGTTTACTATTTGGATATTTCGGGGTTTGGGTAAACTGAAACGGGTTGATGCACTCTCCGATAGAGAGCTTCCATTGGTATCAGTGATTGTGCCGGCGCGGAATGAAGACCACAACCTGGAGGAAACCCTGACCTCCCTCGCCTCCCAGGATTATCCTGCGGAGAAGTATCAGGTTGTGATGGTCAACGACCGCTCCGGCGACGCCACTCCGCAGATAATGGAGGGATTTACCCGGCAGTACAGAAATTTTGTTCAGGTGGACATCGACTCGCAGCCCTTTGGTGTGTCTCCCAAGAAAAATGCCATAGAATGGGGAATAGCCGCCTCCAGCGGGGAAATTATCTTCACCACCGACGCAGACTGCATCCATTCGCCCCGCTGGCTGCGGACTATGGCTTCATATTACCGTCCTAAAGTGGGATTGGTGGCGGGATTGACCATCTTCCACCCCGACAACGAAACCCTGGCGCACCGCCTTCATTCGCTCGATTTTCTCTCCTACGCTTTTGTCGGCGGAGGAGCCATCGGGAATGGCAGCGCCAACACCTGCACCGGAGCGAATTTCTCCTTTCGCTTGAAAGCCTTTCACCAGCTTGGAGGTTACGCCGAAGCCGCGAAAATGGTCTCCGGGGACGACGAGTTCTTCCTGCAAGAATTGGTGAAAAGCAAAAAGTGGAAAGCGGTCTATGCGCTGGGACCCCAATCCATAGTGCGCTCGCTCCCCCCGGAAACATTCAAGGGCCTCGTCAACCAACGCCTCCGCTGGGGCTCAAAGGGAACGCATTACCCTAAACGGGTGCGGCGTGTCGCAGCCGGATTGTTCCTTTTTCTACTGGGGCTCACACTCTGGCCCGCGCTGGTATGGGGGAATGTTCTCCCATTGGGGGTGTTTTTATTTTGCGCTGCCCTCAAGTTTGTGATGGATTTCATGGTGATGCGGCGGGGCTGCAGGATTTACGGATTCAGGTTTCCCTACGTCACCTTCATCGCTCTTTCGCTGATTCACCCCGCGCTCTTGACGCTTTCAGCAATCGGGGGGCATTTGCTCCCTTTCACCTGGAAAGGGGAGCGATTCCGGTCGAAAGTAAAGGTGTAAACAGCAGAATAAGTCTGAGAATATCCGTTAGTTCGAGTGTCCAATGGCGGTTTTGGTACTGATTATCATCCTCGCTTACGTTATCCTGGCGTTTATTATCGCCGCAGGAATAAAGGAAGAATGGCTGACTCCCTGCGACGAATACAAGGTAAGCCTCATTATCCCGGCGCGGAATGAAGCTAAAGACCTCCCCCGCAGTCTGGCGGCGATTGAAAAACTGGATTATCCCGCCGGCAAGCTGGAGGTGATATTAGTCAATCACGCGTCGTCCGACAGCACTCTGAAACTGATGCTAACTTTCCAGGAAGAATCTCAATTCGAGGTTATAGTAGTCAATCTCAAAGAAAGTTTAGATGGTAATAGCTATAAATCTCAGGCTCTTACCGCTGGAGTCGCAGCGTCGTCGGGTGAAGTCCTGGCTTTCACCGACGCAGAATGCGATTTCCAGCCGGGCTGGCTCAAAGCAATGGCGGGGCGTCTAAAATCAGGATTCGATATGGCGGGGGGAGCCGTGCTTATCGAGGGCGACAACGTCACCGCTCGATTGCAGTGGATGGATTGGCTCTACCTCTGTTCGGTGGGCGCGGGATTCGCAGGATTGGGAAATCCGCAGTCGTTATTCGGTAAAAATATGCTGCTTACCAGAAAGCTTTACGACCGCGCCGGGGGCTTTGCGCAAGGCGGAGTCTGGACCGAAGACCTGGAGCTGGTGAGGCGCTGCGCCGGAAAAGGAAAAATCGACTACACCCTGGCGCCGGAATGCGCGGTGAAGAGCCTGCCCGAGGAAAGTATAACGGGCTTCTTCCGCCAGCGTTTGCGATGGCTCAAGGGGGCGGGCAATGTAGGGGTATCGGGGATTGCGGTCCTATGCGTGGCGCTGGCAGCCGATATTTTACTGATATACGGATTTTTTACCGGTGCGGGAACTTTCATCCTAATGCTGGCGGCTCGAATGTTCGGCGACGCCTTAATCCTGAAGCGGGCGGTCGCCGCTTACGGCGGCTCAAAACGCTGGTATTACCTGCCGCTCTATGTCCTCTTCAGCGCGATTTATCACTTGTGCCTGGTGGCTGCCGCGCCTTTTGCTAAAAATCTGCGGTGGAGGTAGGGTGCGCAGCAAACCGGTACTATGCTTTTACTATGTCACCTACCGCTGCAACGCCAAATGCGAGTTTTGCGACATCCCGGCTCGCGGAGGACCGATGGCTGACACGGGGCGGGTCTTCTCCCACCTGGAACAATTAGCGGAACTGGGAATAAGGTACATCGATTTCACCGGCGGCGAGCCGCTGCTGCATCCCGACCTCAATCTAATGCTGGAATGGGCGGGGAATCTGGGAATGCACACCACAGTCACCACCAACTGCCTGCTCTATCCCAAACGGGCGGAAGAACTCAAAGGGCTGGTCGATTTTCTGCACTTTTCACTGGATTCCCCTGAACGGGAATCGCACGACGCCATCCGCGGAGTTCCCTGCTATGACCGGGTTATTGAAAGCCTGAAAATAGCGGGGGCTTTGGGGGAACGCCCCGACATTCTGATGACGATCACCAGGGACAACATAGACCAGATTGAACCTCTGCTGGAAATTGCCGCCCGGCACAAGCTGATGCTGGTGCTGAATCCCGTATTCGACTACTTCAGCGACAGCGCCCCCGACCGGGCTTTAGCGGGAAAACTGAGGGAAATCCCGCCCCGAAAGTATCTATACAACAACACAGCCTTCCTGGATATGATTCTGGAAGGGGGAAACCTTCCCGACAACCCCCGCTGCCGCGCCGTCTCCGCTACAGTAGTGATTTCCCCTGACGGTAAAATGTTACTCCCCTGTTATCACCACGCCAACAGCAGTGTGGATTTAGCCGAAGGACTGCGGGCGGCGCGCAGTTCCTTCGCTTTCAAGAAAGCCCTGCGCAGCCAGGGCAGATACGACTTCTGCCGAGGCTGCACCATCAATTGTTATTTCGACCCGTCGTTTCTATACTCCTTAGACAAGTTTTTTATCAGAAGTTTAGCGGCAAAAGTAAAATATGCTTACGACAAGTTTCTCACCGGCTGATTGCCTGCTCGCACTCTACCCCGAAATTCATTACCGCTTCCGATATTTCAAGTTCAACCGCTATTTCCGGCGGGAGCCTGAAATATTAGTCGATATTCCCCGGCGGATTGAAGGCAGTCAAAAAGCGCCCCTCCTGCTTCTGGTAAAAGACGCCCACCAATATCCCATAAAATTCACCCGTCCACTGAAAGTCACCATAGAAGGGGACGCCTCCTGGGAGGAAGAACTCTATCTCTCCTCGGACACCGTGGAAACTCCATGGTGGTGGCGAAGTTTCGATTTGAAAATGCCGCCGGGAGATTATCGCATATGGGTGGAAATCACCTACCGAACCGGAAGAAGCACAAAACGGGCGCTGAACCACAACTTCAGGGGACTCACCCCCACTCCATTCCTGGTCAAGCGGTCTGCAGAGCCTCTGCCCCGCCCCCCGGGATATCTCCTGGGAGATGTTCACTGCCACTCAATCTACACCGCAGACCAAGTGGAATTCGGCGCTCCATTGCACTCATTAGCCAAAGCCGCCAGAGCCTCAGGCCTCGATTTCGCCTGTGTGGCCGACCATAGTTACGATCTGGACGATATGCCGGAGGATTACCTTACTAACGACCCGCAACTCAGGAAGTGGAAAGATTTCCTAAAAAGAGTGGAAAAAATCAACTCCGACGACGATGACACATTAGCCAAACTCATCGCCGGGCAGGAAGCCACTGTAGTTAACGGCGAGGGGCGCAACGTCCATATGCTGTTGTTCGGCGGGGACAAGCTCTTCAGCGGCGGCGGGGACTCCGCCGAAAAATGGTTCAAGACCGATTCGGAACTATCCGTCAGCGGGATTTTATCAAGCCTGGATAGCAAAACTGTCGCAGGAGCGGCGCACCCCTGGGAACCGATCCGTTTCCTGCAAAAGACTCTACTCCGGAGGGGTATGTGGAATTACGGGGACTTTGCAGAGGGAATTTCCGGCGCGCAAATCGCCAATGGGGAAGATTTCCCGACATCGCTGCGGAGGGGGATTCCCCGATGGATAGAGCTTCTGAAACAGGGGAAACGTATCGGCTTGTGGGCGGGGAACGACTCCCATGGAAACTTTAACATCTTCCGGCAGGTCAAACTACCGATGTGGAGCCTGTGGGAGCGTGAGGCGCATATTTTGGGAATGCAGAAAACCGGAGTTTACGCGCCAAAAGGCGCTGAAGATATATTGCAGGGACTTCGCCGGGGCGGAACTTACATCACCGATGGGCCGGGTATCGAATTGCGAGTGGAGGATTGCAGGATGGGAGAAACTGCGCCAGCCGGTTCCGGCAGGGTGGAAATCGACGCCTGCGCTTCCCAAGAATTCGGGCGGCTGAAGAACATATCGCTGTTTATTGGCAGCGGCGGGAGGCTGATAGAGAAACGATTTGACCTGCCCGCATCGCTAACGGTAAAAATAGAGAGAGAGTTCGATTTACTCCCCGGTTTTGTCTATGCGGCGGCGGAGACAACCGCCGGACAACGCTGCGTATCCAGCGCAGTTTACATCGAGTAGTTTTCGATTTCCAGCAAGGCGGATGCGGTCGATTAGCCGCCGACTTTTAATTACTACCTGATGGGAACCTTGGTTACAATTTTATCCCGCACTATCCAGGCGTCCCGGTATCCCAGAGCCACCGCAAACTGGCGGAGTTCCTGAGCTATTTTGCGGGTCTCGCAATTTCCCACTCGAACTTTGTACATCGGCGGGTCATATATCAGGTAAACCCCTTCCTTGAACTTTGCCTCGGCTTCCCGCTGAGCTTTGCGCGCCTGATGGTCCACCGTAGAGGCGAGGATTTGAACCCTCCAACCGGGGCTCTCCTTCTCCTCCCACCGCTTAATATCCTTCTGGAATTTTTCGGGGATGGGCTGTTTTTCCTCTACCGTCGTCTCAGGGGGCTTGGTCATCGGAGCAGGCTCTGCGGCTTCGACCGGAACCACCTTAGTCCCGGCAGTGTCGGTTTGGGTCTCCTGAAGCGCTCCTTCAGCCTCAACCGGGGCTGGAGTCTCAGAAGGGAAGACTCCGTCATCGCCCAGTTTTGTGGGGTCAAAAAAGGCGGAGTCGGGAGCGGTCTCTCCGGCGGCTTGACCTGACTTCGCGGAAGCGTCAGGTTTACCGGCATCCTTCCGGCTGGAAGCGCATCCGGCGAGTAGCAGGGCGGCCGCAATAAAAGCGGCGTAAAGCCCGATTATCCGATAATTTTTATGCAATTTTTTCACCGGTATAAATTTATGTTTGAAAGAAATTATTACGATTCAATGGTTTGAAGTTAATGGGTCATTCTGGCTGCGAAGCAAACCAGAATCTTTCTTTGCCGGTAGGATTCCGGCTATCAATCTGTCCGAAAACGCTCGTTTTCGAGTTATGTCATTTTGAAGGAAGTGAAGAATCTCTTGTTTATAAATAACTTACATAAATGCAGCTGCTTCGCTCATCATGACATACTGTCGGAAAAGCTGAACGCCGGAATGACCATTCTACTTATAGTTTCAACTGGCTACAATCTTACATCAGTATATAACGCAATTTCCCCTAAAAATCAAATCTCAGCGAATGAATCCATAGAAGCCCACCCCTTTTTACCGTCGGGAAGCGAGATTTCCGCCCAGGGCGGCAGATTCTGTTCAACCCGGATTGTAGTCCCCTCATGCAGGGAAAACAGCGCTTTGGCGCCCTGGTCCGGGGCTGAGAGAATTTCCACTTTCTCCTGAATGATAACCGCCTGGCGCAGGTGAACCGCCCGCCACATATTCAATTCGAAGAACAACGCGGAAAATAGAAACACAAAGAGCGGAGGCAGCGCCGCGTAAAACACCGCCTTCTTTAAAATGCCGCGCCCCAGGAAATAATAGACAGCAAATAACGCCAGGGTCAACAGAAAAACTGTCAAGGTCAAGACCGCCCATTCGTCAGGGGAGAGGTAATCCCGGACCCGGTCGAACGCTTTCCACAGCGCCAACCGGGGGACCTCGATTTTATCCGCTACCCGCATCCGCGCCAATTGAAGGTTTGCCTCCAGGTCGCGGTCGCGGGGGAGGAACCTCCGCGCTTTCTCATAATGGAGGATTGCCTTTCCCAGTTCGCCGCACTTGAAAAAGGCGTTGCCCAAATTATAATGGAGCGCGCCGCTCTCGAACCCGGCTTCAAGTATGCTTTGATATATCCGAACCGCTTCCTCGAAATTTTCTGCCCGATAGAGGCGGTTGGCTACTTCAAAATCGGAATCGGGCGCGGGAGACGCCGGGGAAACCGACGTCAACAGCAGTACAATCGCTAATATACTGACTATCCTGTCCATTCGGCTTCCATTACATTCAGAAGATTCTTCGCTCTCCCCGCCAGTCGTTCCCTCGAACCCGCTTCAGAACTGGGCGCAAAACGCCCTATGTCGGACTCGGCGATAATGTTTTGCAGGCTTTCCCAGGTCAACGGTTTGATTCCCTTCGCCAGTAGTTCATCCTTGACTTCCTCCAGCACCAATCCAGCGGGGGAAATCCCCATCTTATCAGCGATGAATCCTTTCAGAGTTTCGGCGATTTCGCGGTAGAATTCTTCGGTATCGGCGGGCGAGCTGATTTTTTGAGCCTTGTCCAGGCGGATTCTTGCGCTGCGAAATGCGTTTCTGGCTCTGACACGCGCCGGATTCCGCTTCAACTGATAAGTCTTCACAAATCCTGCGCCGAGGAATATTACCAAAGGCAGGATATATAAAGTATAATAACCGGCGCTGCGGTAAAGCATCGCCCCGGTCGGCTTCAAACGCCCCTCGGTCTTAATATAGCGGATGTCGCTGCCGTAAAGCCTGACTTCATTGGGGGAGATGGAAATCCCGCCCGGCATTACAATCTCCTTGCCGCGAGTGGCTTCAACCACAAATTCGGGGCTTTTCAGGGTGATATAGCGCTTTTTACCGGGATCGTAATAACTGAAGACGATGGGGGCTATTTTATGATTTCCCGGAAAACGGGGCACCAGCAGGTATTTGAAAGTCTTGCCGCCCGTGATGTATCCGCCGGACTTATTTACATAATCGCCGGTTTCGGGTCCGTACCTTTCGAAATCCGGGGGGATGCTGAGATTGGGGGGCGGCACCATCTTGATATTTCCCCGCCCCTGAATCTTCACCGTGAGCGTAACCGGGTCATTGGTCTGAACCGAATCTTTATCCAGCGCGGCTTCCAGACTGAAACTCCCCACCGCGCCCGAATAGTCCGCAGGCTTTTCCTTTTCGGGGAAGGGGCGGATGTTGAATTTCAAAGGCTGGGACTGCACATAGCGGGGAACGGTGTAAATATTGCCGAAGAAGGGGTCGTCGAAAAAGCTGTCGAAGGGGTCGCGGAAACGGGAGCGGCGCTGCTGCTTGACCTGGCACTGCACCTCCAAAGGTCCCACCTCCATTTTCCCGGGGCGGGTGGGGAAAAGGGCGATTTTACGGATGGTCGCCATCTGATACCGGCGGCCCTTTACAACCTCGGTGGAAACCAGCGGTTGGCGCGGCAGTTCGAACTCCTCGGTCCAAAATCCGGTGGTCTGAGGAATCTTTGTAGTCTCGTAAGAGCCAATGTTCACCCTGAAATAAAGCTTATATTCCACGATGACGGCGTCGTTCTGCACCAAGGTGGTTTTGTTGGGGACGGCTCGCAGGAACAGTTCTTCAGGCTCTGCGGAGGGAATCTGCTGAGGAGCGGCCGGCTGGGATGGCTGCGGGGACGACTGTTTAGGGGCGGAAGAGCTGTAAACGGTAATTTTAATCGGCTCCGTCCGGAAGGTTTCCCGTTTATACTGGATTTTAGCGGCGCCGATGGTGAAATCGCCCGCTTTGCGGGGCTGGAGGGTGTAGGACCAGGATTTGGAAGCGGAGATTCTGCCGTTGATGAATTGGTAGCTGGAGGATTCGCTGGGTCCGGCGAGGACATAAAAATCGCTGAGGTTGGGCAGTTCCGGTTTGGGTATTTTTCCGATGGGGCCGGAGATTTCCACGGTGAGGCGGAAATATCCGTTCAAGGGCACGGTGGACTTGTCCACGGTGGCGATGAAGCTGACATCCGCGGCGAAGGCTGCGGCGGCGCACATAATCAACAGCGCCGGAATAAAAACGATGAGTCTATAGGATAAGAGTATCCGCATCGTTTCAATCACCAGTTCTTGGCTTTTGATTTCTTCTTAGCCATCAGGTTCTTCATCACCTTTTTCTGCACTTCCTTTTCGTCGTTCATCAGGGCGTTGAGGAGCTTCATTGCGTCCTCCGGGGACATCTCCCCCTGCTGAGGTTGAGGGCGCTGTTGCTGCTGTTGCTCACCATCCTGCTCTTGCTGTTGTTTTTGCTGCTCCTCCTGTTGTTGCTGGTCCTGCCGGTCTTGCGGTTGTTCCTGCTGCTGCTGTTCCTGGTTGTCTTTAGACTCATCCTGTTCTTGTTCCTGTTGCTGCTGTTGCTGCTGTTGCTGCTGCATCATCCTCAATGCCAGTTCCAGGTTCTGCTTAGCCTGGAGGTCGCGGGGATTCAGCTTCAGGGAGTTGATATAGGCGGCGGCGGCTTTGTCGAACTGCTCCGCTTTAAATAGTGAATTCCCCATATTGTAGAAGGCCTGGGCTCGGGTCGCATCGCTTGCGCCTTCCAGCGATTTGAGGTAAAGCTCCATCGCCCGGTCTAAACTTTCGGTTTTATAGAGGGCGTTGCCCTGGTTGAAGAAGATTTCGGGGAGGGCTCCCTTCTCCTCAGCGCCTTTGTATTTCGCCAGGGCGTCATCGAAGACGCCCGCATCATATTGTTTGTTCCCCTGCTCGACCAGTTTACGGCGGGTTTGCGCCGGCGCGATTGAAGTTAGCGTCAAAGCCGCGATTAAGAGGAGTAGGATTATATTCATACTGGATTCACGCATTGTTTTACAGCTTTAGTAATACGAGGAAAGCGTTTGTTTCGCTTCGTTCGCTATAACATTCTTTGACACGTTGCGGGGATTCTGCAGCACAATAGATTGGTGTCGGGTGCGGGGACCCGATACCATGATAACGTTGTCTGCATTCCCACGCGGGAGCGTGGGAACGAGGTGATTCAGCAGATTGCGGGGACTCTGACACGGTGACGATGTCAGGTTTCTGCTACGCTAAAGACCTGACTTGACGCTGATGCAATACTTCATTGTGGCGGCGGCGGTCCAGATGATGATGATGATAATGAAAATGATGAGGGCGAAGCGAATTGAAATCCCTCAGCGCCGCTGCCCACGTTATCAACAGCCCCTCATAGGTAATATACACAATTGCTGAACATTTGTCAAGTTTTACGGCAAAAAAGTTAATTTACGCTTAGGGCTTATACTTGATGGCCCGGGCGGTAATCCGAAAATGTATTCAAAAACCACTGTAATCCTCCCTGCCCCCCTTTAGAAAATAGGTGAAAGAAGGATTCCGGCTGCGCCGGAATGACTTATAAATTGGTGGATTAAGAACCAATGCTGTCCCGGGAAATTTTGTAACCTAAGATATTGGTGAAACCTACAGAGAACCAATAGATTCAAGAGAGTTTTTTTTACCGACTTTCTACATTAAGATAAATACAATGACTTCTAAATAAGTAAAAAATCCCCCTTAATCCCCCTTTTCCAAAGGGGGAAAAATAGCACATTTCCAATCTGTAGTATATTTTCCCGTCTTATTCCCCCCTTTTTTAAAGGGGGGCAGGGGGGATTATTATTATGTATTATAAATACAATCATTTAGATTAACGATTTTTTTGGGGACACTATTGGTTAAGTACCCACTCTACAATTTCGCATGCAATGACAGATGGTGGTATGCATTCCCACGCAGGAGCGTGGGAACGAAGGACATTTTCACAATTCAATCCAGTTTAAAGAACCTTGACCAGGCGCCTCTTTTTTCGCTGACAAAGATTTCCAGCATCAGGCAGAGCAGGGCTGCGGCGGCGAAGAACTGGAACCGGTCTTCGTAGTCGGTGTATTGTTTGGCGGAGAGTTCGGTTTTCTCCATTCCGAAAATTTTTCGGTAGATTTTATCCAGTTCATCCTCGCCGGAGGTGCCTCGGTAGTAGCCGCCGCCGGCGGCTAAGGCTATCTCGGACAATAAGCCTTCGTTCAGGCGCGAGAGCACCACTGAACCTTTCCGATCCTGAAGATATCCCTTGAGGGAGGGGACGGGAGCGCCTGCCGGATTTCCCATTCCCACGGCGTAGATGACAATCCCTTTCTTTTTCGCTTCCTCCACCTCATCCATCACGTCACGCTCGTGGTCTTCACCATCGGTGATGAGAATCAGGACTCGCTGGCTTTCGGTTTCGCCTTGAAAGGCTTCAGCGGCGGTTTGGATGGCTTCCGCCAGCGCGGTTCCCTGAACTGGTATCAGCGAAGTATCGAGGACATCGGTGAACATCCGGGCGGCGCTGTAATCGAGGGTGAGGGGGCATTGAGTGAAAGCGGCTCCGGCGAAGGCGACGATACCGATGCGGTCTCCCTTGAGCCTGTTGATGAAGGAATTCAGTTCATGCTTGGCTTTCATCAGTCGGTTGGGACGGACATCTTCGGCCATCATCGAAGCGGAAACATCCACCGCCACCATAATGTCCACTCCTTCGCGCTTGACCTCTTCGACCCTGGTGCCGATTTGGGGATTCACTGCGGCGGCGGCGATGAAAAAGAGGGCGGCGGCGATGAGGAATCCTTTCAATAAAATTTTACCCGGTGACAGGTCGGGAATCAGCCTTTTCAACATAGCCGATTGGGCGAATTTCGCCCGATCCCTGCTGCGGACTTTAGCTGCATAAAGGGTAAATATCACGGCTGCCAGTGCCAGCCATAACAGCCAGAGGAATTGGGGATTTGCCAGTCGAATCATAGTTGCTCGTTGCTCGTTGCTCGTTGCTCGTTGCTCGGTGCTCGTTGCTCGTTGCTCGTTGCTCGTTACTCGGTGCTCGTTGCTCGGTTTTCGGTTAGGGAATACGTCGCAAACGAGTGCCTGAAAGGGCGGTTTCCGCCGCCAGCAAAATCAACGCAATCAGCGCATAGGGGAGGAACAGTTCCGTGTAGGTGCGGTACTCCTTCACTTCGATTTCAGTCTTTTCCATCTGGTCGATGCGAGCGTAGATTTCGCGCAGTTTCTTTTCATCGGTGGCGCGGAAATAGACGCCTGCGGTAGTTTCAGCGATTTCCCGCAGCAGTTCTTCGTCTATTTTCACCGGGATTTGCTGATAGCGTACGCCAAAGGGGGTTTGCACCGGATAAGGGGCAGTGCCTTCGGAGCCGGCGCCGATGGTGTAAATTTTCACCCCCATAGCCTGCCCGGCTTGGGCGGCGGTCAGGGGGTCGATTTCTCCCCGGTTGTTTTGACCGTCGGTGAGGAGGATGACGATTTTCGATTCAGCCTCGCTGTCGCGAAGGCGGTTCAAGCAGTTCGCCAGGGCGGTGCCGATGGCGGTGCCGTCTTCGATAGCGCCGACTTCGATGCGGTCGATAAAAGCGGTCAGAACATCATAATCCAGCGTAAGCGGGCATTGGGTATAACTTTCCCCGGCGAAGACCACCAGTCCGATGCGGTCGGAGGTTCTACCTTTGATGAATTCCTTCGCCACTTCTTTGGCGGCGCCGATGCGGTTCTGGGGATGGAAATCCTCCGCCAGCATCGAGGAGGAGATATCCAGGGCGAGGATGATGTCAATCCCTTCGGTATGGATTTCGCGCTCTTGCGAGGAAGAGCGGGGCCGGGCGATAACCAGCACCAACAGCGCTATCACCAGAATCCGCAGAATCCAGGGAATATAGCGCAGTCTGCTGGATTTCACCACTCCCATCGACCGAAACGGTATCAGCGAAGGGAAGGGCAGACTCTGCTCTTTGCGCCATTTGAGCAGGCGCAATGCAAGTAGCAGCCCGATAGGCAGCAACAGTAGAAACACATAGGGGTCGTAGAACGATTTCACTGACTCCCCTCCCCCGCCCCATTCTCGGCCGGAACCGTTTCCATACTTCCTTCCCGCTCCGTTTCATCGATCCCGGAATCCGGGGGCTGGCGTTTCAGGGCGTTATCGCGCGCCTCTTTCAATAACTTATAGGTCTGGTCAATGAGACGCTGGCAGTTTTCGGCGTCGGGGATGTATTTGGCGAATTTCACCAAATCGGCGTCTTGCAGATATTCCTTCGCACGATGTAAATCCACTATATTGTTGACGGAGATTTCATCCAAAAGTTCTTCCGTAGTCATTTCCAGCGCGGGAATTTCGAATTCTCCTTCGATGTATTCCCGGAAGATTTCCGTGGCTTCGGAATAATATTCCTTGACAAAACCTTTTTTCCAGGGGGCGGCGGCTTCCAATTCGGTGAGGCGTTTCATCGCCCGGCGGTAGGGGTCGATGAACTCTGCCGCCACCGCAGACTCCTCGATTTCGCGGGGACGGAGTTTACGCCGTTTCCACCGCCAGTAAGTTAGCGCCGCGACAGCGAGTAGCGCCAGCAGGATGATGTAGGGCAGATAATCGGCGAACTCCCGGGGCAGGTTGGCTGGCGGTTTGATGTCGTGAATTCCAGATAGGGTGTCTCCCCCGGCGAATTTGACAGTTAAGAACAGCGAATCGGCGGCGATGGAGGAGATTACGGTATCGCCCCGGCTGTGATAGTTGATTGTCAGCGGAGGGATGGTGAAGTTTCCGGTGTCGTAAGCCGCCAGGTTGAGGGTGAAGTTGTCGATAATCTCCTCCCCCGCTCTCGCCGGTTCGAACTGAATGAGTTCAATCACCTCCAGCTTGCCCGCTTTTTCCCCGGGGTCCGGGGGAAAGACGATGATGTCCGGGGAATGCGCCACTTCAATGCGGACGGGAATATAGTCGCCGATGAGATATTCAGTGGTGTCAAGCGCGGCGGAAATCCGGATTTGGTCCGAGGCGGCGCAACGCTGCGGCGCGAAGACGAAGAGGATAACTAAAGTTGACAAGAGAAACAACGCCGCTTTGCGCAGTTTTCTATGTTCAATTACCGGATTCATCTTTTAGTCCCGCGCCTCTTGAAAAAGAGCACCAGGGAATTGATGTAATCCCCGGAGGCGTCAACTTCGATATAATCCACGCTGCAGCGGTTGAGCTTATTCAGCAGATCCGCGAAATCCCGGTTTACAGTATCCCGGTAGGCGTCGCGGAAAGCGGGCGAATGCAAATCTAACACCAGCCTTCGTCCGGTTTCCAGGTCTCGGACCTTCAGCAGTCCGGCCGGGGGAAGCCGACGTTCGCGGGGGTCGGTGATTCTCAGAGCGATGAGGTCGTGTTTCGCTCCGGCGATTTTCAATCCGGCGTCGTATTCTGCGTCCCAGAAATCCGAGACCAGGAAGACAATGGCTTTCTTCTTGGTGACCTTGTTCAGATATTCCAGGGCTGCGGCGATGTCGGTGCCTTTACCCTGGGGTTTGAAGAAGAGGAGTTCGCGGAGTATTCTCAGGACGTGGGATTTCCCTTTTTTGGGCGGGACGAAGAGTTCAATCCTGTCTGAAAAGAGTATCAGCCCCACCTTGTCGTTGTTTTTCAGGGCAGAGAACGCCAGCACCGCCGAGATTTCCGCGGCGATTTCGCTTTTGGTTTCGCGCAACGAACCAAACTTCCCTGAGGAAGATATATCCACCATCAGAATCAACACCAACTCCCGCTCCTCCTGGAATACTTTGACGTAGGGGTGGCCTAAGCGGGCGGAGACGTTCCAGTCTATGAGGCGGACATCGTCCCCGAAGCTGTACTCCCGGACTTCGGCAAAGTCGATACCGCGCCCTTTGAAGGCGGAGTGGTATTCGCCGGAGAACATTTCGTTGACCACGCCTCGGGTCTTGATTTCGATGAAGCGGACTTTTTTCAGGATGTCGCGGGTTAAGGTCTGTTGGTTGTCGTTCATTTACTATCTTTAGGTTAGATATCTTACCTTAGTTAAGTCAGGTCGTTAGCATAGCGGAGACCTGCCTTGATTCGCTGGCAGGTCACACCCGCATTCTGCGTGCAAGACCTGCCAGAACAGTGAAAAACACTATTCTATATAGAAGAACGAATTCACAGATTCGCGCTATAGAACATCTTCACACATCAATGCGCAATGATTCGGATAGAGAAACCATCGAATGATGGTTTATCATAGATACTTTTTCAGAGGTTAGATTGTTCCCTGGAAAGTGAGAATGGAGGGGTGGTCGATGATTAACAGATGAGAATCAGATACGATAATCTATTTTGAAGGGATTATTCGTATCGAGGCGGTAATTTCCGGAGTCAACCTCCACACTTGGAGCTATATCTGAGGATTCCGCTTCATCAGAGGAATCAGGTTTAGCGGCAGCGTTGATACTTTGAATCAGATTGTTCTCAGAATCTTTTTCATTCTCTATTTGCCATGGCGATTCGGATTCCCGTTTCTCTTCGGTTTCTTTGGCTTTGAATCTCTCGGCGATACCGAGGGGCGTGGAATTTGTCATTTCTTCCGGTGCGGCGGCGTCAGTTTGTTCCTGAAGGTTCTCAGCTTCGGTTTTCAGTCCGGCTTTCTTGGCGCCGTTGGAGTTATTTTGTGATATTTCGCGCTGGGCTTGAGAGGCTTTGCGGCGGGCCTGGGCGGCGACTTTCAAATCTTGGGAGGAGGGTTTGGCAGGAGCCAGGGCGGCTCTTTCCACCTTTCGGGCGTTTTGCAGGTCTTGTTGGGGATTGGGGGAATCTGGTATCGCCAGTCCTACTTCTCCGCCTACGGCGTATTGCTTGCCGTCAGGGCCGCGCTGGTACTGGTAGCGGGCTCCGCCCCTGGCAAGCCCCCCTGCGGCGGCGATGTGAGCCTGCTCGTGCGTGCGCACTTCCCGATCCCTCTGCTGCATTTTATCAAGTTTCCTCTGTTCCTCATCGTTCAATTCTTCGCTTTTGGGTTTGCCGGAGGCGCTTTTTTTATCTTCAAGGGTAGATTCCTGTGATTTTTCGCCTTCTTCCCCGGATTGATTTGCCTCAAAGTTTTTCCCCACCTGGGCATTGTAGCGTTTTCGGGATTCGGGGGAGATAATAAGTTCGTCCTGAAGAATAGTCTGCGGATTTCCGGTTTCCGAGCGTTCGGCTGATTCGGTGCGGCGGGCGGCGAGGTCCTTGAATATCAACGCGTTTAGGGCGGAAGAATCGATCCCGGAAGATATGGCTGAAAGAGGCATTGGTCTGCCGATTTTCTTAAGATTAGAGAATGAGGGGCGGAATCCCTCTATTTCTGTTATCGACACAATTTGGTTTAACTTTAGCTTTTCCGTTATTTTTTTAAGATTTTTTCAATTTCGTTTTCCTTAAAAACTCAAAAAAAATCGACTAAACTTGATTAATAGCTATTTTGGCAATATTTTTATATATTCTATGGTCGTATAGTGGTTTAGTTTATTTTTAGCCGGAGATAAACTGTCTTTGCATTCCCACACGAGATAGTGGGAACGAAGATTATATACTTGAGGGGAATTTTCAGAGCGTTATGGATGTAGATTTAGGGAAATACGGAGTTTCGATCACACCGGGCGAGATTCTCAAGGCTTCATCTCTGGGGGCTTCGGTGGCGGTGGTCATTTTCGAGCCTTCGAGCGGGGCAGCGGGACTGGCTCATATCGGATTTCCCGATTCATCGGTTGACAGCAATAGGGCGGCTCTGGAACCCGGATATTTCGCCGATACCGGTCTTCCGCTTTTGCTGGATGAAATCAGCGCTTTAAGCAGCGCCAGCGGCGGGGAGCTTGCGATTAAGATCGCGGGCGGAGCCGATTTGCTTGCTTCCGATTCAATTTTCAATTTAGGGGAACGCAATGTAACGGCAGTGCGAGAGGGGATATTTTTACGGGAACTAACGATATCCGCCCAAGACGTCGGGGGGAACCTCAACCGCACTGTCAGCATTAGAGCCGGGGACGGCAAGACTGAGGTCAGCGCTCCCGGCCGGGGGAATTGGGAATTATGAGCATAACCGAGACAATAACACAGCGGATTGAAGACATTCCGATGCTGCCCATTGTGGTGACTCAGCTGCTTCGGATTATAGAGGATGACGACCATTCGCTGAGGGATGTGGTAAAGATAGTGGAGAACGACACTACTCTGACAGCCAAGGTGCTGCGCATCTCCAATTCTGCGGTATTTTATCGGGGTCAAGCTATCACCACGCTCAACCGTGCGATTATGCAATTGGGGGAACGAATGGTGGTGGGAGTCGCCATCGGAGCTTGTTCCGCCAGGATCTTCAACCGCCCCTTGTGGGGATACCTCAGCTCCGCGGAGAGCTTTTGGAATCATTCCCTGCGCGCCGGAGTCGCCGCCCGGCGAGTTTCGGAGTACGTGGTCAAGGGGATTTCCGGGGATTTAGCATTCACCGCGGGTCTGCTTCACGATATCGGTAAATCAGTGATTTCCGAGCTGTTACAGGACAAATCCGTTAAAATCATCGACCAGCGCAATGGTGGGGTTGAAGACTACCTTGAAGCGGAGAAGTCAGCTATAGGCATAGACCATTCGGAGGTAGGCTACGCTGTGGCGAATCACTGGCGGCTTCCTCCGGAAATCTGTTCGGTTATCCGGCATCATCACTATCCCGGTAAGACTGACGATGAAGTACGGGAATTGGCTTATGCGGTTCACCTTGGAGATATCATCACTATGCTGGGCGGATACGGCACCGGAACCGACAGCCTGGCTTATCGCTTAGACGAAAACTACAACACTCACATAAAACTTGACAAACAGGATTTTTCCCGGCTTATCATAAACGTACAGGACGAATTCACAGCTATCAAAGATTCGATTTTCGGCGAAGTTTAGTCTTATTAAGGTTAACGCAGCAGACAGACCGTTGTATTTCATTTCCCGATGTAATAAATCGTTAAAGGTGACGGGAGTATAAGGGATGACCGACCGTCTGGAACCCTTTATTAAAATCACCCCTTTGGGACCCAACGAATGGCAGGCTGACGTATTCATTCCGCTGGCGCAGGTCGATGACTTCACCTTAAGCAAGGTGTTAAAAAGCGCTAAAAACAAGATATCGAGGGCGAACGATATCCCGGTGGGTCTGCTCAGCTATCACGAGCTTGCAGAGAAAGAATACAAGGCGGACGGAATCAAACTCAGAACCAACATCCTTCGGGGAGAAGCCGAGAAATGCGATCCCAGGCTGCGCATTTCAAGCGCTAAATCAGAGGAGGGAACGGAATATGAGGAAATGGCTTTATATCTGGATTTGTGCCCTTTGAAGGGGTCGGGCGAACCCTTGGTGAAGGAAGAAGTGATGGAGCTGATTTCTCAATCAGGCATCCCTTTAGAGAATGTGAATCACTCCCGAATCGAGGAAGCGCTGAAGAAGATTTTCCGTGATCTGCGTCCGATGAGGAATATTTTAGCGGCGGAGGGGAGTTTTCCCGGACCGGTCAAGGACGCCCGGCTGCAGTACCTTTTCAGTCTATACGAAAGGCCGGACGGGATTTCTATGGGTAAAGAGAAAGTAGGCGCGGAGCAGCTTCTCTGCAGCAAGGTTCCAATGGAAGCAAGCGACCGGAACGGACATACGATACGAGGGAAGGTTTTAACGCCGCGGGAGCCTTTGGATATAATCCTGTTCGCCGGCGAGGGAGCTAAGCTGCTCCCCAATAACACCGATATCATGGCGACTTGTGAAGGTATCCCTCGGGTCAAATTCACTAAGTCGCAAGAATCCGGAATTAAAGGCACAGTCACCGTGTCGGTGGATCCGGTGGAGGTTATCGACGGAACTAACGCTGTAAATATAACCACCGACAAGAATGTTGAAATCACCGATGGATTGAAAACCGGCAGCCAGGTGATTTCTCAGGGTGAGGTTCTAATTTCCGGCAATGTGGAGGGCGATTCTTCGATAACGGCTTCGGGGAATGTGTGCGTATCCGGGAAAGTAAGGAACAGCTCCATAACCAGCCATCAGGATGTTTATGCCGAGGGAAATGTCGATTCCGCCAAGCTGCTGGCGCATGGGAAGCTGGAGGTCAAAGGGACGGCGACTGACAGTGAACTCAAAGGGTACGAAGTCCGGGCGGAAAATGTTTCCGGCTGCAAGGTGACCGGCGGTTCCAGGGTGGAGGTGGACACAGTATCTTCGGATGAAAAGGGATTGACTTCCGTCATTTCCGCAGGTTTAGTGGAACATATCAAGGAGAAAATCAAGACGAACCAGGAGTTCATCGTTTTCGCTAAAGGGAACCTGGTGCGCATCAGGGACATTCTGGGTGATAAAATAATCCGCGAAACCACTCCCGGCAATGTGATGATGATGGTAATCGTACACACCAGAGAAATGCGGGTGCAGGGAGTCCGTAACCTCGAGAAGGAACAGGTGGACGCTGTACGCGACCTGATAACGACGGTAGCTCCGATGCGGGATATGATGGTCGACAAAACCAAACAAAATCAAGATTACGAACACCAAATAGACAAAGGTGAATTAGGGAATCCGGAGGTGATTGTCCGCACCGCGGTGGAAGCTCCGGTGGAGGTTCAGATTTCCCAATTGTCGGGGGAAATAACTCCTTCCGACGGGGCGGTGCGGGTGTTCGAACAGAAAGGGAAGATAGTGAAAGCAAAGTTGAAGGGGTAACTGTAGAAATGGAGTACGGTAAGCATTCCCACGCTGGAGCGTGGGAACGAGACGGATGTCAGGTCTCCGCTGCGCTAAAGACCTGACAAAAAAGCTGATGTCGGCTTTACATAAGCCGACCTACACTAATAACCAATCATAATCCCCCCTGCCCCCCTTTAGAAAAGGGGGGAAAGATAGATTCCGGCTACGCCGGAATAACTTGTTAATTGGTGGGTTAAGAACCCACCCTACGTTTCTGCACAATGCAGGAGAACAAGTAATCAGTAGGGGCGGTTCGCGAACCGCCCTTACTTAACCCTGAACTCAAAATCCCATTTTCAAGGTAAAACAATCACGACTTCCAATTCCAATATCGGAACCGTTTATCTGGTCGGCGCGGGACCGGGTCATCCCGGTTTGTTGACCGTCAAAGCGTATCAACTCCTGGAATCGTGCGACGCGGTGGTTTACGACCGGCTGGTGGCGCTGGATTTAATCGCTCCCCTGCCCCGCCGCGTAGAGCGGCATTATGTGGGCAAGTCCGCCGGTAAGCACACGATTCCTCAGGGCAAAATCAACCGCCTGCTGGTGGAACTTGCGCAGAAAGGTTTAACCGTAGTCCGCCTTAAAGGGGGCGATCCCTACGTTTTCGGCTGCGGCGGGATTGAAGCGATTTATCTGCGTCAACACAATATCCCTTTCAAAGTAGTGCCGGGAATAACAGCAGGTATAGCGGGTCCGGCATCCGCCGGAATACCCGTGACCCATAGAGGGATTGCCGCCTATTCTGTCTTTCTCACCGCCCACGAAGCTTCAGACAAGGAAAAATCCGGCCTTCCTTATGAGCTTTTTAGCCGGATGAGTGATGGAACGCTGGTAGGGTATATGGGGGTGAAACAGCTTCCGCAGGTGACGCTGAAACTGCGCGAGGGGGGGATGTCGCCCGAGACTCCGGTATCCCTCATCGAGCGGGGCACGCTGGGTGTGGAGCGGGTAGTAATCGGGAACCTGGAGAACATAGTCGATAAAGCTAAGGCGGAAAAAATCTCCCCGCCGGCGCTCTTCGTCATCGGAGAAGTTGTGAACCTGCGTGATGAAATTTTGGCGCAATCGGAAAAACCGCTTCAGGGCAGAACCGTGATGGCGACCCGCCCCGGCGACCAGGCTCTTGAGATGTACCACGCATTGCGGGAAATGGGCGCGGAACCGCTGGCGCTGCCTTCAATCGCCACTGTAGGGGATTTTAATCAGGAGGAATGGGAACGCTTAGCGGAGTTGGAAAGCGGCTGGCTGCTCTTCACCAGCGAAAACGGTGTGCGTTATTTTCACCAGAGCTTTTTAGAGCAGAACTTCGATATAAGGCTTATGGCTCGTTTCCGCATCGCAGTAGTTGGCAGCGGCACTCAAAAATCCCTGCGTCAATGGGGGATTGAGGCTGACTTTGTCCCCACCGTTTATACGGTTTCAACCCTCGCCGAAGAATTGACCCTCGATTTTGACTGGGAGGGGATCAATATCGTCCGTGTGCGGGGCAACCTGGCAGATGAAACGCTGGAAGAAGCTTTAGCCGAGGCGGGAGCGGTGGTACATACATTACATACTTACCGCACTTTCACCGCGGAATGGAACGCAGGCGATTGGGCGGCGTTCGAGGAGGCGGAAATCGACGCGGTTACCTTCACCAGCGGTTCGACGGTGACCAGCCTGAAGGAAATCTTAGGGGCTGAACGGTTTATAAGTCTGCTGGAGCGCGCCGCCGCGGTCTCTATCGGGCCAATGACCAGCGGGATTCTACGCGAAAACGGGGTTGAGCCGGCGGTTGAAGCCAATCCTCACACGATTGCGGGGGTTGTCGATTCGCTTGTCGGTTATTTTGGTAAAAAGTAAGGACTTGCAGATAATGAGTTTTCCTATGGAACGGCCTAGAAGGCTGCGCCGAACCGAGAGCATCCGCCGTATGGTTCGGGAGACTTCCCTTAAGCCGGAGGACTTCATCTTTCCCCTTTTCACTGTCAGCGGCAAGGGGAGGCGCGAACCGGTGGCGGCGATGCCCGGCGTAAATCGGATGTCACCCGATTTAATCGCCGACGCCGCGCAGGAGGCGTTTTGCCGGGGTATTCCCGCCGTATTATTGTTCGGGATTCCCGACACTAAGGACGCTACCGGCTCGTCCTCCTGGGATGAAAACGGCGTAGTGCAGAATGCGGTGAAGGCGGTGAAGGACACGGTCCCGGAAATGACGGTCATCACCGACGTCTGCCTCTGCGAATACACCGACCACGGCCATTGCGGCGTGATTAAAGACGGGGAGGTGGACAACGACGCCACATTGGAACTGCTCGCCAAACAGGCGCTCAGCTTTCTACGCGCCGGTGCGGACATTGTTGCGCCTTCGGATATGATGGACGGCAGGGTGCAGGTGATTCGAGGGGCGATGGACGAGGCGGGCTTTCATGACCGCGCCATCCTCGCTTATTCCGCTAAATACGCCTCGGCTTTTTACGGTCCTTTCCGGGAAGCGGCGGATTCAGCGCCGCAATTCGGCGACCGGCGGGGCTATCAAATGGATCCACCCAATGTTCGGGAAGCGCTGCGGGAAATCGAACTGGACATCGAAGAGGGGGCTGACATCGTTATGGTCAAACCTGCGCTGGCATACCTCGATGTTATCGCCAAAGCCCGCGCTATCACCGACCTCCCCCTCGCCGCCTACAACGTCAGCGGTGAGTATTCGCTGGTCAAGGCTGCCGCTGCTGCGGGCTGGATAGACGAAAAGCGGACTGCTATGGAAATCCTGACTTCGATAAAACGCGCCGGGGCTGACATTATTCTCACTTATCACGCGATGGACGCGGCGCGCTGGATGGAGGAAGGGCGGTGAATCACGAGAAATCCCGGATTCTGTTCGAAAGAGCGCAGCAGGCGATTCCGGGCGGAGTGAACAGCCCGGTTCGCTCCTTCAGAGCGGTAGGCGGTATTCCCCGCTTTATCGTCAAGGGTCAAGGCGCGCGAATCTACGACGCTGACGGAAACGCCTACATCGACTATATGATGAGCTGGGGACCGTTGATTTTAGGGCACGCTCACCCTGCTGTGGTGAAATCTGTGCGGAAAGCGGCGCTTGAGGGAACCTCTTTCGGGGCTTCGACGGAGCGGGAAATCGAGCTGGCGGAGATGGTGAAGGTTTGTTTCCCCGCGGCGGATAAAGTCAGGCTGGTAAGTTCCGGCACGGAGGCGGCGATGACCGCCCTCCGTTTGGCCCGGGCCGTTACCGGGCGGGAACTGATAGTGAAGTTCGACGGCGGTTATCACGGCCACTCCGACGCCTTGCTGGTGAAAGCCGGGTCGGGTTTGGCTACGGGAGGGATGCCCGGCAGCGCCGGGGTTCCGGAAAGTGTGGTCAAGGGGATGGTTTCCCTGCCTTACAACGACATTACTGCGGTCGAAAAGCTTTTCCACCAGGAGGGGAAAAAAATTGCCGGGATTATTGTAGAGCCGGCGGCGGCTAATATGGGAGTAATACCGCCGGCAGCGGGATTCCTGGAAACTCTAAGGAAACTTACCGCCGAATATGGAACAATCCTGATTTTCGATGAGGTGATTACCGGCTTCCGGGTGGCTCGAGGGGGGGCTTGCGAACTATTCGGCGTCACGCCCGATTTAATTTGCCTGGGAAAAATCATCGGCGGGGGACTGCCAATCGGCGCTGTCGCCGGCAACAGAGACATTATGGAACGGCTCGCCCCATTGGGGGATGTTTACCAGGCTGGCACATTATCGGGCAATCCCATTTCCACCGCAGCGGGGCTGGCTACATTGAAGGAAATCGGACAGCCGGATTTTTACATCGCGCTGGCGCGAACCACCTCGAAGCTGGCGCATAGTCTTAAGCGTTTATTCGATAGCGCCGGAATACCGGTTGTCGTCAACCACCTGCCCGGCTTGCTGACCATATTTTTCGGGCGGGGCCCTGTCAGCAATTATGATTCTGTCCAAAGATGCAATATGGATCGTTTCGCGCGCTTTTTCGCAGCGATGCTGGAGGAGGGAGTGTATCTTCCGCCTTCCGGTTTTGAAGCGTGGTTTATTTCCTCTGCTCACGGGGATAATGAGATTGAAAACACGCTTGAAACGGTTTCGCGGGCGATTAACAGACTCTGATGTGTCTCCACTTCTAAGATAAACCATCATTCGATGGACTCTCTTCGCGAATCATCACACAACTTAGAATGAAAATTCACGGCTCGCGTATTAATGTTACTGTTATTATTAATGGGGGTGAATAATAGTTGTGCATTATCAATGAGAGAAATAGTTATTTTTGTAGGGGTTCAACATGTTGAACCCCTACTGGAATGTCCACTATAATAAGACCTGATTAATATCAAGATAAAATACAAATTAGCTTCATCGTATACCATCAAAAAAGAATAGAGGTATTTATGCCATTGGAAATTTTATCCAGGATGTATGAATCCGCCAACCGGGAACGTTACGCTATCGGCCAGTTCAATGTCAACAATCTGGAATTCATCCAGTCGGCGTTGGAAGCCGCTGATGAGATGAAATCCCCCATCATCATCGCCGCTTCCACCAGCGCTATCAAATACGCCGGGATGAACTACTTGGTGGCGATGGCTCGCGCAGGAGCGGAAGCGATATCGGTTCCGGTGGCGCTGCATCTGGATCACGGCGCGACCTTCGAAGACGTGAAGATGTGCGTCGATTCTGGATTCACTTCGGTAATGATAGACGGTTCGCATTTTCCCCTGGAGGAAAACATCGCCCTCACCAAACAAGCGGTGGATTACTCCCACAAGTTCGGAATCACGGTCGAGGCTGAATTGGGCCGATTAGGCGGCATTGAGGACGATGTCAGCGTCAGCGAAAAGGACGCGCTGCTGACCGACCCGGACGAAGCTGAACAGTTCGTAGCTGAAACCGGCTGCGACGCCCTTGCGGTGGCGGTGGGGACTTCTCACGGAGCATACAAGTTCAAGGGCGAAGCGAAACTGGCGCTGGAGCGTATCGACGAAATCAAGAAACGGGTGGGAATACCACTGGTTCTTCACGGCGCCAGCGGCGTGGACCCCAAGGTGGTGGCTAAGGCTGAAAAATACGGGGCGAAACTCCCCGGAGCCAAAGGTGTGCCGGACGAAGCTTACAAGAAAGCCATAGCCCTGGGCATCAATAAAACCAATATCGACACCGACCTGCGTTTAGCCTGGACCGCCACCGTCAGGGAAGCGCTTCACGAAAAGCCCGAGGTGTTCGACCCGCGCAAGGTGCTGGGACCGGCGCGGGAGGCGGTCAAAGCGGTTATCAAAGGCAAGATGGAGCTTTTCGGCAGCGCGGGTAAGGCTTAATTAGTAAAAAATTTCACTTTAAAGTTATAATTCAGACGATTTTTTCTACCGAAGACTATGTTCCATTTTCCCATCAGCGGTGTAGAGACCTACTGGTGGCTTCCCATCGCTGTCGCCTTCGGCATCTCCTGTTTCGCGTCCTTGGGGGGATTGTCCGGCGCATTCCTGCTGCTCCCTTTCCAGGTAAGTGTATTGGGCTTCACCAGCCCGGCTGCGACCCCCACCAATCTGGTTTTCAACGTAGTCGCCATTCCCTCCGGCGTTTATCGATATACTCGGGAGAAACGGATGGTGTGGCCCCTGGCGCTGGCGATTTCCGGCGCTACGCTCCCCGGTATGCTGCTGGGAGCTATTATCAGGGTAAACTACCTGCCGCAGCCCGGCAAGTTCAAACTGTTTGTGGGAGCGGTGCTGCTCTATATCGGCTCCCGGCTGGTTCGGGATGTGTTCCGCAAAGGGGAGGAATTTAGGAAAAGCGCGGATGCCAGATTTGAGGTGGAAAACGCCCGCATTAGCCTGACTCATATCAGCTATGATTTCAACGGCGCGCATCATTCCACCGCAATTCTACCGCTTGCCGGACTCTGCCTTCTGGTGGGAATTATCGGAGGAACCTACGGCATCGGCGGCGGAGCCATCATAGCGCCCTTCCTGGTAACCGTGTTCCGGCTGCCAGTACATTCAATTCCGGGGGCGTCTCTGTTCGCAACTATGGTATCATCACTCGCAGGTGTGCTCATTTACACTATCATCGCGCCCTTCTACGCGGGAAGCGGGGTGGCGGTTTCACCCGATTGGCTGCTGGGGGCGATGTTCGGCATAGGCGGCTCGCTGGGAATCTACTTGGGAGCTCGGATTCAACGTTTAGTCCCCGCCCGGCTTATCAAGGCTATCCTTGCGGTATGCCTGCTATTAGTGGTGGTGAAGTATGTTAGTGAGTTCATTTCCGGTTGACCATCACAGATGGTCTCTTTCGCGGTTTGGCGCGGGGAAAGATTAAAAATCACCGCTCGCGTATTAACGCTTCCACTATTTTCAAGAGAATAGCACATATCATCAAAATGATATTTTAAATCCCCAAAATCTTGACTTAATTGTCCTTTTTTTGTAAATTATTATGTTAAAATAAATCCTGATTCAGGATATTGCCGGCCCTCATGGGAACCTCCAGTCTAAATTTAAGTATAATAATTACAGGGCCCTTAGCTCAGTTGGTTAGAGCAACGGACTCATAATCCGTCGGTCCTAGGTTCGAGTCCTA
>CAYQZD010000049.1:0-25314 GCA_964421875.1 uncultured bacterium
AAAGGGAATATAATACGCCTAAATAATTACCCACACGAAACAGCGATGAACCATTATTATCTTACTATCGGAATCTGTGTCTTTCTGACAGAAATCGAACTATGAAACTACATCTAAACGTATCTTAGCCACACCCTCTATCCCGCGTAGGAAAAACGCACTGAGCAAATCGCAGTATTGGCGGTAGAAAGCCTCATCGAATTTATCCGGGAAAAGATACCGCACCAAATCCTTGAGCAGAAAATGGGAAAAAACCATACTGATAAACGCCGGTCCTAATATCGCCATCGTTTTTATGTCCAATTCGCTGCCGAATATGCGGCGGAAGATTTTATCCTGAGCCATATCTTTTATAAAGGCGACTTTCTCGCTCTTGAATTGAGCGATTTCCGGTGTATCGTAAGGTAGTTCGAAAAATCCCACACTGCAAAGGTCGGGATTATCCAAAATCAACTTTACCAATCTGTTGATATATTCCTTAATAATGAAGCTCGGCTCCCGGTCGCTGTCGAAAAAATCCCTGACCGATTCAAAGTAGGATTCGAAAAAACGGTCGATGATTTCCCGCAATAACCCCACTTTACCGCCGAAGTAATAGGATATCATCGAAATGTTAACACCCGCATCACCCGCGATTTCCCGCACCCCGACGCCGTGATAACCCTTCCGCGCGAAAAGCCGCACTGCGGAGTCGAATATCCTCTCTCTGGGATGATCTTTGCCAAACGAATCCATAATTCATACTCTGATTAAAAAGAAGCCTTCAATTCAAAAAAAACCGAGCTGAGATGAGAATCTATTATGTCATAAAGAGTACCGTCAGGACCCCGGTAATAGTCTATCCCCCCGCTCATCGTCAAAGCATCCGCAAGATGATACGTCATCTTAGGACGCAGGAACAATTCCTCCGTCGTAACATTATACAATCCCAGCGCTTCCACTATCAATGTCTCATAGAGCAGGTTCCACGCCGGCCGGAAAGAGACCGAGTGGCTGACCTCATCCAGTTGAGAAGCTATCATCCGGTTCTTCTCCGCAATCCGGTAAAAGGCAGTTTCCGCCGGGGAAGTCGGAGCCGAGGCTCTCTCAAAGTCCAGAACATACCGCCCGATATATTGCAGTATCACGCTGAAGTTGCCGGGAAACTCCCGGTCCAAACCTAATGTATATTGTAAGTCAGGGTAGGGGATATGAATGTTATCGATGTAATCCGAATCCGGCTTGCGGTAGGCGAACTCTCCCCGCAGTCCCAGCTTTCCCGCTATAGTGGTGGAAAAATCCGCACCGATGACCCTCAGCCGGTAAGCTTTGGGAGCGACGATCATATTGCTGCTGCCAGCCACGCTAATGGAAATCCCCGGAAAAGGATTATACCCGGTAAAATAGGAAATCGAACCCTCGATCGACGGCTTTATCATCTCCAGCCGCAGCGCAAATGCCCCATTTTTCACCCGCTCGTCAGGATATACCGGTTCTGCCATCTCCACCCAGGCGGGGAAGGATATCAGATTGACCGGAATCACCGACCCCTCGAAAAATGGAACCCAAACCGCCTCCAGCCGCCAGGGAGAATGATTGTAGTAAGTCCGAATCAGAAAGTTCCCCAGCCGCCGGTCATCCTCGTTAGGGGAGCGGACCAGCATATTTTTTGGATTGATATTGTCGGTCGGATTGAACCCGTCAGCCCGCCCCCAAACCACAATCTGCCTGCCGATGAAAAAATCGAAAGGCCCGTGATAAAATGCGGCGTAAGCTTCCCGCAGTTCGAATTCGTCGATACTTTCCCCGAATTCCCGGCCGCTCCGAAAACGGATTTCAGCATATCCATCGCCCCACTCCCCCTTGCTCGCCCGGAATTTCATTGAAGCTTCAGCGTAACCGCTCTTCAATTCAGCCTGGTCCAAGCCGGGCGTCTTCCCCCCGTATATATCGCCGCGAATATAACCATTCAATTCAAAAGAATCGCCCTCTTCCGAAACCGAATCCGAAGCGCTTCCGCTTACCGCCTGCTCAAACAAACCTTGAGCCTGCGCCCTCCCGCCTGCCAGCAAGATAATTATTAACAGTATGTTCCATCGCATTGGATATCGCCTTTAATGTGTTCAAACAAACGTTTGATTGAATATAGAAAATAAACTAGAATTTGTCAAGTCCGGGTTTGGATTTTTGTGTTTTTTCCAATATTTTATTATAGTCATTCCGGCTGCTACTGAATGACCATTGTGTTGTGCTGTCGACTCTTCGCAGTCTGTCTGAGAATGCCCGGAATTTGTCATTCCCGCGAAAGCGGGAATCCAGAAACATATAATAATCAATATGATACGGTTCTTCGGTGAACCTAATATTCTTCGTTTTCCTTGTTTTCAGATTCACTCGCTGCAGTTGACAGCAACTAATTGATTTATAGGTATATGGCGCAGGGTGCGGAGACACTGCGCCACAACAAATGATTTCTTAGACCACTAATCCATTATCATAATTGAGGTTAACGATGAGTCTGTTCCCCTGGAATCGACCGGCGAAAATTCTCGCTATCCCGATATTAGCTGTTTTCCTGCTTGGTCTTTCCTGCGCCGAACCGCCCCGGCGGATAACCATCATTCATCACAACGATTTCCACGCCGCCAATATCCCCTTTGACATACCGGCGGGAGACGGAGAAACTATTACGATTATGGGAATCGGAGGATTGAAAGGACTGGCGAACACAGTGCGCGACACCGCATCCCCTAATCTTTGGCTTTACGCTGGAGATGAATACACCGGCACACCCATATCCAGCCTCACCCTCGGCGCCAGCCAGATATTGCTCTGCCAAAAACTCGGTTTAGATGTCGCTGTCCTGGGGAATCACGAATTCGACTATACACTGGAACGCGCCTGCGCCTTCAGAGATTCCATCGGAGTCCCCGTCCTGGGAGGAGCCAACCTGCTGGACCAACAGGGAATGCCTTTCGCCTTGACCCATTATGACACCATTGTGGGAAATGTTCCCATGCGGATTATCGGACTGGTTCCCCCGAATCTCCACTGGTTATCGTGCCACTATGTCACCGGCGAATTGAAAGTAATCGAAGCGGTGGAGGCGGTGAAAAAGTTCATCCCACAGAAAAAGCGCCTGACCGTTGTCCTCTCCCATATGGGATACAGGCCCGACAGCCTGCTGGCGGTGAAAATGCCGGAAATCGACCTGATTGTCGGCGGGCATCAGCATAAAGCGTTGAAAAATCCCAGGCTGGTCGGCGCGCAGGGCAGAATGCCTGATTCGCTCCTGACCGGAAACGGCGCAGACCGCCTGCCGGGGACGGTCATCGTCCAGGCCGGATGGCGCGGAGAATATCTCGGTGTGCTGTCGCTGCAGGTGAAAAACGGCGAGATAATTGCCGCCGCAGGGCAGCTCCTGCACAACGACGGCTCGCTGACACTGCCCGATTACGAAATCGCCGCGCTCGCCCAAAGCCTCGAGCAGGAATATACCGGGCATCTGAACCAAGAAATCGCCCGCCTTGAGAAACCGCTCCTTATGCAGCCTAAAAACAGGGAAACCCCTCTCGGAAGGTGGGTCACCGACGCTATTCGTCAAGCCCTCGATGCCGACATCGCTTTCTACAATCCCGGAGGAATCCGGAAAACACTGAAAGCCGGTCCGCTGACCCAGCGAGACATTCTGGAGTTAGCCCCCTTCAATAATACTCTGGTGACCTTCGAAATGACCGGGAGAGAACTGACCGAAACTCTGAAATTCGCTGTTTCCCGGTCGAGACTTCCCCTTTTCGCTTCAGGTTTGACTGTTACTATGGATAGAAGTAAAAATACCATATCGATTCCGAGGGTCGGCGGAAATAATGTGAGTATGGATAAAAGCTATAAAGTCGGTACGATAAACTTTCTGGTGGGACATTTCGAAGATTCATTTGGTATTCCACAGGGAGGTCGTGAGGTAATTGAAACAGAGCTAATCGATTCGGAAGCGCTGATGGATTACGCTGAGAAGATGAAAGTCATTCATCCGCCTCTGGATGTCAGGATGGAGATTATAGATTGATAACTATTACTCTTCGGCTTCGATTCCAATGGTATCCGCCTCCTGTGTAGCCTTAATCGTATCGATTACGGCTTCACCGCTGGAATCGGCTTCGGCTTTGACAGATTCGAGAATCTCTTCGCATTTGAACATTACCGCCTGACGCAGCTTCCCCACAATTCTGGAACTATCGCCGTAAGCCGGTCTGTATTCCATCGCTGCCAGTGTCGAACATGCCAGCGCTTCGAATCCCAACCCTTCGGGATAAGATAGGAACACCTCCGTTCCCGTCGCTCTGCCCATTGTATCCACCGTAACATCCACAATTACCGCGCCTATTCCCACCTTAGCGGCTCGCGCCGAATCCGGATAGAGCTTTCTACCCTCGATATGACGTCTAACCGCGGAGTAACCACCCTTCAGAGCCGGGGGGGAGTTGAACTTGATTTCGGAGGTGTCTTCCGCTTCTTTAACAGGCGGGTTGAGCAGGATTGCTTCAGAAGTAATAACCGAAAAGGGTGAAAGCGCGCCGAATTCGTCTTTCAAGCCCAATTCCGTTGCGCCCGAGTCAATTTTAGCGTATTCTTCCAACGGCTTATATTTGGGGATAGTCAGATACTCCCGCTGGTATTTTAATTGGCGGCGCAGTTGGTTCCAGATGTCGTTATTGCGGTTGACTACCAACTTGTCCTTCAGAGCTTTAGTGCGTTCCGCGCCTAACTCGATTAAAACGCGGGCGCTGTCCGTTTCGCCCTGCCGGAGGTGGATGTCCGCCGCGATAAAGTAATCCATCCAGAAACGCGCCTGGCGGTCCAGTTTTAGCAGTTCTTGGATTAAGGGGAGGGCTTTTTCGAAGTTTCCCGCCCGGTACTCTTCGAAGGCCCGCGCGCGCAGCCGGTCGATTTCCCTGGCGCCCTGAGAAAGGGATGTAGGAGGCAGAATCGACACTGCGCATAATAAGGTGAGAATCAAAATGGTCTTTTTGAACGGCATAGGTTTGATTTTTCTTAATATCACAGCTTTCACTAGTACGCAGACAAGATTTTTACACTAAGCAGTCGTAGAAACGATGTCATTCCGGCGCAGCCGGAATCTTTCCGGAAAAGAAGGATTCTGGCTCGCTTCGCAGCCAGAATGACGCCTGCGCACTAAACCAGTAGATTGATACCTATTGCTGAATATACCACGGCTATATGTAAAAACCAATCCTGCGGATAATATGTTCCCTGTGATTGCCTGAAATTTGACTTTGCCGATTTTTTTGTTTACAATTTAAAATTATTGAAGAAATTAATTTTCAGGGATATCATCACCGATGTTTTCTTCAAAAACTCATCGAATTATGAACCGAAACGAATCCCGCCCCAAATTCAGGCTTCTTTGCTTCGAACATTCAATCCAAATTCCGGGGGTCTGAGCTATGCGTTGTCCCGAGTGTAAAGCATACGTTCCTTACGATTCGAAATTGAAAAAGTGCGTCGCCTGCGGCGCAGAGATTAAGCGAAAACCTTTCCTCGAAGACCTCCTCAATATGACCGCGGAATTCGCAGCGGAGAAGAATTTCATCTTCTGGGGGCTGTTCGCCGTGATTTTTGGAATGATTGTCGGCGCGGTCGAGTTTGCCCTGGGAGGAGGATCCCTGCTGGACTATTACGAAGACAATATTTTCTACTCGCTGGTAATCTTCATCTACTGGGGAACCATCATCGAGTTGATAGTCAAAGCCAACGCTCAGATAAGACTCGCCTCTCGGACGGTCATCATCAAGGAGCGGCGGATTCTCCGCATCTTCCGCCTGGGAACCAACTTATCCGTGCTTGCCGGATTAGGTATTTCGACGCTGTGGATAGGTCCGGATAAAGTCATGGCTAACCTTCCCGCCCTCACCCTGATTACCTCCGCCACCATCTGCCTTTTCTGGGCGCTTGAAGGGATGTTTTTTCAGGAGGAGCATTTTCAAGACGCAAGAGTACGGAACTTTTTTATTCCTCTGGGTATCCGGCACCCTCATCCTTACCGGGTGGCTTCAGCCTGGTATATCGCGCTGCTAATTTTCGCCGGGGCGGTGTATTCCGTGCTAATAATGTTTCCCTCCATCTTTTGGGGAGTGTACAATACCTGGTTTGTGCAAAGCACTATCAAGTTTATCAATTCATTCCTCGCTTATTTACCCATATAGAATTCAGTGTAGCGATCATAC
Source organism: uncultured bacterium (assembly GCA_964421875.1). Lineage (GTDB taxonomy): Bacteria > Electryoneota > Tariuqbacteria > Tariuqbacterales > Tariuqbacteraceae > CAYQZD01. Next base: position 6,225 of record CAYQZD010000049.1, read on the forward strand.
TCTAAGCTTTTACAGAATTTCTCCGTTTTCCTCTGCGGTATTTCAAGGATGCTGAAAACCGCATGTACCCCCTCCCCGGCGCTGCCGGATTTTTATAAGCCCCCTCTTAGGTAATTTACGAATTTGGTGAACATTTGTCAAGTTTTTTGGTGAAAAAAGTGATTTTATACTTAGGGCTTGTGCTTGGAAGCCCGGGCGGTTATGTGACAACAGGGTTTGCAGCAGGGTGAATGTCAGGTCTCCGCTGCACTAAAGGCATAACATATTGTTTAAATGTCAATGCAGCAGAGTGCGGGGACTCTGCTGCACACAAGGTAGGGCGAACGGCCGTTCGCCACTACTAGGAAGAATTCCGGCAGGGGGGAGATGACATGTAAATTGGTGGGTTAAGAACCCACCCTACGGATTATTTCGGAATGGTATATAGCGGTATGTATTTCCGCGGGGGAAAGTGGGAACGAGGGAAAGGCTAATATTTTATTGTAACATAAATATTAACAAGGAGTTGTTATGGCACCAGAGGTTCCAATAGAGAAGAAGTTCAATATTTTATGCCAAATCAGCCGGGCGCAGCATTTCGCCTGGAGGAACGCAGTGGTGGAGAGCTGCCCCGACCTGGAGGTGGAGAAAGTAGTGAATAAGATGTGGGCTATCACCGGAGTTGAGACCGGCAAATCTTACATCAAACGCATCGACCCGAAACGTCCTCTCCCTCTTCAAATCGCCAACTCTATCGTCTGGTCGTCGGCTTGTATGGGCGAAGACGCTGAAGCATTGAAAGGTAAGGATGACAATGAGGCTTTTGTCAAGCATAACGCCTGTCCCTGGTTCGACTGGCACCAGCAGTTAAACTTGCTGCCGGAGGACCAGCCCGGTTGCGACGCCTGGTTTGCGGCTTTGATAGATGTAATCAATCGGAAACTGGGGACTGAAGTCAAATTCGAGACAGTAGAAGCTCTTCCCGCCGGAGGCGGTTGTTGTCTCAGGAGGATATACGTTTGATTCCCGTTATCGACCGGCAAAAGTGTGACGCCTGTGAGGAGTGCATAGAAGTCTGTCCTCCTCAAGCTATAGTAATCCTTGATGACACTGCGGTAATAAAAGAGGAAATCTGCGAAGAATGCGGTGAGTGTGTCCCGGTATGTCCTGAGGAGGCGATAAGCCTGCCCTGGGAATGAGGTCTCAGTCGAGGATTTCTTTCTCAGTCTTGCGCCCCGAAGTATGAAAATAGTCATAGGTTATTGCTCATTAATGAATCTATTTTTCTTTTTACTGACTGCTGACTGCTATTATTTCAAAGTGAATGCTGCAGAGTGCGGGGACTCTGCAGCACAAAGAGTTATCTGGTGGGTTAAAACCCACCCTACAACTAAAGACCTGAGTTAACGGATTGTTTTGTAATGTTGTGAAATAGTTATATTCAAGGTAAGCGGGTTGACGATAGGATTTTTACGGGATTTGGCGCAATTATTGCTTGATTATTTAACTTGGTTACAATCTGTGTTAATACTGTAGATCTAATACCACATTTCTGCTTTTAATATCCTGTTTTTCTGAGGATTTAACATATTAAGTCCCTGCTTCGCGTGTACTTCACTGTTCATAGTTAGTGCATCTAGTACTTAGATTTAGCGCATATATTTCACACCGGTAAAGCTAACTTCACTGCTACAGGAGCTGATATGAAGAAAAACGATTTTCTTGCCTTAGCGATACTGTTGGTAGCAACTATCGTCACCACAGCTTCGGCCTCATTTCCCCCTCGGATTGAGTGGATAGGGCATGCGATTGCGCCTGATGAAGCCCCGGTTCGTGTAGAAGTACCCATTTCCTCCTCATCCCGGACGCTGGTGAACTTCGAAATTGCCGGCGCGGAGATGATAACCTATGTCAGCCGTGAAGGCGGTGAAATCGAAATAGCGGGGGAAGGACACACACTTACTCAGGGCGTCCCTTCGCTTCCTTTTGTTTCGAGGATGATTGCCATTCCCGCTCGGGCTAGAGTGGAATTCGATTACAGTTACAGTGAAGTGGAAGTCAGGGATGATGTGAGCATTCTCCCCACTATGGACAGTCCCATATCTGAGATCGATTCCGAGGTAAAACTCAACCGCAATTCGGAAATCTACAACACCGACGCCGAGTTTCCCGGCCAATTGGTTCAATTGAGCGAGCCGGTGATTATGGGCGACCTTCGCATGGTTCGGGTAACGGTTAATCCTGTCCGCTACAATCCGGTTCAGCGCCAGTTATCTATCTACCACAATGTCAACGTCACTCTACGCTACGAGGATGGCGGGAGGGTGAATACCCTTTCGCAGGAGCCTCGGCGGATTTCCCGCTCCTTCGCTCAGATCTATCGCGCTCACGTAGCTAATTTCGACCAGCTCGACCTAGAAGTCGATGAGAAATGGGGGAGCATGCTGATTGTCACTCCCGATAATCCTACCGTACGTAGTTATGTCAATCTTCTCGCTGATTGGAAACGGCGTAAGGGTATGAACACGGTTGTCGCCACTCTGTCCGAGACAGGCGGGAGTTTCAGCCAGATTAAGAGCTTTGTCCAAAACGCCTACAATACCTGGGAACCGAAACTGGCTTATCTTATTCTGATTGGGGACACTCAAGGCTCAGTGGCGGTTCCCGCCTCCAACAGCACCGGCGACCACCAATACGGAACACTCGCGGGCAACGATTATCTCGCCGATATTGCGGTGGGACGCTTCTCTTGCAGTAACACTTCGCAGCTCCAGGTCGAAGTTAATAAAGTCATTGGCTATGAATCCGAACCTTATATCGGCACTCAACCCGAATGGTATAAAAAAGGTGCGGTTTGCGCCGGAGAACGAATTTCCGGCATCTCCACCATTATGGTCAATCGCGCCATCCGTTTCCGCGCCCTTAGAAACAACTATATCCAGGTGGATACGCTTTGGTATACGATGGGAGGGTCGATAGCTTCCTTCACCAATAACAGCATCAACAGCGGAATCGGATTTTACAACTACCGCGGCTACTACGGTATGAGTGGATACAGCAATTCTTATATCAATCAGCTTTCCAATTATCATCGCCTCCCCTTTGTGGTAACTATCACCTGCGGTACCGGGGACATTGTCGGTTCCAGCAGCGATTATCCTGAAGAATTTTTCCGGGTTGGCACCGCCACCAATCCCAAAGGGGCCATTGCCGCTATCGGAACCGCCACTACCGGAACCAACACCCGATGCAACAACTGTGTGGACGATGGAATTTTCGGCGCCCTTTTCGACTATGGAATATATCAGTTCGGGGACGCGCTGGTCAGCTCCAAATTCAGCCTCTACCTTAGCTATCCTAACCATTCCAGCTATGTCACAAATTATTCCAACTGGAATAATCTTATCGGCGACCCCAGTTGTCAGTTGTGGACCGACACGCCGGACATCATCAGCGTTACCCATCCCGACACCCTCCCCTTGGGATCATCCTTTATTCAAATACATGCTGAGCATTTTCCCACGCGGATTCCTATGGGTGGCGTCGATGTTTGTCTTTACGGATCAGAAATATACGAGACTGCGATTACGGATGAGAACGGCGATGTTCTTTTCCCATTGTCTGGATTGGTCTCCGGTGATGTCTATGTTACCTGCACCAAGCACAACTATATCCCCTATCTCAGCGATTTCACTATCGCATCGGCGGGGGTGTTCGTTGGCGTGGACAGCTTTGTGGTCGATGACGATAACCTTGGCCGTTCCAGCGGTAACGGAGATGGATTAGTAAATCCCGGCGAGACAATTGAATTAGGGCTGATTTTAAAGAATTATGGCAATCGGACTGCCGCCACCGGTATTCAAACAGTGATGAGCTGTCCACACAACTTGATAACGATCGAAGACTCGACTCAAAGTTTCTCTAATCTTAATCCGTTGAGTCAGTCTCCTCTGACCTTCGGTTATGTTTTCAGTGTGGGTCAGGAGATGGCGCACGGAGAGACTATTCCGTTAATCCTCAGAGTCACCGCCGATCAAGACGCCTGGAACGCATATGTTCCTTTGATTACTGCGGCGCCGGATATTGAATTCCGTAATTACATGGTCTATGATCCGAACAACCGTTTGGACCCGGGCGACAGTTCACCGCTGGTTGTGGGGATAACCAATATTGGTGGTGTGACCGCCTCCAATCTGGAAGCTTTGATGGTCAGTGACAATCCTTCGGTGTCAGTCGATCCTATTCCCTCCGGTTTCGGCAATGTTGTCCCACAACAGAATGCTGCGGGGGATACCTTTATCGTAACCGTTCTGCCGACCGCTCCTCCCGGGATGCCCGCGCGATTCCAACTGTATTTCTCCGGGAGTCAGGGATTCGTCGATACCACTAATTTTGAAATCGTTATCGGCGAGATTCAGGCGGGCGACCCTACGGGTCCGGACGATTACGGTTATTGGGCGGTCGACAACAGCGACACATCTTATCTGAACCGTCCGATTTATAGTTGGGTGGAAGTCGATCCCAATCACGGCGGCGCCGGAACCCTGATTACATTGAACGATTACGGCAACGAACAGGACGACACGGAATTGGTGAATCTGCCTTTCAATTTTTTTTACTACGGTGAACGATACACAGAGATTTCGGTCTGTTCCAACGGCTGGCTCGCTTTTGGCGATATGACCTACTTCACTCTTTTCCGCAACTGGCCCATCCCCACCACTTTGGGTCCCTACGCGATGGCAGCCCCCTTCTGGGACGATTTGTATTTGACCTCACAGGGACGGGTGTATCAATACTATGACCAGGCGAATCATCGTTTTATTGTGGAATGGAGCCGGGTGCGGAACCGGGGGTCAGGCACTCCGACTGAAACTTTCGAAGTAATCCTGCTTGATCCCGCTCATTATGTAACCCCTACCGGTGATGGAGAAATCATCTTCCTATACCATACTATAAGCAACGTGCAGGGTTCCTACAGCGACAACGATTATGCCACCGTCGGTATCAAAAGCCCGGACAACCTTGACGGGATCCAATACAGTTATTGGAATCATTACGCTTCAGGAGCCGCCACCCTCAGCGCCAACCTTGCGGTAAAATTCACCACTAGAACTCCCATTAACGCTCGTCCTCCGGTGATAGTGCACAATCCTCATCCCAATGTCACTCAGCGTGACACCGCGTATTTCATCCATGCTCTGGTTTCCAGTTGGGCCGGTTTGGATTACAGTGAGATGAGCGTGCATTACGCAAACCGTCCTTCGGGACCCTACAACGAAATTCCTTTAATGCCTATGACCACCGGTGTGGAGCGGGAGTTTTTAGGGATTATTCCCGAGCAATCCCCCGGGACTGCGGTTTATTATTACCTTCGAGCGCGGGACTTGAATGGCGCCGAATCTATGCTGCCGGCTAGCGCGCCGAATTCCACTTTCAATTTCCTGATTGGTCCTCAGGTTCAGGTAGTTTTCGACGATGTCGAGGTTGAACGGGGGTGGACTTTGGGCGCCCCGGGGGACAGCGCTACTACCGGAGTGTGGATACGGGAGGATCCGGTGGAATCTATTGCCGATAACAATGCCGTGGTTCAACCTGAAGACGACCATACTCCGGCTCCGGGTCATATCTGTTTCGTTACCGGGAACGCCGATATCGGGGCTGTAGCGGGAACGAACGACGTCGACCACGGCCAAACTACTCTGATATCTCCCGCCTACGACTTGTCGGGGGTAGCGCACCCGATGATTTCCTACTGGTATTGGTACACTAACGACCAGGGTAACAACCCTGGGCAGGATGATTGGGTGGTGGAGGTCTCAAATAATAACGGCAGCTCCTGGCACACGGTGATCGACACCCGCGCCTCAACCCCTCAGATATGGCAGCGATATCAGTTTATGCTGGAGAACTTTTGTCAACCTTCAGCTTCGGTAAAAATGCGTTTCATCGCTTCTGACTTGAGTCCGGGTTCCCTGGTCGAGGCCTGCATCGACGATTTCAGCATAGTGGGTGTGGATACCACTTGGGGAAATCCCAGTGAGGAATGGACCGTCGCCGCTGCCGCAAAAGTGGATATTCGTGTTGAAGGTAAAGATCTGGTTTTATATTGGGATCCGATATCCGGCGCGAGATCTTATTGTGTTTATCAGGGGCGTTTTCCGGATTTCCGTTATAATGAAGGGACATTACTGTGTAATGTGGATAAATGTTCCTGCGTGGTTGAACAACCTACAGATCACGTTTTCTTTAAAATCCGCGCAGTCCGTTAGATACCTCACGAAAAAGTATGAACTGACTAATCACAATTCTATTCTACAAACCCGGTCAGATTGCTGGCCGGTTTTTTTATTTATAAACGTAACAATTTACCGGTCTGAAGCGGACATTTACAAGTCTTTGATTATTAAGAATAAAGATTCACAGCAGATTACGAGGATTAAACGGATTCGATGAGCCTATAGTAATTAATAACAAGAACATACTATTGTGAAAAACAGGTACAATTTACGATAAGTAAAGAGATACCAGCAAGAAACTATTTTAGAGCGAATATTTGACTTTTTGTAAAAATTTGTTATAATTACTATTCTTAGAGTAGAAACTGTGTCACCACTTGCACCATATTTCACAAATAATCCCATAATACAATAATACAATAGTAAATCATCAAGGATGCGCTTTTCTCAGCCATCCTAACCGAACCTTTGAGAATAACGCGCCGCGACTGGGGCAGTGTTATTTTCAGACTTAATTAGGAGGACTTTTAATGTCTTTATTGAAGGAAAAGCTTGCCGCTAAAATCCCCGTTTGGCGCGAGGAAATTAGAGGTATCGTTAAGGAACACGGCGATACTAAAATCTCCGATGTGTCTATCACTCAAGCGTATGGTGGAATGCGAGGTGTTAAAGGGATGGTATGCGACACCTCGGAAGTCCCGCCGGATAAGGGACTCCGCATCAGAGACATCCCCATCGGCGATCTCACCGATAAGCTTCCCGAAGAAATCTTTTTCCTGCTCTGCACCGGCGAACTTCCCAACGCTGATGAGCTAAAGGACCTGCAAAAAGAGTATTCCGAGAAGGGTGAAGTTCCTCAGTATGTCTGGGATGTGCTGAAGGCTATGCCCAAGGACTCGCATCCTATGTGTATGCTCGACACCGGTATTTTGGTGATGGAAAGGGAATCTATCTATCGCCAGCGCTACACCGAGGGTATGACCAAGATGGAATACTGGGAACCCACTCTGGAAGATTCAATGAATCTGCTCGCCAAGCTTCCTGCCCTGGCTGCGGGAGTTTATCGTATGCGTTTCGAAAAGGGCGCCCGTATTCCTTACGACAAGAACCTGGATTGGGGCGGCAACTACGCCAAGATGCTTGGCGTCGATGATCTCAGTGGGAAATTCGCCGACCTTATCCGCCTTTATCTCACCCTTCACAGCGACCATGAAGGCGGGAACGTTTCGGCGCATACCTGCCACTGTGTAGGTTCAGCGCTTTCCGACGCCTACTATGCCGTTTCCGCCGGTCTTAATGGGCTGGCTGGTCCACTTCACGGTTTGGCAAACCAGGAATGTTTGGGCTGGATTCTTCAGGTGAATGAGAAATTCGGCGGCGTTCCTTCGGATGAACAGCTCCGGCAGTTCGCCTGGGATACACTGAACTCCGGAAAGGTTATCCCGGGCTACGGGCACGCCGTCCTCAGGGTTACCGACCCGCGTTTCTCCGCATTCATCGCTTTCGGCAAGAATTACTGTATGAGCAGCGAAGCGGTTCAGACAGTGGTCAAGGTTTACGATGTGGTTCCCGGTGTGCTCAAAGAGCATGGCAAAGCCAAGAATCCCTGGCCCAACGTGGACGCGGGTTCCGGGGCGCTTCTGTTCCACTACGGTCTTACCGAATTCCCCTACTACACAGTACTCTTCAGCGTTTCCCGTGCGATGGGGATGTGTTCACAGTTAGTGGTCAATCGAGCCATTGGGACCGCTATCGAGAGACCCAAATCGGTTACTACGGAATGGATGAAGGGTCAGATTGGCAAGTAATCGAACAGAAAACTGTTTCATTATTTGTTGCTGCTGTAAAACGGCGGGGAATAATTCCCCGCCGTTTGTTTTTTCTATGGGGGCGGATTATCATAAATTTGAGAATAATTGCTGTATTATCATAGAGGAGAAACAAGGCACCCAGCGGTTAATTACGCTTATTTCCAGAAGATAACGATAACATCAATTCCATACTTGCACCCATCATCGCTGTCACTTCGATTTACGAAAAAGAATATTGGTCAGGATTCGTCTTGCAAAATATTCATACCGTTATGCTGAAATTTTTGCACTGTTTTGCAATTTTTTCTTGACTCTTATATTATTTATTGCTAATTTCAATTGTTTCCGAGAATTCCACCTGAGTTTTAATCCTGCAACTTGACCTGCAATCGCTCGATGTGTTTGATACCTCTTAAGTCAGCCCGCTCGGATTTTTTTTGTTTCCCGGGGATTCTAATTATTCAGAGTTTTCGTTGAGAAAATATCTTCATTTTACATTTTGAATTTCCTCGGCGTGATTTTGTAATTCACAAAATATCTCCCAATTATTTGGGTTTAAGATGAAAGTCGCGGTTAGAAACAGAGCGCTGTATCAGCGCGCTTTGGTGATATCTGCGGCGTGGGCTTTGTTGACGTTGACGCTGTGTGCGTGGTCTCTTCAAGCTCAGACCTACGTCAGCGGCGCGGTAGAGGGGATTTGGACGGTAGAATCCAGTCCATATATTGTCGAGGGTCCTATCTGGATAGAAGGCGGAACCGTTTTATCCATTAATGGGGGGGTGGAGGTTTTGTTCATCGGCAGCGATTCTCTGGCTGTTTACGGCACCCTTCTTATCCAGCAGAAGGCTTATCCTTTTGTCAGGTTCGCCAGTCTCGATCCCGGATTGGGAGACATCTGGTATGGCATATATTTTATCGAACAGGACGCTTCCGCGAGTATTCTCAGGTACGTTGTAATTGAGGACGCTCAATATGGGATAAACTGTTTCAATTCAGATCCCATAATCGAATTTACGACCATCAATGCCGAGTATTACGGATTTTCCGCTATTGAATCGAGTCCTGTTTTCAATTACAACAACATTTTGATTAATAATAGCTCCAGCTACCCCAATATCGTTGTTAAAGGCATCAATTCCATCAATTCCAAGCTTAGTATCAATGAATGCGATATCAATATTTATAACGAGAGTATTGGGTCCGACGTCAGCGCTTTCGGCGTTTACAGTGTAAGCGATACGATTATTCTTGGTGAGAACCGTATTCATGTTGACGCCAAGGGGATGAGTGTTGGAGTTTACCTCTGCTTTTCCTACTATGATTCCGTTCATCACAATGAGATAGTGGTTACTTCCCAGAATTCTTTCGTTCAAGCCGGACTGATACATCTGAGTTCTGATTTCAAGGGTATAATAATAAACAACACTATCCGCGTCAGCAGTCCGAACAAGGATATTGGTTTTAATATATGGGGGAGTTCTTCAAAGACAATTTTGAACAATATTGTGGTTGGGGACCACAATTCGGTAGGAATAAACTCCACTCAATCGTACAATCTGGTTCAATACAACGATTTTTACGGGCATTCTGTCGCTTCAGTCGGCTGTCCTCTTGACAGCACCAATCTATTTGCCGATCCGGAATTTTTACTTGTGGCGCCCGACAGTATTTATCACTTGCGAGATAGTTCGCCCTGTATCGACCATGGCTCACCGGATTCGGTTTTCATCGATCCTGACGGGACTAGAAATGACATAGGAGCGCACTATCATCACCAGTCCGTTGATGTAAATCCTCCCTGGGAGCAGGAATTACTACCGGCTTCGCACTGTTTAACCTGCTATCCCAATCCCACAAACAGTTCAACAGAGATAACCTTCACCCTTTACTGCGCTGGCTGGGTAACAATCGATTGTTATGACCTTCTGGGCCGGAATCTTGGCAATATCATAGACGGTCATTTTGAATCGGGAGTCCATGGCCTGCAATGGGATCTTTCTGATAAAGCTTCAGGTTTATATTTCCTGCGGCTTAGAACCAACAATGTAACCACGATGCGAAGGCTGGTGTTGATGAAGTGAATACGTATTTCAGAATTTAGCTGCATCATCTGATTGATGGATATTGGCTGAAGAGAACTGGGGATGTGTTCTGAAAACCGAAAACGCAGCTTAAAATAGTTCCTGAAACAAAATAGCCACCCAGATGCGGTGGCTTAATTTTTATCAAATTATAACGTTTGGGATGACAGCAAGACAGAGGAAAACCATATTATCACTTAGTTGTAAAGTTGAGACGATGGAGTTTAGAAAAAGTCTGAGATACAGTTTTCTTAGCGAATGCATTCCCATCGTGCTTTTGCTGCTATTGTGCGGATGCTCGTTCGATGCGGAGCGGGATAATCCCCTCGATCCGCAATCCAATAACTACCGTCCCGAAGCCTCCCTTTACGGGAGAATCACTATGCTTGACGGGAACACTCCCATAGTGGGCGCTTTAGTTTCTTTGTCACCCGACTCCATAATTATCTACAGCGGTGATGATGGATTTTACCGATTCGACTGTTTGGAAGGGGGGAATTATACTCTGTCCCTTCAGCATCAAGACTTCGCCTCTAACTTTCATTTGTTGAGAATATATCATGCTCAAGACCATCTCCGGAATTTCACGATGAATGCGCTTCCCCGGTTCGATTCTTTATCAGTCGCCACTCAGCGCTTCTTAATAAACTCATTAGCCCATTTTTACTTTAAGTTGGAGGTTTTCGCGTCAATCTCAGATCCTGATGGAATAACTGATTTGAGTGATTCCGCCACCGTTTTTTGGCATGACAGCGCTTCGGCGATACTATCCAAGGAATCCGGGACTTCCAACTATGTGGCGATTTTGGATTCCAACTACTTCCCGGGTAATAAGGTCGAGAATATGCTGGGGGTGCAGATGCGGGTGGAAGTGGAAGATATTAATGGAGCTAAGATGCAGTCTCAGCCTATTCAGTTGGTAAGATTGATTAATAGCTATATCAGACCGTTTTCTCCCGGCGGCACTGCATCGGGTAATCCAACTTTCCTCTGGTCACGCGCTCAAGATCCTCCGCTCGGATTCGATGACTATTTTTACCGGCTTCTGGTTTTTCGAACCACAGAACCGGAACAAACTCGTTATGAAACGATTGTGTTTAACCAAATAGATAATAACATTATTTATTTACTGGAAGATGATACCCTTCAGACCGGGGGATATTTTTGGCAGGTGCAGGTGGAAGATTTCTTTGGTGATTTCAGCCGCTGTGAGAGCATGTATTTCAATGTGCAATAATATTGCGAAGAGCTATACCCCATGAAAGATACAAACCTTGAAGAATTCGGCGACCATTTTTCCGCGCTTTCTCAGACAGCCGAAGTGATTAATTCTATCCGGGAGACCGAACCTTTACTGTCTAAGATAATGGATATCGCCGTTGAGACCGCCGGCGCAGAAAGGGGTTTTCTGGCGCTGAATAAAGATGGCGAGCGGGACATAAAGGTTGCCAGAAATATGTCCAAGGAGACTATTCAGGACATTACTCAGGTTTCCTCGAGCATTCTCAATCAGGTGATTGAATCCAACCAGTCCATCCTCACTTTTAACGCGAGTGAGGATCCGCGTTTCGCCGGCGCAGAAAGCGTCATCAATCAGCAGATTCTATCGGTGGTCTGTGTTCCCTTGAAACTTCGGGGGGATAACCTGGGAGCGATTTATCTCGACTCCCGCATCGACCGGGAAAAATTCAATCCGGAGACGGAGAAATTTCTTACCTCTTTCGCTAATTTAGCGGCCATTGCCATCGAGAACGCCGACTACTACAGCCAGCTTATAACCGATAAAGTCAGGCTTCAGAACGAAGTCGAGCGGATCTACGCTTTCGATGAGATTTTTGGTAAGAGTTCTAAGATGCAGGATATTTTCAGTATTATGTCGCGCATAATGAATTCGGATATCACAGTACTTCTCGAAGGCGAGAGCGGCACCGGCAAGGAATTGGTGGCTCGCGCCCTGCACTATAACGGTCCTCGCAGGGACAGGCCTTTTGTGGCTCAGTTTTGCGGCAATCTGGCTGAATCTTTGTTGGAAAGCGAATTATTCGGCCATAAGAAGGGAGCTTTCACCGGCGCCATCAATGATAAAAAAGGACTTTTCGAGTATGCCGACGGCGGGACTTTTTTCCTGGATGAGATCGGTGAAATATCGCCACAGATACAGACAAAACTACTGCGGGTAATACAAGAAGGGGAAATCCGCAGGGTGGGGGACACCGATTCCCGAAAAGTGAATGTCCGAATCATTTCCGCCACCAACCGGGACCTTTGGGATGAAGTTAAGAAAGGCCGCTTTCGGGAAGACCTTTACTACCGTCTCAATGTAATCCAGATAAAAATGCCCCCGCTTAGGGAAAGGCACGGGGATGTTCCATTGTTAGCGAGACACTTCCTAAAGAAGTTTGCCAAGAACAAGCTGGAGAAATCGCTTTCGCTCTCAAGGGAATCCCTTCGCGTTATGGAAAGATACCTCTGGCCGGGGAACGTGCGGGAACTGGAAAACTGCATCGAAAGAGCTGTCCTTCTTTCCACCGGGCTTATTATCGGGCCGGAGGACCTTTTCATCCCCCAAACCGAGGAGGAGAATGGCAGCAGGAAGACGCTCAAAGAAATGGAAAAGGACATCGTTATCAAGACGCTGGAGGAGGAGGGCGGAAATAAGACCAGAACCGCCGAGGTTTTGGGTGTTTCTTTACGCTGGCTGCATTACAAAATGAACGAATGGAACGTTAGCGAGAAGAAAAGACAGAAGCAGCAGGAACAAAGCTAAGCTCTTGATGAAAAGCTTCGAATTAATGCCTTTATCTATCAGATTATCAAATTTTTAGAGCGATATTGGGATGGATGAATCCGTAAATATCGGGCAGTATCAGATTGTCAAGGAATTGTATCACGGTCCCGTCACAACTATCTACGAAGCTTACCAACCGACCCTTCAACGCACCGTTCTGATTAAAAAGCTGCATCAAAAGCTGGTAGAAGAAAAGGACATCCGCGACCGTTTCGCTCGTGAAGCGCAGGTTTGCGCTCAACTGAATCATCCCAACATCGTCGAGATTTACGATTTCCACGCCACGCCGGAAGCCACCTTTCTGGTTTTGGAGTATGTGAAGGGGAAAGACCTCCGGGAATTGATGGCTGGAGAGCCCCTTCCTTTGGAGGTGGCTCTATCCATAGCGCGTCAGGTTTTGGAGGGATTGGTTTGCGCCCACGATAGGGGCGTCACTCATCGTGACATCAAGCCCAGCAACATCCTGATTTCGTTAGACGGGATAGTTAAAATCTCCGACTTCGGGCTGGCGATAATGGAGGGTGGCGGAGGTTTGACCAGGCAGGGGAGCGTGGTGGGGACTCCGGCTTATATGTCGCCGGAGCAGGCTGGGGGTAAGAAGATTGAACAGGCTTCGGATATTTTTTCCCTCGGAGTCAGCTTTCTCGAAATGCTGACAGGTGTCAGCGCCTACAAATCGGACTCCTTTTCCGATTTCTATCGTAAGATTCTTTTCGAGCCGGTTCCTCGTTTAAGTCATTTTCGCACCGATTTGCCCCCGGCGCTGGACAAGCTTCTTAGCGGGATGATGGAAAGGAATCCTGTTAAGCGGCCTCGAAACGCGGTCGATATCATCAATACCCTGGAGTCCATTGCCACTGAAGCGGAACTTGCGCCGGGAAAGGATACAATCAAGCAGTTTTACCGCCAGCGGGAGGAATTCGGGCCTTCTGCCGTAAGACCGGATATATCTTCCACGCAGAAACGGATGCGGAGGCGGAAAAGAGTGTGGCTGGCGGTTCCTGGATTACTGTTAGTTCTGGTTGCAGCAGGGTTGGTTTACATTCAATTGAAGGAGCGAGAGATTGTATCCCCGCAAATTGCGGAACTCCGGAGTCCGACGCTTGCTTCCGACTCAAATTTTGTTGAAGTGAATGACTCCGCCGCAGTTGACAGTCCCCTTTTCATTGAGAACACTTCACCATCCTTTCAAAACACTATACAAAATACGGAGAATAGTGAAAAGAGAAAGGATTTTGAGAAGTCGACTCCTATACGGAATGAGAAACCGCCTGAATCTAATCAGGAAGCAGGAGAGGCTGAAGCAGCGCCGGAAATGACTATGGACTTAAGCGGATCTTTTCCCGAAGACGAGCCGGAAACGGTTTTCAAAGATCCCGGCATGCTTTTGGTTGGTAACAAAAGTTGGGGTTATGTTTTTCTCGATGGCGACTCGCTGGGCCTTACCCCCATAGACACCATGAAAATACCTCCCGGAAAGCATGAGATCGTTTTTTCCAGGCCTGATTATCATCTGACAGTTTCGCAAAGTGTCGATGTTGTTTCCGGCGCTCAGATTTCGGTCGATTTGACCGAATATATAGCATTTATCAATGTTTCCACCGGGATGGTGGGAGCGGAAATCTGGGTTGACGGTAAATATATAGACACCACCCCCGCGCCTCCGGTTATGGTCGCTTTGGGTGAACGAAAAATCGAGCTTAGAAACAGATTTTATAAATCTTATGAAGAGCTGCTTGAATTTTACACTCCGGGCGATACTGTTGTCCGTCGTATAAAGATGGAACCTTTGGAGTGATTGTCAAGTTAATACTCTGAATCCGGCTATGTAGGTAGAGTTAATTAAGGCTCAATATTCGAAGGAGGATATATGCTGGGCCATTGGGAAATAATATTGATAGTTCTGGCAGTCCTGCTTCTTTTCGGAGGAAGGAAAATCCCCGAATTGATGCGCGGACTCGGCAGCGGAGTGAAAGAGTTTAAGAAGGGGGTGAGCGAAGGGGGTAAGAACGTAGAGAAGAAGGAAGAGGACGAGGAGAATAAAGCGAACAAATGATATTTCTCCGACTCGCCCCTTGAATTATACGCCCTCCATTTTTTGGAACTTTTCTGTTATTACAGGTTTACCTCCCGTTTTCTTATGATTCACTGGTGTTCCGGCCTTAGCAGGTCGTTTACAGTTTTCACCGGATTGAATGTGATGGTGGGAACCTCGACAAAGACCGTGTTCCATCCTGCCATAGCGCCATTCCATAATCCCGGAAGTTCCAGCGCTTTCAAGTTTACTCCCCCCCAGGATTTTTTTGTGATGAATCCGGTTTCAGGGTCGGTGAAATCCGCCAGGTTGAACGGTTTCCCTTGATAATCCCGCAGTCCGCATACCAGGTCCACTGGATTGAAATGAGTGCAGCATTCAAGCATCGCCCTTTGTTCAGGAGATTCCAGGTCGATTTGAGAAATTTCGACAATCTGCAAACTTAAGGAACCGTCTTTCCCTTCAATCCAGAATGGTCCTCCCCCAGGCTCCCCCACATTTCGAACCATTCCGCAGATCCGCAGCGGCCGGTTGAGACGATTACGAAGTATCTTGATTTGTTCAGTTTCAGTTCTCCGAGTGAAATTATCAGGCAAACCGGATGACAATTCGCGCGCGGCGAAGCCGGCGATTTCGCCGATGGCTTCGCTGCTAACGGTTCCCGTTTCCAGCGCCTTCAGATAACCGAAAGTCTTCTCTTGAAGTTCAACCAAATACCCGCAGAGAACCTTCTTATATTGACAGGTTATCGGTTTCAGCCGGTCGGGGACTACATTGTCCACGTTTTTGATGAATACAATGTCCGCTTCCAGCTCGGTGATATTCTCCAGCAAGGCGCCGTGCCCCCCGGGCCGGAACAGCAGTCTGCCTTCTTCGTCCCGGAAAGGACGATTCTCCATATCGACTGCGATGGTGTCGGTTGAGGATTTCTGAGGTGAAAAGGACACTTCGATGCTTGAAGCTGCCCCTGAGCCCACCAGCGTTTGACAGTAGGATTCGATGTGCGCTTTGATTGCAGGCAGGCGCTCTGCCGCTGCGGTGAAATGGATACGAGCCCGGCGGTTTCGGTCCAGGGTGTATGCGATCGCTTCCGCAATGTGTTCCTGGAAGGCTGTCCGGGAACGGTCTTTGTAGCGGTGGAATAAGATTATTCCCTTGGGAAGACTGCCATAGTTAAGTCCCTTTACTGTTAGAAGGTATTCCAGCGTTGAGCGTAAATCTCCTTTCGTCAAGGTATTGGTTTCGTTTCCGGCTTCAGGGCATATCTCCTGAAGCGCCGGGAAAAAGGCGAACCGGTCGATTTCCTGAAAGAACTTTAGTGCGGCTCCCGCATCGCTATCGCCCTTCTCCGCTTCAGCGGCTAAAGAATCCAGGGTAATGGCGCCATCTTTTGCGTATATCGCCAGCAGCGCTTTGAACATCCTTGTGGCGGCTCCCGAGGCCGGGATAAATTTCATCAGCCGCCCTTCCGCCGCGGCTGAAGCGTGGAGTTTGAGGTACTTCCGCTGCTCGTCATCGTAAAGAGCGATGATCCCATCTCCGACGGTACAGGGCCGGTTCAGCTTCGCCGGCAGTATTCCCAGTTCGAAGGTTCTCAGTTGATGTTGGATTCGTTCCAAGGGGATTCCCTTGGAAGTGATTTGTTCCAAATCTCTATCTGAAAAATTTACTTTCATTCACACTGAGTCCATTCAAAGGTTTGTTTCTGTGGCAGTCTTGGACAAAAAGGTATTTAATTCTTGAATCATATGCAAATCTCTGCCGGATAGGTTTTTCCGTTGAACGATTAGATTTCTTGATTTCAAGCGGATAATTCGACATATTAATCAAGCTATTTATCAGCAACGGGCACAACGAAACAGTAATTCGCGTCCGCAACAGGCGGCGCGATGAATCACACATTCCCCTAAGACGAAACGAGAATCTAAGTTGCAGGATTTCCCCCGGCTTCACCGCGATGTCGTCTTCGGAAATTCCGGAGGCAGGATAATCTGGCAGCCCCGAATCGGATGCTGGTGCGATGATAAGATCTTCTCCGGAGAAGGGCTGCCCTCCCCCTATACCGGGATGAACCTGTATCAAATCTACCGCCGGTTGAATTGCTCCGCCCGGCTTTATGAATTCAACCAATGCTTCAGACGAGTTGAGCACCACTCGGTCAAAATCCATCAGCGTTGGCTGAATGACACCGATTTAGAGACCACGATAGACACTCCTGTGGGAAAACAGGCGTCTATCACCCGAAAAACCCCGAACAGTCCTCACCCTATCAACTTGAAATGGGAAGTGGCTTCCAGGGAGGAGCTTGGGATCGCCGCATGGCGCGAAGAAAACACTGACTGGGAGTGGGACGAGGAGAAATATCGGGAACTTCTTGAATCCATAGGCTTTTCAGGCGCGCCGACGATGTATATGCCCCGGATGAACGTGCAATGCCTGTATATAGACAAAATGGGGGTGGAGCAGGGGATATACGCGCTGTACGACTGGCCCGATGCGGTCAAATCGTTCTTTCGAGCGCTGGAGGAGAGCCATTTCCGTCTTATCGATGTCATCAATCGGTCGCCGATAGATATTATCAATTTCGGGGAGAACGTCCACGCCGGAACGCTTTCCCCCGACTTTTTCCGTAAATATCACCTCCCGGCTTGCCAGAAGCGCTGTGAAAAACTCCATCAAGCCGGCAAATTTGTATCCTCCCATTGGGACGGCGATGTGAAACCGCTGCTGCCCTACGTTAGGGAGACCGGATTGGACGGTATCGAAGCGGTGACTCCTCAGCCTCAGGGGGATGTCACACTGGAGGAAATCAAGGACGCCTTCGGTGATGAAATGTATCTGTTGGACGGGATTCCGGCGATTTATTTCGATGAAATCTATCCTGTGGAAATACTGGAATCCTGCGCACGGAGAATAATCGAGCTATTCGCTCCTAAACTCGTCCTTGGCATCTCGGACGAAATCTCCTCCACCGGCGACATAGAGCGCGTGAAGATTATCGGCGATATCGTGGAGGATTACAATGTCCGGCAGTAAAACTCAAGAAAGACAATCGGGATGAATTCTCTGTTCTTTAAGCTGGCGCTCTGTGTCGAAAAGGGAAAGGTCGATATGAATTCTCCCCACCCTGCAGAACTGCGAGGGGAGGAGGGGGCGGTGGAACTGACGGTGAAAGCCCTGAGTATGACCATACCTCCCGGCGAGATACTCAAGAAGGGATTGATGCCAGGTATGAATCGAATCGGCGAAAAATTCAGCGCTGGCGAGGCTTTCATCCCTGATTTGTTGATTTCTGCCAGGGCGATGAAGGCGGCGATGCGGATTCTGAAACCGAAATTCGATTCGGGCGAAGCATATCATCGGGGGAAAATCATCTTAGGCACGGTGGCGGGCGATATTCACGAAATCGGTAAAAATGTGGTGAAAATGGTGCTGGAGGGGGAGGGTTGGCAGGTTATAGACCTGGGAGTCGATGTGACCACGGCAAAGTTTCAAGAAGCTCTTGAGGAAAATCCGGACAGCATCGTGGGAATAAGCGCCCTGCTGACAACGACTATGCTGAATATGGAGAATTCGGTGGGGGAATTAAAGGCAGCTTCGCCCCATACCAGGATTTTTGTGGGAGGCGCGCCTGTTTCCCAGGCTTTCAATGACAAAATCGGCGCAGACGGATATTTCCCCGAACCCTACAGTTTCGCAAAATATCTGGCTATGAATCAGTGAAGTCAAGATGACATTGGTAGTTTTATACTATCCGGGACTTCCTGCCGGCCTATGATTCTTGATTTTTGTCGATAGAATTCTTATATTTAGTATTGTAAACACTCGATGCACCCATAGCTCAACTAGGCAGAGCAGCTGACTCTTAATCAGTTGGTTCGGGGTTCGATTCCCTGTGGGTGCACTTGTATATTAAAGACTTACGTAAGTGATCGTGAGTCATTTTTTCTATGGGCCTCACCTTTGACACACCTTATAGCCATTCCGGAATAGAATAACGAGATAGCGGTTATCGTTACCGCGACTTGTTCGTTTCTGGCTAAAAGCCTGAAAGACAATTTTCATACATCATTCTTTCCCTGAATGGCTATAAGCCTGAGGTCCAAAGAGGGATTTAAAAAACTGTTAGCGTAGTGAAACAGACAAAACATCCATGG
>CAYQZD010000050.1:0-13765 GCA_964421875.1 uncultured bacterium
ACCTTACTTGCAAATTCGGCTTTTTTTCGTTAATTTTAAAGTTTATGAATATCGACGGATTGAGAAGCAAAGTTGCCGGTGGATTCGTCTGGGTGGCGCTCTATACCGCCGGGGCCAGGGGAATACAGCTTGCGGCGAACCTGATTCTCGCCGGTATCCTCTTCCCTAAGGATTTCGGCGCCTTCGCGTTGGGAGCGGTGTTAGTCAACGGACTGATTATGTTCCGCGAGATGGGTTTTACGCCGGCATTGATACAGATTAAGGATGAAGTTGACCGCGCCTTCAACGCCGCGGTGGTTGCCGTGCCCGTCTTTGGAATACTGGTTTACAGCCTGATTTATGCGATTGCTCCACTCTTCGCACGCTCGCTGGGAGATGAATCGTTGATTCCCATTGTCAGAGTCCTGGGATTGGCAGCGCCGCTGACATCTTTTGGAGTGACACCCTCGGTCTATCTCCAGCGCAATATGTTATTCAAGCGGAAAGCCCTCCCCGAATTTGGTTCCATTGCTATGGGCTCGCTCGCTTCCATAGGAATGGCGTTAGCAGGTTTGGGTGTATGGAGTTTGGTATTGGGATTAGTGATGACTGAAGCGCTGAAAAGCGGTCTTTACTGGTCGGTAGTCAGGTATAGATTCAAGCCAAGAATAGATTTCCCGATGTGGAGGAGGTTATTGAAATATGGTGTCCAAGTCTCAGTAGGCTCTTCCCTAGCCTTTTTTTATACTCTAATAGACCAGTATTCCGTGGGAAGGTACTTCGGAACGGTGAACACCGGATTCTATTCCTTCGCCTTCAGACCTTGTATGCAGATATCCAACAATGTGGTTATTCTCAGCAACCAGGTCGCTTTACCCACCCTCGCTTCACTGCAGGACGAGCGTGAAGGATTCTTCAAGGCTTACCTTAAGATTTTGACTCTATTCACCCTGCTGGCGACTCCCATCTCCGCCTTCGTCTTCATATTCGGCGATGACCTGCTGAGAGCGTTCTATGGTTCGAAATGGGACGGATCGATTCTCGCCCTCAGAATCTTCGCTTTCTATGGCTGGAGCCGCGCTGTCGGAGCTATCAACACCGAAGTTTTTTTCGCCAAAGCCCGCCCCCGGTATTTCACCTTCCAGATGGGGGGGCAGCTCCTCGCTGTTCTGGCGATATTGCCGCTGGCGCTAAATTACGGTGCAATGGAGGCGGTAGCGGCGGTTTTCACCGGCGTGTTGATGGGGGGAATGGTGGTTACTTTCATCCTCGCCGCAAGATTGATGCAGACTTCGCTCCTTCATCCATTAAAAGTGATTGCATCACACATCATCCCTCTTTTAGCGGGATGGCTCGCTGAATACGGGGGAGGCTTAGCAAAGATAGGATTGATTGGACGCATCCTCCTGTTTTTCGCAGGATACACTTTGATTTTGATTTTAACCAACCGGAAACAGGTGAAGTCCGCGCTGGAAATTTTCACCGGTTTCATAAAGAATCGGGGAGGGGACGATGAATAAAACCGGAATCCTATATCTTACCCATGTAGGATACATCGGAGGCGCGGAAAAATACCTGCTGAACATCCTCGATAGCTTAGACCGCGATAAAGCCAGCCCGCTGGTAATCTGCGGCGAAGGGGAGCAGCTGCCTGAAGCCCTCGCTGAACGGAATATTCCCTGCCTCCAGCGGATTTTCCGCCCCAAACATCCGGTCAATTATTTATCAAATACCCTGTATGCTGCCAAAGTCGTCCGCCGTCATAAAATAAAACTGATTCATGCCGACTCAATTACCGCCTCGCTAGCGGCAGTATTAGCGGCTCGCCTTGCTCAAGTTCCCATAATCGCCGAAATCCACGATTTCAAACTTTTCACCGGATTCCGAAAAACTCTGATAGGTATGACTGACCTGATGCTGTCCCATTCAGATGCGGTGCAGGATTATATCGTCAGCCAGGGTTTCTATCGGGAAAAGGTCATGCGCCTTTACTGCGGAATCGAGGACTCGTTTTTCCAGCCGATTGAGGCTGGGAGATTGAAGGGGGAGGGCAATCCCCGCATCGGATTCGTGGGGCAGATTGCGGAAATCAAAGGGATTCCGACACTGCTTAAGGCGTTAGCCGAAGTAGCTTGCGCCGGAACGCCGTTTCAGGCGTTTCTGTTGGGGCAGGATTTCGAACACGAAGGCCGGTATTTGCAGGAGATGAAGACTCTGACAGGAGAATTAGGCCTCAAGGACAGGGTGGAGTTCACCGGCTTCGTCGATAATCCCCAAGAGTGGTTCGCCTCCTTCGATATCATTGCGATGCCCTCGATGATTGAGCCCTTTGGATTGGTGGCGGTTGAAGCCCTGGCGCAGAAAAAACCCTTGATAGTCGGTAGAACCGGGGGTTTACAGGAAATCGTTCAGGAGGGCGTCACCGGTATCTGTGTCGAGCCCGGCTCAGTGGATGAATTAACCCAGGCGCTGCTGAAAATGCTGGAGAATCCCCAATGGGCGAAATCCCTGGGGGAAGCGGGTTACCAAGACGTCAGCCGACGGTTCACAATGGACAAAATGATACAGGGATTGGACGAAATCTACCAACGGTTCCTGGGCTTAAGTGTTTTCCAATGCTGAATTCTTGTCGATATTCATAAGAAGGGACGAAGCATTTATTATGAGATTGGTAACACTTAACCGATTTCAAGTGTAAGCGTCATTCTGGCCGCGAAGCGAGCCAGAATCATTCTTTTGAAGAGGGATTCCGGCTGCGCCGGAATGACATCATATCTCCAACTTTATAATACTAAATTCTTTCTGAGTTCAATACTTTGGTCATTAACCTATAATGCTTCGCCCCTAATTATAAGGATTATCTCTCCGCAGAACCTCCCACTTATAACCTCACCCTTAAATCCACATAATAACTTCTCGAAGCGCCGGGGTAATAGTAATTACCAAGATAGTAATAACCGCTGGTCTCATACTCGGAGTCGAAAAGGTTGTCCACCACCGCGTGGATATTCACCGTCGGCAGCCCCGGTTTCGACGGCAGTTCCAGCGACAGGCGTAAATCCGCAGTCCAATAAGGGTCGATCACAGCGCCCTTGAGGTTGGTGCTTTCAAGGTATTGTTCCCCGATATAAGCCAGTCCCAAAGAAGGTTTCACGCTCCATCCCTGGAGGCGGCGTAAATCATAAGACAATCTGCCGCGAAGCATCAATTCCGGGAAGAGCGGCACCGTGTTACCCTTGATGGGCACGGGATTGTAGCTGGGATCGAGTCCGAGAATGTCATTCGATTCGAAGGTGTTGCGGGAATAGCTCATATTTCCATAAACGGCTAATGACCTCAGCGGATTCAGCTCCGCCTCCATCTCCACTCCGCGGTGCAGGGTTTTATCCGCGTTGCCGGTGATGGGGTAGCCGTCGCTGACCCCGCCGCCGTAGATAATCTCGTTGCGGAAATCCATCCAATAGAGGTTCACGCTCCCCCTGAACTTCTCCCCCCGATGCCTGATTCCGATTTCGATTTCAGCCGCCTTTTCCGGTTTCACCAGCGGATTGGACCAGCGCACATATTGCGCATTGGAGCCCGTCCATACGGTGTCGGATTTAGCGAAAAGCGGGTCCACCTCGAAATCGTCCGGTCCATCCCAAGCGTCCCAGTATTCATTGTCGGAAGGTTCACGCTGGGCGAAACCGGCGCTGGCGTAAGCGGTTGTGAATTCTCGAATTCTATAACTGGCGCCGATTTTGGGATTGAGGAAATTGTGTGTGACTTTGTAACGATTGAGTTCTTCCCCGGCAAAAGCCCCCGCGGGATTCTGCCGGAACTCGATGTTTAAGTGGCGGAACTGGACGTCAGCCAGCAGTTTGAGCCGTTCTTTAAACAAGTGAGAAGCGTGAATGAAAATCGAACCTTCACTTCTGTCGCCGTCGTAGTCGTGATTGGTGTGCTCCGGTTGACTTCCGGCGGGAGGATTTTCCACCCATATCACTTTGCCCCAGTGCTGGCTGTTGAACTGATTGAAATTACCGCCGCCGATTATCTCCCAGCGGCCGTCTTGATATTCCAACCGGGGCAGCCATCCCCACTGATGCTTGTCCACCCACTTCTGGGTCACCAAGTCGGAATAAAGCGTATCGACATCGGTTAAACCGTAGCCGCGCAGGTTCCTGTCCGCTTTATACATCTCCCAATAACCCCTGCCCTTGATGTAAAACAGGGTGTTATGGAATGTAAGGTTTTCGCTCAATTCCAGGTTATGGTGAAGTTCGTAATGCGGCTGGTTGAAATTGTCCACCGTGTTGGGATAGCTGATGGGATTGTATTTTCTGTTGGTTTTTAGGGAGTCTTCCGGGGCGGCGTCCCATGCTGCGTGAAGGAATTCGGGGCCGCCGTAAAGGTTCACGGTCAAAGTGTGGTTGACGCCGTATTTGGCGGCAGACAGGTAATAAGACCACCCCTCGAAGCCGGAGTTGTCCCGGTAACCGTCGGTGGTGATGCGGGAGAAGCGCCCGTAGAATTGGTAAGTGTTGTCCACAATACCGCTGTTAAACAGCGCGGAGAACTTACGAGTGTTGAAACTCCCGTAGCCGAATGAGGTTTCCATCCGCCGCTCCTCCGGGCCGGGACTGGTGAGGATGTTGACCGAGCCCCCGAAAGCCGAAGGCCCATAGGGCGAATACCCCAATCCCCGCTGAACCTGGATGTCGGCGATGTTAGCCGCCAGGTCGGGCATATCCACCCAGTAAACCTGGTGGTCTTCAGGATCGTTCAAGGGAATCCCGTTGATAAAAACCGATACCCTTTTCTGGTCGAATCCCCGGATTTTCAAGTAAGAATATCCCTGGGGATTGCCTGCGTCGGAATAGGAATACAGACCGGGCGTTTCCTCAAGCAGCAGCGGTAGTTCCTGTCCGTAATAAGCTTCCTTCACCTCCTCCCGGCTGATGTTGCTGAAAGAGACGGGCGCCGCGGCCAAATCAGCGCGCGAAGCGGTTATCGTTACCTCCTCCCCTTGAAGGTAAACCGGAACCAGCGCTAAATTCACAATCTCTCCCCGACCGGAGCCGACCCGAATCTTCTTCACCTTGTAGCCCACGAATCCCGCTGACAGCACGAATTCCTCCGCTGGCACGCCCCTCAGGGAAAATTCCCCCTCTGCATCCGCAGCCGTCCCCAAGCTTGTCCCTTCCACGAGCACACTCGCTCCGGCTAAAGGCGCGCCGGTGTCAGCGTCGTAGACCCGCCCCTTGATTTCCCCGCTCCAAGCTTCGAAAGCAAGCGGAATGATGAGCAGCAAGCACAATAAACCTTTCATCGATGATTCCTCCAAAAAAAAACCGCCTGTCATCGTAGGGGTGATGACCAGGCGGTAATTAAACTTTATCGGAATTATTCCCTTCCGTTCCCTTCGCCGGTATTATCCGGATCAGGTACTTAGGGTGTGTTCTCAGGCCCACAGGAGGACCACCCCTACGGTAATATTATAAATATACGAGTTTTTTAGTAAATGTCAAGTTTAATAATAAGCGAATTTGCATCTGAATCTTGAACGTTTATCTTTCATAGAGGATATTTTGCTAACGATGAAGAGTTTGTTCGTACGTTATTCGTAGGAGTGTTCAATTGAACACCCCTACATCGGAAACAGCTTTTGGGCCTGTTTCCTAAGAGGTTTATACGTGCTGTCGACACCCCGCAGTCGACAGCATATTAAAGAATAATAATTAGTTGGTGTTGGGTGCGGGGACCCGACACCACGATGATGGGATTTTGTCAACACTCCCTTCGGAACACGGGTACATAATCATCAAGGAGACTAGCGATGAGAAATGTTTTCCTTATGATATTAATCTCGCTGGCGCTGGTCGGCAGCCTCACCGCGGCGGATTTCTTCTCCACTGCCTACGTTGAAACCTTCCGCATCGACACCTATGAAAGCTTTATGGTCAGCCCCAACCTCTTCATACAATACGGCAGGTTCGAGCTTTATGGCTTTATCGACCGCTACACCGATAACATTGCGTTCTATCACGGTGAACTGCTGCTATCATTCCAGCCCTTGACCATCAGACCTTTCGACAGAGTCAGCATCATCGCCGAACGCCGCTGGGACAAATTCGCCGTCGATGAAAACAGCTACGGTCTGCGAATAAAGATATGGTAAGCCGTGAAATCTCCAGACAATAATGCAGCGGTAATCCCGGGTCTGCTGTTCTTAGGCGGAGCGGTTTACCTCTGGGGAGCTTTAGGCATCGACCCGGAAGCAGTCACCGCAATGGCCGCCGGGCGGTCTTTAAGTGAAGTCTTCGGCTTGTTCAAATCCTTCGTCTATTTCGGCGTGTTCGCTCTATTCGCAGCGGCGATTATCTGCGCGGTACTACGCCTGGATTTTACGCCGCGTTCGGTACTGTTTCGACGGAATGTTATCATCTCTCTGGGAATTCTATCACTCTTAAACGTCCCTCCCGCGTATTTCCTTAGCGGAGCCTCAGGCATATTTATCGGGATACTCTTGCTGCTGGCAAACATCGGCGGACTGGCGGGAATAACGCTGCTTGCCAGCGGAGCGGGGGGGATGCTGGCGAAGATTCTCCCCGTGATTAAAACTTCTGGTAAAAAGAATAAAACACTAACACTAGCGGTCGCCAGTGTACTGTTTTTCCTCATCCTTGCCCTGGCGCAGAAATTAGTATTAGGCGGAATTCCCCACGTTGGCGACGGCGTAATCCAGCTTATGCAGGCGAAAATCTACGCCGCCGGGAAATTCACCGTTCCCGCCCCAGCCCCCCTCGAATTCTACTTCGATCCTTTCCTCGTCGCTCAAAACGGACGCTGGTTCACGCAATATCCCCCCGGTTATGTGGCGCTGCTGTCGCTGGGAGTATTAATCGGGACGCCCCAGCTTATCAATCCCTTATTGACAGCTTTGTCGATGATACTCTTCGGATTGGTTCTGCGTGAAATTAAACTGGAAACCGGCTGGATATTGTTGTTTGCGCTTTCACCATTTGTAATCTTTATGTCCGGCTCCTTTATGAGCCATCCCGCCGCGATGTTCTTCGGCGCCTTGACCCTTTATTTCTTCCTCAAATCGGGGCGGACGCATCCCGGATGGCTCGCTTTGACGGGGCTTGCCGCCGGAGCGATGTTCTCCACCCGCTCTTTCACCGCAGTGTGTTTCTGCCTGCCTCTGGCGGCGATAGCGGTTCGCAAGAGAATTGGACTGGGCGCGCTGTTAGGATTATTGGGTTTCGTTCTGGGCGCCTCGCCCTACTTCATCAACAATTATTTCGCCACTGGCTCGTTCTTCACCGCCGGCTACCAGGCGGCCTGGGGCGGCTTCAGCGGCCTCCTGTTCGGCGAATCCCCCTGGGGACCGCCGCATACTCCCCAGCTCGGTTTTCTCCATCTAATCTCCCTGATCCAGGGGCTTAACAGCCGCCTCTTTGAACTGCCGCTGCCCGCGCTAATCGGAGTGGTGTTCTGGCTGCTTTTCAGCCGTCGTAAGGGCTGGAAGGAATGGAGCCTGTTCGCAGCCGGAGTCTGCGGTTTCGCCGGATACTTTTTCTATTTCTACCTGGATATGGTTTACGGGCCCCGCTTCGCCTACGCTTCAGCCTTCCCCCTGCTGATAATCACCGCCCTCGGCTTCAAAGCCTTCTACCGCCGGATTGTCGATTCCGGCGTCCCCCGCGCCGCCGCGCAATGGGGGCTGATAGCAGCAGGTGTAATCCTGCTGGCGGTGTGGGGAACAGTATCCCTCCCGGCGCGAGTGAACGAGTATTCCCGCGGCTACCGCGATGTCCGCCCCGATTTCATCGAAGCGGTCGAAGCCGCCGGAGTGAGGGACGCTCTGGTCTTCCTCGACGATTACCCCTCCTCCGACCGACACGCCCGCCTCTACAGCCTCGGCTTCACCAACCGGCAAGCCTGGTTCTACGCCTGGATGCTGAACGATACAGCGGTGGAAAGCGCCCTGAGAAGCCTGAAAATCCCCCCGGAGCAGGGATTCGGCCGGTGCGCCCCCCTCCCAGCCATCGGCGCCGCCTTGAACCGATATTGGGGGAATCCGTATTACATCCCCACGCCGGAAGAGGATAAACTCCGCGAACACATCCCCTTGAAGCAGGGACTGATATATATGTCCCCCTTAATCGAAAAAAACAACATTATCTTCGCCCGCGATTTCGGAGCGCACAACCGTGTCCTAATAGAAAAATTCCCGGAAAGGAAATCCTACAGTATAACCCTCAAAGATGGGGAATATGTCATCACCGAACCGGGGAATATTTCCCCGGACAGCTCCGAAGCCCGTTGACTGCATCTCACAATAATTCCTCTACATTTTTGTGCTCTACGTTACGGTTTTTTGCATTTTTAATTAATTATATTTATATTATATAATTTAGTGAAGCCTTCATCCGTCTGAAATTTATGAGCTTGAGTAAAGGCGAAGCCCGGATTAAAAGCCTGGTGCCCCTGATCGCCAAAGGGCAGGTGAAATATCTCCCCGCAAACCTATTCCCTGATGCCCCGGAGCGGGGGGAACCGCCCTTCGATGCGGTCTTCCGCCATCCGCAAGCGGTCATCCTGCATCTGGGAAAGCGAATCCCCCTGAACGGCTGGGCCGCCTACAACGACGCCGCCTTCGCATTAGAAAGACCGGACGGCTCGATAAAGTTGGTGAACGGCGAAGCGAAGCTGGGGAGAGGGGTGGTGGAAATAAAGTGAGGTTCGTATGAGTGAAAAACTACTGAAATTAAAGATTGAACACCTCCCCGAAGGCGTTTACCTCGCCACCAGCGAAGTCCTGCCCGGATTGATTGCCCAAGGAAGGACCTTAAGCGAAACCCTGGAAATCGCCCGCGATGTGGCAAGGAAACTGATTGAATCATATCGGGAATACGGGGAAGAGATTCCGGCTGGATTAGAGGATTTCAATGAAAATGAGGAGCAGATAAGAATTCCGGTTGGTGTCGATTAATGGGGAGGCTGGCTGGATTCAAATATGGTGATTTGACTAGGAGATTGAAAAAACTTGGATTCGTTTTCGACCGCCAGGCATCCGGTAGTCATGAAATTTGGCTCCATCCTCAATCAAGGAAACGAATTGTAATTCCTCACCATCCCGGCGATATCCCAGAAGGAACGATAAGGGCAATTATTAAATATGCCGGAGTCACCATCAATGATTTCTTAAGCGCTTAATATTAAATATCATAATAACCTATGGCCATCGAACTCCACGAAACCGTTATCCCCCTGAACATAGAAGAGGAACTCAAGGACTCCTACCTCGACTACTCGATGTCCGTCATCGTCGCCCGGGCGCTGCCGGACGTGAGGGACGGGTTCAAACCGGTGCACCGCCGCATCCTCTACGGTATGAGCGAGCTGGGCTTAGACCCCGGTAAACCCTACAAAAAATCCGCCCGCATCGTCGGCGATGTGATGGGTAAATATCACCCCCACGGCGACGCCGCCATCTACGACACTATGGTGCGGATGGTGCAGGACTTCTCATTACGCTACCCCCTCATCGACGGGCAGGGGAATTTCGGCTCGGTGGACGGGGACAGCGCCGCCGCGATGCGTTACACCGAAGCCCGTATGCTCCCTATCGCTGCGGAAATGCTGGAAGACATCGACAAGGAGACCGTCGGCTACGTCCCCAACTACGACGAAACCCTCGAAATCCCCGAAGTCCTTCCCGCGAAAATTCCCAACCTGCTGGTCAACGGCTCCTCCGGTATCGCCGTCGGCATGGCGACCAACATCCCGCCGCATAACCTGCGGGAGGTGGTCCGGGGCGCGGTCGCTCTAATAGATAATCCCCAACTCCCCATCTTCATCCCCAAACCCTCCATCTTCGCCGCCGATGAGGACGAGGAGGGTGAGGAGATTGCCGTAGTTGAAGAATCCGGCAGCCCTTCCTGCCTCACCGATTATATCAAAGCCCCCGACTTTCCCACCGGCGGCATAATATTCGGGGTGAGCGGAGTTTACGACGCTTACACCACCGGCCGCGGGCGCGTTATCGTCCGCGCCAGAGCCGGCGCTGAACTAGCCAAGGGCAACCGAAGCCGAATTATCGTTTCCGAACTTCCCTTCACCGTCAACAAAGCGCGTTTGATAGAAAAAATCGCTCAACTGGTCAGCGATAAAAAAATCGAAGGTATCTCAGACATCCGCGATGAATCCGACCGCGACGGGATGCGCCTGGTCATCGAGCTGAAACGAGAAGCTATGCCCGAAGTCGTCCTCAACCAGCTCTTTCGCCATACCCAGATGCAGATAACCTTCGGCGTGATTATGCTGGCGCTGGTGGACGGTATTCCCCGCGTGCTGAACCTGAAACAGACCCTGGAACACTTCATCAAGCACCGCCACAAAGTGGTGGAAAAGCGCACCGAATTCGAACTGCGCCAGGCCACAGAGCGGGAACACATCGTCAGGGGACTGGTTATCGCCGTGGATAACATCGACGAGGTGGTGGACATTATCAAGAAGTCAGCCAATGTCAATGCCGCCCGCGAAAAACTGATGGAACGGTTCAGCCTCAGCGAAATTCAAGCCAAAGCCATCCTCGATATGCGCCTGGCGCGCCTTACCGGTTTGGAACGGCAGAAACTCCGCGATGAACTCAAAGCCCTGAGAGAACTGATTGTCGACCTGCAGGATATCCTAAGAAGCTTCGAACGCCGTATGTCCATCGTCAAGGATGAGTTACTGGAAGTGGCGGACAAATTCGGGGATGAACGCCGCACCGAAATCATTCGCGACTACAACGAGTTCAGTGTCGAAGATATGATAGCCGAAGAGGATATGGTAATTACCATTTCCCACGCCGGCTATATCAAACGCTTCCCCGTCTCCGGCTTCCGCCGCCAGGGACGCGGCGGTAAAGGCAGCCGGGGCGCGGATTCCAAAGAGGAAGACTTCATCCAATATCTCTTCGTCGCCTCCACCCATAATTATATCCTGTTTTTCACCGATAAGGGGCGGGTTTATTGGCTTAAAGTCCACGAAATCCCCCAAATGGGACGCGCCACCAAAGGCAAAGCGGTGGTGAACCTGCTGCAGTTGCAAAAGGGCGAAAAAATCGCCTCCTTCGTCAATGTGGAAAAATTCGAGGAGGGAAGATTCATCGTTTTCGCCACCCGTAAGGGTATGGTTAAAAAGACCGACCTGATGGCTTATTCCCACCCCCGCCGCGACGGTATCATTGCTATCAACCTGAACCAAGGCGATGAATTAATCGAAGTAAAGACCACCGACGGAACTCAGGACATCATCCTCGGCACTCAGGAAGGTAAAGCTATCCGTTTCCACGAGAATAATATCCGGCCTATGGGTAGAGGCGCCGCAGGTGTTAGGGGAATCATCATAGCAGGCGACAACGCCGTGGTGGGAATGGTGGCGGTCAGGCGGGAAGGCACCCTGCTGGTGGTTTCGGAAAAAGGTTTCGGCAAACGCTCCGACATCGCCGATTACCGTATCACCAAGCGCGGCGGCAAGGGGATTATCACCCTTAAAACCACCGATAAGGTGGGACGTCTGATAGCACTGATGGAAGTGGTGGATGACGACGACCTGATGATTATCACCGCCAAGGGTATCGTCATCAGGGTCAGCGTGAGTAAAATACGAACCATCGGGCGCAACACTCAAGGCGTCCGACTGATGAATATCGGCGAGGACGACTGGATTACCGATGTGGCGCGGGTGATAAAAAACGGTGATGACGATGCGACAAATGAGACGCCGCCGGAATCGGAATCCGAACCGGATTTGTTCGCTTAATATACCTATTCTACCAAGTGTTTTTGTAGGGGCGTTCAATTGAACGCCCTTACACCGGATAAAACTTATGGGAATCAGTACAATGAATAAAACGCATATTAAGATGAGATTTGTCTTGAATGAACAGACCAGACCATAATTATTCTCAATATGGGAGCGATTTTTGCACTGCTGTTTGTACACCTGATTTTATGTCCTGTTGTGAATATCCTGCTTGAAAGTTTCAAATATTTGCATTATTGAAAAGACTTGACATTGTTATATAAATCTTTAATTATCGGAGCCCGTCTATGAAGCTCAAAGTAATGGCCGTTATTATTACTGCATTCCTGTTTGTGGGAACGGCTTCTGCGCTGACACTTTTGGGGGACCCCTCAATCGCTGAAACTCAGCTCTCCATCCAGAGGCATGACCAGAGGGGGATTGCGCTGGATTTCAGAATCCCCGCTATATCCGTACGAAACCTGGAAAAAGGAGAGGAACAACTCGATTTGCTCTACATCGATTCCGAGGGAGTCACCGGTGAAATCGGCGCCCCCGAAGTCCCGGTTATCACCCGCCTCTTCGCAGTTCCCAACCGGGCGAGGGTCAGAATTCTATCCTTCGAACCGCAGTACCGCACTGTCAGCGGAGTCAATCCCTATCCACATCAAGAATATGAATACGATTCCCCCTCCAATTCCGATATCTGGGAATTCGGTGAGAGATACTATGAGCGCGGAGAGTTTTTCCCGAATAAATGGGTCGATGTCGGCCAACCTGCGGTTATGAGGGATTACCGGCTGATTCCGGTATCCGTTTTCCCTGTCAGGGTGAATCCTGCGACCGGCGAAGCGATGGTGCTCACCGGAATTCACGTTGAATTGAGCTTCGACGATGGCCCCGCGGAGAACATTAAAATCCGCCAAACCCGCCCCATCACTATGACCTTCGATAAAATATATCGGGATGTCATTGCCAACTATGATTACATCAATCCCAACGGAGCTGAAGTCAAAGGTTCGCTGCTTATTATCTATCCCAACGTTTCCGGCGTCAGCGATGTGCTCGCCCCCTATATCGAATGGAAGAAGCGGCGGGGATACCATACTCATGTGGAAATGGTCTCTAACAACGCTAGCACCACTACCGTGAAAAACATCATCCAGAACGCTTACAATACCTACGACCCGCCCCTGGAGCACGTGGTGCTGGTGGGGGACGCCGCCGGAGGTCTTGCTATACGATGCTATACCCATTCAAGCGGCGCGACCGACCATAACTATACTATGGTCGAAGGAAGCGACATCCTCACCGATATCACGGTGGGAAGGCTTAGCGCCGGCTCTACCAGCGATTTACGCACTGTAATCACTAAAATTCTATACTACGAGCAGGAACCCTCCCGCACTATAACCGATTGGTATCGAAAAGCCTCGCTGGTCTCCGGGAGCAGTTCCAGCGGCTGGTCTACCATTCAGATAAACCACTGGATTAAACTGCAGCTAATGGAACTGGGTTATACCCAGATTGACACGATGTGGTACACTATGGGCAGCTCATCCCAAATCCGTTCCTTTATGATAAACACCATAAACAGCGGTGTGAGTATCTTCCATTTCAGAGGATACATCAGTATGAATGGATTCTCCCCCAGCGATATCCTCAACCTGCAAAACTCCTTCAAAATCCCCTTCGCCACCATCCTCACCTGCGGCACCGGCAATTTCGGCTCCAGTGGAGCCGATGAATCGGAAGCCTTCCTCCGAGCCGGTACCAACTCCGTCCCTAAAGGGGCTATCGGATGCGTGGGAACCGCTACCAGTATGACGAGTACCCGTTACAATAACTCTATGGACCAGGGGATGTGGTGCGCTCTGCTGGAGGGAGGTATCACCGAACTCGGCCCCGTAACCTTCAGGGGCAAGCTGCAAATATACCTAACCTACCAGCATGACTGGTCCAACGGAAGCAGATACGTCTATTGGAACAATTTGATGGGCGACCC